>JAUIHQ010000111.1 GCA_030432155.1 bacterium | reverse complement strand
CCGGGGGGCAACCACTCGGCTCATCAGGCGGATGTCCTCCACGGTCGCTCCGCCGGTTGAGAATCCGGTCGATGTTTTCACAAAATCGGCGCCGGCCTTCATGCTCAGCTCGCAGGCCCGGACTTTTTCTTCATCGGTCAGCAGTGATGTCTCGAGGATCACCTTGCACTTGGCCCGGCTGTCCCGGCAATCCTCGACCACGCCGCGGATATCCCGCTGAACAAGCTGATCGTCGCCGCTCTTCAGCGCGCCGATGTTGATGACCATGTCGATCTCCGAAGCGCCTTCGCGAAGTGCTTTGCGGGTTTCCAGCGTCTTGATCTGGGTGGTCTGGGCGCCCAGCGGGAATCCGACCACTGCGCAAACCTTGACGTCGGAATTCCGCAGAAGTTTCGATGCAAGCTGAACATAGCTGGGATTGACGCAGACGGAATAGAAGTGGTGCTCCAGCGCCTCGGCGCAAAGCTTCTCAATGTCGGCCCGGGTGGTTTCCGGCTTGAGAACCGTATGATCGATAAGTTTCGGCAAATCGGCAATCGTGACCGGGAGGGGTCCGGCCGGTGCGGCGGATGATCCGCCGCCTGACTTGAGGAGCTCCTGGACCTTGGCGGCTATGCGTTGAACATCTTCCGGGGAAAGGTCCCCGCCCATGGATCCGGCGGATTTCGACATATGCTTTCTCTCAACTTCGCGGATCATGCCCACCCGGCGTTTATGCCGGTCCTCGGTGTGATCCGTTGTAAGAAACGTGTTAAGAATTTGTTTCGATTCGGCAAGGTTGTTCTGCCCTGCGCCCAGTGTCAAGACATTCGCACCGTTGTGCTCCCGGGCGTTTTTCGCCAGCGCTTCGTTGTAGCAGGCGGCGGCAAGCACCCCCGGGACCTTGTTGCAGGTCATGGCCGATCCGATGCCGGCGCCGTCAATCATGACGCCGAAGTCCGCAAGACCGCTGCCCACCATGTCCGCGACTTTTTTTGCGAAGTCGGGATAGTGAACGGACTCTTTGGAGTCGGTTCCGACATTGGTGACCCGGTGTCCCTCCGAGGTGAGATGCCGGATCAATTCCGATTTGAGTTCAAATCCGCCGTGATCCGATCCGATCACAACATGATAGGTGCGTAACTGCATGATAGCTATTGTGATGAGACATCGAGAATAGGCAATCGAAAAAATCGGAATGTGTTGATCAATAGGGTATGCATCCGCTCAGGGTGTTTCTTGAACAGGAACAATCAGGATTGCGCAATCACCATCCCTGCCGTTACCTTTCCTGCCTATGCATGCAGGGGAAACCGGGGAACAAATGATGATGCGCCGACGTCGGCTGGGGGTTCTGATTGTCGTTTGCTGGTCTCTTCTGATTCCTTCGTCTCTCGCCTGGCTGGTAAATCTTGAGTTGGCGCTACGGCTGTTCTTTCCCGGCGTGCGTTTTCTCGAGCCGATGATCCCCTGGTTCGCCTTGTTTGCCGCCGATTTCAGTACGATCAGCACGCTGGTGCCGGTGCTCCTCTTCCTGTTTCCGCTGGTCATGGCACATCGGCTCCGCAGAATGGGAGCCGGCGCCGGAGAGCATGTTCAGCGGTTGATCTTTGATCCATATCCTCCGCATTTTCCTTTTTTCCTCGTGATGCTCGGTCTGACCGGAACGTTGTACGGTCTGCTGATCGGCTTGGATGTCAGCGGAGTGCGCGAGCTCAGCGGCGAGGTTCCCTCGGCGGATACGATTCGTGAAACGCTCGACCGCCTTTTGGACGGAACCGCAACCGCGCTCCTGAGCTCGCTGCTCGGACTGGCCGGCGCCTTTCTGGCCGCCCGTCCTCTGACCTGGTTGTTTCACCGGGCGGCGATGCTTCCTCCGCAGGACGATCCACCGAGCCTTTCCGCGACACTCCAGGCATTGATCGACGATCTGCAAACCCTCGGTTCCTCCACCCGGTCCTTTTCGGAACGGCTGGACGGCACAGACTGGCGCGACATGCCGGCATCGCTATCCGCCATCCGGGACGACCTTGCAGTATGGCGCCGCGAAGCTGCATCCACCGTCGACCGGCTTGATGCCCTGGCCGATGCGCAGCGCGCCGGGCACGATCTGCTCCAGCCATTGGCCCGGCTGGATAAACTTGATCGTCTCGACGATCTTGAGCGGCATCTCGCCGCCCTCGCCGCAACATCGATCGAGAACCGGGATCTGCACCGGAGACAGGTCGAGTTGGTCGAACAGGATCTCTCGCGCCGTGAAGCCGCGGAGAAAGCCGCCGCCGAATCTCTCGAAGGTATACGCCTCGGCGTCGAGGCCATCCGGTCCCGGCTTGATGCGCTGGAACAGGGGATGAACGAAGGACGTGAAGCGATGGCCGGCATTCATCGTGCGGTCGATGCAGCCGCCCGGCAGGCGGAGCACCATGCCGCGGCGGCCGCCGACCAGCGGGATGCGATGGTTCGGGAACTCCATGCCGGA
This sequence comes from bacterium, assembly GCA_030432155.1. Lineage (GTDB taxonomy): Bacteria > Verrucomicrobiota > Kiritimatiellia > CAIVKH01 > CAIVKH01 > JAUIHQ01. Next base: position 8,514 of record JAUIHQ010000111.1, on the reverse strand, counting down.
AGCCGTGACCGCGAAGCTGACCGCACTGCGCTGCGCCGTGCTTTCGGACAGTTTCTGCAGGGAGAGAACCGTGACAGCCGCGGTGATGATCACACCCCGGCCCGGTCATGAAGAACCGTCCCGACGATCTCCGGGCGATCCGGGCCATCGACGACATCGCCAGTTCGTCTCCCCGCCGGCTCTTTGCCCTGAGTCCCAACGATGTCCTCGTGCAGGTTGCCCTTCCGCTGGTGCTGATTCTCGCCATCGTGACCCGCTTGATGGTCATCGGCGAGGCACTGAACGGTTACCGGCGCGGGCCGGTGATCATGGAGATGTGGAAGCAGCAGCTCATCATGCGAATCGATGAAGTCATGGACCGGTGGGAGTCGTCGGTTCAACTTCCCGCATTTCCCGACTTTGAGCGGATTCAGTGGGAAGGTGCGCTACCGGCTGATGATCGATTTCAAACCCTCTGCCGGGAAGCCGGGAGCCTGAACCGTTGGGAGGAGCTTAAACGGAATCTCTACCATGGCGCCTTGACCTACCGTCCCGATGACGCGTCCGAGGACCTTGCCGGGCTTCTCGACCTGTATGACCCGGAAGCGCCGGTGCAGCCGGCGGACCCTTCGTCCATTCCCCCGGAATTCGTCATCAACGCGGAGCGCCGCAACTATGCCCTCAGCCACATCGAAGACCGGATGCTCCAATGGAAGCAACAGGTGGAACGTCTGCAGTGGCGAGTGGTTGCGGAGTGCGCGTCGCGCCTTCCCATGGAACCGACCCGGGACGAAGCCCTGGCATCGGCCCAGATGCAGCGGATTGCCCATGAGTTGAACCACCGGGGTTATCCGCTGCTGGACAGCGTGGTGCGGGAATACACACAGAAACCCTGAGTACGGCATGAAGGCTTCACGAATTCTGTTTTTCATGATCCTGCTGCTGGCCGGAGGCGCCGCAGCCAGCGCACAAAACGGAGAGGATCCCAAGGCTGAGGCCAAACGGATGCTCGCGATCCGCGCCGCCGCCCAGGACATCGCCTCGTGGATCCTGACCATGGATACTGCCGGTCCGGCTGAGCTGGAGCAGCTCCGGGACGGGCTGGCTTCCCACATGGTGGAACATGTTGACACGTTTCGGACGAATGCCGAAGGACTCGCACCGGCAAAGGGATGGCTGGTGAAGAATCGCAAGGACGCGTTCGATGCGTACATCACCGATGCGGTGGCAAGGGCGGGGGAGCAGAGTCCTCTGACCTTCGACCGGGATGATGTGAAGCGCATGGCCGGTACGGATTGGAGCCGTGATGTGGATACGAAAGCCCGTGCCTTTGCCGAGAAGACCGGCCACGACCTTTATAACGCATCCCGTCCCCGCGCCATCGACCGTTTGAAACGGAAGCTCATCGAGAATCAATCGTGGCCTGACCAGTCGGTGGCCGACCGAATGATCACCGAGCTGGACCGCGACGTACGAGGTGCACAGCCCGAACCGATTCCGGAGAACGCATTTCGTCAGCTCGCGAAACCCCTCTCCGCCATGCTGGTTCCCGGTGGTGACGTGTTTGAGGAGTTGGATAACGAAAGAGACTCCATCGCGAAGAACATGTCTGCCGTACTTGCCGGTCAATACCGGGACCAGGCGAAAACCATAGCCGCCCCCTGGGATTCCCGACGCGACGATGATGCGTTGCGTATCCGTCCTCGCATGTACGAACGATTACTCGGTGAACTGCACAAGAGCGTGTCGGCGGCTCCCGACACCCGCCCGCCCCGGTACGGCGTATTTGAAGCGGTCGTCAACCTTGCCGGTGATGTGGCCCTCAAATGGGAGCGGCGAAGCTTTCGCCGTTATCTTGAATCGGATCTATCCTGGATGCCGCGACCGGAGGATGTCCGCGATCGCATACTCGATGACCTGCAGGCGCACCGTTCTCCTGGAGCGAGCCTGGAAGGGCTTTCCCGCGACGTGTCGGGCGAAACCGCCGGCATGGTACGCGAAACCTACGCACGGGGAGCCGCGGCGGAGGAGCGTGCAGCCGTCCTTGCCTACCTGAAGAAAACCTGGTCTTCACCGGATGGCCTGGAAGCGGTTCATCGGGATGTTATCGACGCGAGGCTCAAGGGCATGCTGCCTTCGATTCGGGAACAGATTGCGGCGGACCAGATGCGCGACTCTTTCCCGGCCCTGCAACAGACAGAGCGCCTGCCGGAGAACGTGATCACCTGGCTGTATGACCGGAATCAGGAGGGGGTCCGCGATTTCAAAGATGCGTGGAAGGCGCTCGATGCTGATGATGCCTCACGGCCGGTCGGTATCGACCCGCTTGATGTTCTGGATGAGACGCAGATCATGGTCACGGATACGCTCAATAAACGTGTCAGGCCGGGTCTCGATGCCCTGACCCGGCAGCTCGCCCTGATTCGTGATCTTGAGGAGGATGGGCGGGAACAATTGAAGAAGGAGGCGGCGGAGGGCCGCCCGGTGGAGGATCTTCTGGAATCATGGACCCGAGACTGGCAGAAAGCGTGGGGCCGAAACAGCAATGATGTTCCCAAGGACTGGCGCCCAATGTTTGACCGCACCCGCGACCAGTTGAACAAAACCGTCCGGCAATGGTTTGCCTCGTTGGAGCCGGTCGAACCGGTTGTGCCCCCGGAGACAATGGCGAAAGCCGAAATACCCGATGAATCGAGCCCGGAGATGACTCGCATCGACACCCCGAAACAAAAGGATGAGGGGAAGGAGAAGGAAGAACCGGCCGAGGAGGAGAAGGAGCCTGAGGATCAGGAGCAGAAACCGGAGGTTGAGCCGGGTATTCTGGCCGAGTTGATGGTCTTCCGGGGGGCGGCCGACGGGGTTCTTTCCTTCTCCGATCTGCCTGATGGATCATGTCGTCTGCTGTTCGGAGCTCCCGATGGACGGGGCGCCATGGAAGTCTCGTTCGACCCCGAAAAGATCGAGTCGTCGGCCCGCCGCATCGCCGATGCCCTCCGGGAACCGCTGCGGGATGTTCTGAACGGCGAGGAAACCAGCCGCGGGGGCTTTTTCCTGTTCAAGCGGGACAATGAGCCGAAGCTCAGCATGCTGTTTCGGGTGGACAGCCCGTCCATCCGTCACCAGATGAGCATCATGGTCCGCGAATTTATGGCCGAGGAAATTCAGATGTGGGCGGAGGAGACCGGGGAACAGCCGCCTGAACTCCTCTGGCAGGACGAAACGGGCCTGCGATAACTCAGGGAATCAACACATCCACTCGATAGTAGGATGCATCGTCCGTGTTGTTGGTCATGACGATAGACGTTGTGCTGTTGGTGGCCACGATGTTGGCCATCACCTGGCTCCATGAACCCCCGGTAAGGTCCGGAGCTGCATACAGATGGTAGAGGCGGTTGGTGGAACTGCTCCATCGCACCTCATGCATACCCGGTGATGTTGTTGAGGCGGCGAAGGCAAACACGGATGTGGCAGCCTGGGGCAGGGTGTCGGCGATGTATTCCTCGAAGGCGGTGAATGAGTCGCTGTCCTGATCCACCGAAGCGTCAGCGCTGTTGGTGGTGTTCAATCCGTTGGCGGTTTCCCACGCATCCGGGATCTGGTCATTGTCGTCATCCGGGTCAAAGATATTACCCTCGCTGTCGCCGTCTGAATCAAGGATCGAGGTCTCGAGGATGACCGTATTGTTGCTGGGAAAAAGATCGAGGCCGAACATGCCGGTATCGCCGGTGTTGGTGAGAATCAGGGCCGCGGATGCATCGATCGCCGCGGGAAAGATTCCGGTGACGGATCCGCCGGCGGCAATGCTGCCAATGGTCCATACGAGCGATGTACTGCCGCTGTATCCGAGACTGCCCGTGCTGACAGTCACCGTGCCGGTATCGACCGATGTGCCGGGAGGGAACAGGTTGCGGACGGTGACGCCGACCGCTTCGGTCACCGATGTGTTGGCCACCACCACGGTATAGGAGGCGAGGGGGGCGGATACGATCGGATCCTCTGCGGCGTGAATCTGAAGATCGAGAGCGGCAGCGGCTCCGATCCGGGCGCCGCTGATGACGAGAAGATTCCCGGCGTTGTTCTGACCGTTGAACGGGTTGTCGCCATTCATCTCGTTGATCAGGATGTCGGAAATGCCGTCACCGTCGGCATCGCCGTCAGCCGCGCTGTAGCACAGAGTATCGTTCGCTTTCACGCCCCAGATTTCATAAATCGTCATCTGATTCGTCGGCGGAAACTGACCGCTGGCGAGATCGACGATCTCCGGCCAGGCGTTGGTTCGGCCGAAGATGATGTTGATGGAACCTGCGCCGCTGCGTCCCGCACTGTCGTTGCAGGGGTTGCCGATCAAGAGGTCGTCGATGCCGTCATCATTGTAGTCGCCATGGGATGCCGTATCGGAACTGATCGCGCTGGCCATCGGTCCAACGAACACGGTGTAGAAAAAGTTGGATGGAAAGGTGTTGGTGAAATTCATGGCGATGTCCGCGCCTTTCAGATCCCCGGCACTGAAGAACACCCACCCGACGCCGGAATTCTGACGATTGTAAGCACGCCCGGTGATATCACCGACAAACAAGTCAGCTTTACCATCGCCATTGTAATCACGCCCGGCCAGCAGCTCCTCGCCGAACTTGTGATTGCTGCTTCCGGCAATCGGGGTTCCGCTGGCTGTTATCAGGCTGTTGCCGCCTCGCATCGCGGTGAATCCTTCGGGTGCGGCGTCGATCGCGAAGTCGTATCCGTTGGTCCAGTAGGCGGGCAGGAAGTTCCGGCCCCAGGCGATGAATAGCTTTCCATAAGGAAACCCCGAGCTTCCGGTTCCGCCTGGCGAGAAACTCCCTCCGGCGCCTGCGCGGTTTAACGTAGCGGCGGCGACAACCTCGCCCATGCCATCGCCATCAAGGTCGCCGATGGTGAGAGTTGCCCCGAGATGATAATTCGGGGCGCCGGCCGGAGGCAGGATGCGGGCGATGTGAGGGGCAAGTGCGCTGGTCCCGAACGACGCCATGTCGATGACCGCGTTGGACGCGAGGTGCCCTCCGCCCCTGATTACATAGACGGCGCCGGCATTGCTGCCCTGAATATCGTTCTGATCTTCTCCCACCGCGATGTCGGGGGTGCCGTCGCCGTCGACATCGCCGGTTCGAACCCAGATCCCGAGCCGACCGCTGACGGATTCGCCGTAAAACGAAACGGCGGTGATGTTGGTGGGAATTGCGGCGAGATCGAGATGGTTGGATGTCATGGCGAATGCCCGCAGCTCCGGCCCGCCCTTGATGATGGTGAGGGCGCCGGCGGCGGTTCTTGCTGCATTGGTGAAATTCGCGGCCTGCCGGCAAATCAACAGATCGCCCACGCCGTCCCCGGTCACGTCATCCATCCATGCCTCGGAACCCGCGCGATCCCCGGCTTGTGCTCCGGCTATCCGCAGAATATTGGATGCATACACACCGGTGTGAATGGCTTCACCCAGCGTGCCATTGCCGAAAACGACCGTGACGAGTCCGGCCCCGGAGCGGCCGAGCGGATTGGCTTGAAATCCGCAGAGCCCGTAATCGAGATGCCCGTCTCCATCCACGTCATGGCCGCCGAATACCGGTACACCCGCGCTTCCTATGTTGTCCGCGCCATGGACCCGGGTCAGGACATTACTCGGCGTTCCCAGGACGGCCAGGTCGATGGTAAGGTAGGGCGGGTCGGCGAGAGCCGTGCCCGGAACAATAAACACGCCGGCGGCACAGGACAGGAAAATGAGAATGGATTTTGCCATGGCGGATGAACATAATGTAGTGGTTTCCCTGATGAAGGTTAATGAAAATAATCGTCGGGTATTCCCCGTCCTCGTTGCCTGGATCGTGGTTTGGGCCGTGATACCTCTGTGGGGCGATGTCATGGTGCTGACACCGTCCCGCGATGCCAGCATCTACAGCGAGTCGGACAGCCTGTCCGACAGTGTCGGTCCGCATTTGTTCGCCGGTCGATTGGCCGAATCCCAAGGCGAGACATTCCGGCGGGCGCTGCTGTCATTTGACTTCAGTGCGATACCCTCCGGGTCCACCATCCAGGGCGTTGCCCTCACCATGTTCGTGGATAATTCGCCTTTCGCACCCCCCGATCCCGTTACCTTCACCCTCCACCCGTTGCTGGCCGGATGGACGACCGGAAATGCGAATGCCGGTGATCCGGGGGGGCAGGGGGCTCCGGCCGGCACCGGGGATCCCACATGGGGTTATGCGAGCTACACCAACATTGCCTGGGGAACATCCGGCGGTGATTTTGGAGCTGCTTCTGCGACATCCCTGGTCGGGCAGGCCGGGGCAACCGCAATATTCAATGCTCCGGGCATGGCGGCTGATGTTCAGGGATGGCTGGACAATCCCGGCGGGAATCATGGGTGGATCCTGATCGGGGATGAAACACTCGCGCGATCCGCCCGGCGTTTTTCCTCCAGCGAGAATACCCTGTTTGACGGCCCCGCGCTCGAAGTCACGTATGTGGTGCCGGAGCCGGGAACGTGGGTTTTGCTTGTCTCGGCCGCCGTTATGCTGGGCGCGGCCGGATTCAGGCGTCGGGTATGATGTTTGGACCGTTGGCTTCCATGACACGGTCCTCGCGCTCGCCGGTGGGTGACAGGTAGATCACCGGATATACAGAGCCCATCGGGGCTTTTTCATTCACGGTCAGCGTGAAGATGAGCTTCCCATCGGCCGGAATCGATTTGGTCTCGCTGCCCGGGCTGTTCATACCCATCGGCACACCGTTGTTGTCCCGGTAGTGCAGATCGACATGAGCCTTGAGGTTGCGATCCACGTTGGCAAGCGTGACTTCCACGACGACGCGTCCTCCGAGCGTGCAGGTCGTAGGGGTGGTCATGGAACACCAGTCGCTCACTTTGACCGTGCGGGTCATCGCGGCGGAGGCAGCGAGAGCCATTCCGAATATCGCAAGCAGAATCGGCAGCCAATAAGATTTCACAAGTTCCTCCGGTTGTAGCGGCGGGTCGTGTGCATCGTTGAAAACCTACCCGCCTTGAGGACCCAGTCTATCGTCATGTGTACCGTGAAATCAAGCGATGCAGGGAAGCTTCACCACGTACGTTGCTGTGTACCACCGCCTATGGGTTTGGCTCGCCCCTGCCATATGGCGTCGCCTGACACGCCATCCGGGAGGGTAATCTCCATTCGCACGGCTTCATTTGTACGCTCGAATGCGACATCGATCGTCCCGTCAGGGTGGCAGCATCGGCAGGAAAAGGAAGAAAGGTCGCCGGGCAGCGGCGCAATACGCACCCTCCGGAATCCGGGGGCGGAGGGGCGAATGCCGGCGATGCTTGCCGCCGTGTGAAACATCGGATGGGCGCCCCAGCCGTGTGCATCGCTGCGCGACGGTTCCGGTTGTTCCGGCAGGGAGACGAACCCCTGCGACGGTAGCTGCTTCCAGAAGCCAAGCGATGCATGGAACGCATTGGACATCCGGTATAGGTACAGAGCATTCAATCGGTGGTGCTCAAAATAGATCGAGCATTCGGCATTTGTTTCACGCCGGTCCAGGATTCCGGCGCACGCTGCTGCCTGATCATCCTTCAGCAAGCCGGTCAGCAGGGCAAGAACCTGGGCATGCTCACTTGTATCCGGGCAGGACGTTGTATCGAGTATGCATGCGTGCTCATCCGACCAGTATCGTTCCATCAGGTTGTCGAACAGGACGGCGGCAGCCTCCCGGTATTCTTCCGCCATACGAGTTCTCCCGACGGCGCGTTCGAGTTCTTCCCCCGCCTGAAGGGCCAGGACAAAATGGAGGTTCACAATGCTGGAGTCCCCTTCCCGAACCCCCGGGCCACAGCCCATATGCCAGGAGGGAACCCAGTCGACAAATGGCCAGCCCGGAACGTCGTGGAGCAGCCCGTCATCACCCATCAAGCCGGAAAACAGGTCGAGTTGCGACCGGACCGCCGCCATTCGTTGCCGGACGAAGGAAAGATCATCCCGCCACATCATGAAGTCTCGCACCATCTGAGGATACAACAGGGCATAGGTCGGACTGTCCTGCCTCCATTGCGAGGGATACCGCTCGGCAACCAGGCCGCATCCTGCACGCGACCAGTCAAACCCGAGAAGGGCCCGGCGACTCAAGCGGTCATCAGGATAGGCGACATAGTTCGACAGGCAATGAAGGAGGGTATCACCGACATAGCATAGCTGCTCGTAAAACGGACAATCCACCCAGGTTTCATGCGCACACACGCGGAGTCCATGATCAAGAAGAGGCAGGATCGAGTCCCACGCCTTGTCGGATGAAGTCCAGTCGAGGGTTCGATCGAATGGATATCCGGTGGTCAGGATGCCAAGCCGGCGAAGCACGAGCGGTTCATCACCGGTGCGGATATGAACAAGAACATATCGTCCCGAACGCCACCAGAGGCCGGGTGAACGTTCTCCCATCGCGCCGGAGGGATAAAACCGGTCGCCGAATCCCAGCCAGCTCTTGCCGATGATATCGGCACGGTTGCCTTTCACCGAATCACGATGGATGGCC
>JAUIHQ010000442.1 GCA_030432155.1 bacterium | reverse complement strand
TGATACCGACCCTGTTGTCCTTTTTCTGGATGGCGGTGTTCGGCGGTTCCGCGATTTCCCTGCAGTCAAAGGGGCTGGCCGATATCGCGGGTGCGGTCAATGAGAATGTGGCTACGGCCCTGTTCGCGATGTTTGAATCCTTCCCTCTGACCGGCGTCCTGTCGCTGGTCGGCATCATCCTCGTGACGGTCTTTTTTATCACATCGTCGGATTCGGGGTCGCTGGTTGTCGATCACCTGACGTCGGGGGGCAAGCTCGATTCGCCGGTCCCGCAGCGCGTGTTCTGGGCGATCATGGAGGGGGTTATCGCGGCGGTGCTTCTGCTCGGCGGCGGCTTGTCCACCCTGCAGACCGCCGCGGTCACTACCGGTCTTCCGTTTGCCGTGGTTCTGCTGCTGATCATCTACGCACTCTATATCGGTCTGTCCCAGGAGATGTTTGTGGAGGATGAAGTGGAGCGGCGCCTGAAGGATGCCCGGGAGGAGCATCGTTTGTCCGAAGTCGTGGCCAGTGTGGTGGAAGAGACCAAGTAGCCGCGGATACAGAGAAGAAGGTTGGCGCAGGCGCCCGGATGCAGGAGAGTAGGGCATGTCTATAAACCCATCTCGCTTCCGGACCATCTGGTTAACGGTCGCATTGTTGCTGGCCGGTCTGCCGTTGGCCGGCGTTCTCTGTACCGGGCGCTATGACCCCGCCTACCTGGAATTTCCGCCGACAACCCGGTATATCGATCATGCACCCTTTCATCCCGGCGTGTTTCTGGCCATGGCGGTGGGGATCATCCTGTTTGCCGGATGGATGCTGTATGTGTTGCTTCGTCGCCGACCCGGGGCAGCGCCTGTGATCGCCGGAACGTTTCCGCGCTGGGGATGGGGCGCGGGTCTCGCGCTTGCGGTAGGCTGGTGGCTGGCATGGAGCCGGCAGGACTGGTTTGCGCCGTTTCAGGTGTATACCTATTCCCTGCTCTGGTACCCGTTCATTCTGCTTCTGAATGCGGCGGCCATCCGCCTGACCGGATCCAGCCCGATGACCAGCCGCCCCCGGTGGTTCCTGACGCTGTTTCCGGTCAGCGCCGGTTTCTGGTGGTTCTTCGAGTATTTGAACCGGTTCGTGCAGAACTGGTGGTATCACGGGGTTGAATCCTTTTCCGCCGGGGCCTACGTCATCCATGCCACCATCAGCTTCGCCACCGTGCTGCCGGCCTTTGTTTCGATGTATGCCGTTTTGTCCGGACTCCTCGGGAAACCTTGCGAGCCCCTGTTGACCGGTCACCGGTACGGCGGGCATCGATTCTGGCCGCTGGCGGTTCTGGCATCCGGTTCGGTCGGCCTTTTTCTTATGGGGGTGTTTCCCAACCTGCTGTACCCGCTGGTGTGGATTGCGCCGCTGGTGCTACTGGAAGGTATGCTTTCATGGACCGGGCGACCTTCGTTGATCATGGCATGGCAGCCCGGGGATCATCACCGCATGGTTCGCATGATGCTGGCCGCACTTGCATGCGGTTTCTTCTGGGAGTTGTGGAACATGTTCAGCCTGGCCCATTGGACGTATGATGTGTCTTGGGTGGAAGCCTTTTATGTGTTTGAAATGCCGCTCCTCGGGTATGCCGGGTATCTGCCGTTCGGCCTGGAGTGCGGGTTGATAGCCGGTATGCTGCGGCCGGGCCGGTAGCCGGCATCGAATCCGCCACGAAGTGCACGTTCCGTCTTGGCATCCGCGCATGGAGTTGGAAGGATGGAACCATGCCTGTTCACAACGCCGATATTGCCGATGTGTTTGACGAGATGGGGGATCTTCTCGAAGTGCGGGGGGAAAACCCGTTCAAGATCCGTGCCTACCGCAATGCCTCGCGGATGATCAACGACATGAGCGATTCTCTGCGCGACATGGTCGAGGCGGACCGGGACCTCACCGAGCTCGATGGAATCGGCAAGGAGCTGGCGGAGAAGATCCGGGAGATCGTGAACACCGGATCGCTCAAGGCGCTGGAAAAACTTCGCAACGAGTTTCCGGACGGCATCACCGATCTCCTGCACATTCAGGGACTTGGCCCGAA
>JAUIHQ010000441.1 GCA_030432155.1 bacterium | reverse complement strand
AGAAGATGCTGGTGATCGATCCCGATGAATGCATTGATTGCGGCGCCTGTGTTCCCGAATGCCCGACCAAGGCCATCTTTCCCGCGGCCCGGGTGCCGGCAAAGTGGAAGGCATACATTCAATACAACCGGGACAAAGCAGCCGAGCTTCCCCTGATTACCGACCAGAAGGAACCGCTTAGCTGACCGCAGCGTAGATCGCCATGAAAGGACGGGATTCGTTTGATGTCGCCTGCAGCCTGGCTGCGGTTGTCGCGGATGCGGCAGCCATTTTTCTCGGCTTCATGCTCGCGGTATGGATCCGGTTTGAAAGCGGACTGATCCCGATGCTGCACGAGGGGCTTCCGCCCCGAAGCCTCTACCTGCAGGCGTCGATCCCCATCACCCTGCTTTTCCTGTTCATCAACCAGTCGCTCGGGCTGTACGAGCGGCCGCAGCTCGGAACATTCAGCGAACGAATCCCCCGTCTCGTTCGCGCCACCGGCCTGGGCATCCTCCTGACCACGGCCCTCGCGTTTGTGATTCGCACCGATCCGCCCCTCTCCCGTTTCACCGTGGCCGTGGCGCTGGTGACGATTTCCGTGACCCTCGTACTCACCCGCTACATTCTTTTTCAGGCCGAGTTGCACCTGGCCCGCGGACGGCAGGTATCCAATCGGATCATGGTTGTCGGAACCGATGAAGTCGCCGGCCGCCTGCGCCAATCCCTGGAGAATGACCCGCGCCTGCGGACCGCGGTCACCGCGTTTTTGCGCGTGGACCAGGAACCGCCGCACGAAGGTATACCGGATGAACTCATCCGGGGCACAATCGCGGACCTTCCCGAGCTTCTCGGTACCGGCGCCTTCGACCAGGTGATCCTCGCCTCCAGCGCCAGCCTGCCGCAGCAGATCATGGCCGACATGATCATCGAGTGCGAGCAGGCGCTGGTGGACTTTCATTACGTCCCCGATCTGTTCCGGATCCTTACCATCACCATGGACATACGGACCATCGACGGCATACCCGTTCTCGGGACGCGAAAGTGGCCTCTCGACTTTTTCTGGAACCGGGTCTGGAAACGGATGGAGGACATCATCGGCTCCCTGGTCGGACTGGTCTTGTCCGCACCGGTCATCCTCGTGGCTGCCATCCTGATCAAGCGGGAATCCCCGGGTCCGCTTTTCTTCCGCCAGGAACGGTGCGGCGAGAAAGGCGCGTGCTTCAACATTTACAAGCTTCGAACCATGCGAACGGATGCGGAAGAGAGTTCCGGTCCGGTTTGGGCGGTGGAGAACGATCCCCGCCGGACCAGGATCGGCGCGATACTCCGGGCCTACAATATCGACGAGCTTCCCCAGTTCTGGAATGTCTTGCGGGGCGACATGAGCCTGGTCGGCCCACGGCCCGAACGCCCGCACTTTGTCGAACAGTTCAAAGAGGATATTCAGCGGTATATGTGGCGCCATTTTTACAAACCGGGCATGACCGGCTGGGCCCAGGTCAACGGCCTACGCGGCAATACGAGCATCAAGGACCGCAGCAAGTACGACCTGTATTACCTTGAAAACTGGTCGCTGGCCCTCGACTTCAAGATTATCGCCCGCACCTTTTTCAGCCGCGAGAACGCCTACTGACCGACCGTGAATCGCTCCGTTCCCATCCTGTCCGGCCTGTTGGCGATTGCCCTGCTGGTAACAGCCTGGTCGCTGCGGCAACAAGCAACGACGAGTCGGCAGTTGGCGGATGCGATGAACACCCTTGCAGACCTCAAGGACCGGCAGGGAGCCCGCGCAAAGCAACCGGAGCCGGCCGGAACGTCGGACCAAACCGCTCCACAGGCACATCGTGAATCGGAACGGGAAGAATCCGTGACGCCGGGACCCGCCCCGGCCGTTCGATCCGTCGATCTCGATCAGGACCCAACGGCGCCCCAAGACCTGCCCGACGCCGTGGTGGAGCGGCTGAAACAATTTGACCGGGCGATGGACCGGGAATTCAACCGGCTTGAACGGCGGGAAGACGATGCCGGAACGGATGAGGCGGTAACCATTGAGCGCGTGAAAGCCGCCCTTTCAG
>JAUIHQ010000440.1 GCA_030432155.1 bacterium | reverse complement strand
CTCCGCCATCGGGCTGCGGCACATATTGCCGGTGCAGATAAATACAATGTGTTTGTTCGTATCGGTCATGATCGCTGGCCGGCCGTTCTGAAGACCGGGAAATCCCATGTGTAACAGGATGCCGGGTAAGATCAAATCATCAATTCAATGTAGGCGAGGGAGGTGATGGAATCAACCGGACCTGCGAATCAATTCTCGGGGGAACCGGACAGGTCAAGGGCTTCGATCCCGAGGAGAATATCCACCGCCCGGATCAGGGCGGCATCGCCGCGCAGACGCTGCCGTAGGGCAAGATCCTCGAATTCCTCGGGGATCAATTCCCGCCGGTCGGGCGACAGCTCGGGATCGTATAGATTCGCGATTGTTGCATCGTCGGCAAGGGTGATGTCCGCGGGTACGCCGCGGCTTCCATCATAAACCGTCCCGGTTGCGGTCACGAGCTTCCGGGTGGCAATGCGCAGAAGGTATCCGCCGGGCAATTCAATGATCTCGCGAACGAGCGCATCTCCCGCGGTTTCCGATCCGATCAGCAACACTCTCGCTGCATAGGCGAGGGCGGCGGCAAGGGCTTCCGCGGCATCGCGAGTTCCTTCATCGATCAGCACCATGGCCGGAATGGACAAACTGCCGCCCTCACCGGCCTCATGCACCGAGATGTCCTGATCATCCACATCGCGGAAGCTGAACAAAAGCCCGCCGCTTGGGACAAAGAGCGAACCGATGCGCTCCAGGGCCAGAATGTTGGCGCCGCCGGCGTCTCGTAGATCCAGGATGAATCCGGTTGCACCGGTCTGCTCCCATCCTCGAACCAGGGGTATCAGCTCGCGCCCCGCATCCTCGAACAGACCGTTCATCCGGATGTAGCCGATCCCCGAAGGCAGGGTTTCCGCGGTCTCGATGGACGGTACGGGTAGAACCGCCGGCGCGAGCTCGAAGCGGTTGGTGGCCGGAGGATCGCCGGCGACAATCCGGACCACGACGGACGTTGCATCCGGATCACGCAGCAGGTCCAGCACCTCCCCGAGGGGAAGATTAACCGTCGGGCGTTTCCCGACGGCAGCCAGAAGGTTGCCGGTTTCAATCCCGGCCTCCGCCGCCGGAGACGACGGTTCCACCTTGATCACCACCGGATATCCGTTGGTCAGGCTGATCCGCATGCCCAGGTCGGTTACCCGTCCGGCCCGGCGGGCGTCTGAAGCTTCAAGGTCTGCCGCTGTCATGATGCGGCTTTGCGGATCGATGGATCGAGCGATGGCTTCCATCATGCCGGGGGTCGCCGCTTCCGCATCCACGTTCAGTCCCTTGAGCCGGAGCGTTTCCACCATGGACGACGCCGCCTCGGAAAGGGAGGCCGCCGGTGTCTGACTCCGGCCCGGCATGGTTGTTCCGGCGAGCATCACGGCCAGCAGGACTGGAAGATTTCGGATCATGAACCGGCTTGGGTCCTTTCCAGCGCCCGCCAGCCAATATCCTTGCGGAAGTGTGCATCCGGGAAACAGATGGCCTTGACCGCGCGGTAGGCCCGGTCGATGGCATCCCGGAGGCCGGGACCGCGCGAGGTGATGCCGAGGACCCGCCCGCCGGAGGTGACAACCTCATTGTTTTCGACCCGTGTACCGGCATGAAAAACCACGGTGTCGTCCACGGCCGATGCCTTGTCGAGGCCGGTGATGGGTTCGCCTTTTCGATAGGAATCAGGATACCCGCCGGCGGCCATGACCACACATACCGCCGGGTCATCATGCCAGGCGACCAGCTCGTCGCTGAGGGTGCCGTCGATGCAGGCTTCAAGGGCCGGAAGCATGTCGCCCTTCCATCGAAGCAGGACCGCCTGGCATTCGGGGTCGCCGAACCGAACATTGAATTCAAGAACCTTGACCCCGCCGTCCCTGACCATGAGGCCGGCATAGAGCACACCTTTGAACACGATTCCGCGGCGGTTCAGCTCGGAGAGGGTGCGGTCGAATACCTGGGTCCGGATCACCGGCCAGAGCTCGTCGGTGACCACCGGGGCGGGGGAATACGCTCCCATGCCTCCGGTGTTGGGTCCCCGGTCCCC
>JAUIHQ010000110.1 GCA_030432155.1 bacterium | reverse complement strand
TTCTTCCAGCAACGCATAGACAGCGTTGATAATGCCGCGCCCGTCACCACCCTGGATCAGGAGACGCTTGCCGTCCTGCGCGATGGAAATTCCGTGGGCGCCGAGGTCGCCGGCTTGCAGACTTTCGGGGATGCGATCCGTCCGCCCCACGCTGATTTCCTTCGGCTGCGGCGGTTTGTTGTCCGACACGACCGGGAATGACGCCCCGGTCATCTCGTTAAGCCACAACGCGAGGTCGTCCGCCGCCTTCTGCTCCGTCGTAGTGGCGGCTTGCGGGATAACGATCCGGTATTCGGTGCGACCTTCTTCTGCAAGCGTGATCGGCACTCCCTCACGCCCCTCAGGAATCAGCGTATTGCGCCATTCCTCCGTTGACTCGGCGAAAGCACCGCTCACGGCGATCAGGACCGCGACGGCGACATGGCGAAGCGGGTGGCGTCCCTGCCGAACCGAACCGCCCCCCTTCTGTAGCTGGTCACGCATCCGTAACCCCGATCCGTTCGCGTTCAAGGCGGCGGATGGCATGGAGCGGATTGGTGAGGCTCGATCCATAGTCCTCGATCGGCCCGGGGCGTCCGTCTTCGTAGATGTATTCCTGAGCCCCCTGCTCCTGATAGGTGGTGATCAGATCGGTAAACAGTTGCGAGGCGAGCTTCGGATTCACCTGGGCGATGGCGTAGCCGACCCAGCCGGTGGGCGTTCCCCAGTACGCGCCGTTCTGGAAGACGCCGAGTCCGTAGATGTCCCCGACCGATCCGAAGTACATCTTCTGCCAGTAGTCCGGACGGTTGATGTGCCGGATCTGTCCCTTTTTCACATAGCGGTCGTAGTTATCGGCGAGATACTGGCAGATGCGTTGGCGTCGTTCCTCACCGGGGAAGCCGCTGTAGACGAGGTATGCGTTGCCCCAGATATCGATCTGCCGCCCGATTTCCGTGGCCGCGAAGTAGACGCCGGTCTCGGAGTCCTTGAGACGGTCGATGTTCTCCTCGATCATCTCAGCGCGATGCGTGAATTCCTTTGCAATGTCTGCATCGCCGACGGCCTTCGCCATCTGCGCGAGCATGCGGGAGGCCTCTCGATACAGAAGTGAGCAGAACAGCTCGTTGCCCGTCTTCACGACGTTGTCGGTGAATCCATAGGTCGTGTGTGGATGTTTGGGATCGATCCAGATGAGCCCGCTCTCGTCGCGCGGCATGGCATCCAGCGCCCGCGCAAGACCGCCCAGATTGCGCTTCACGAAAGCCGTGTCCCCGGAGCCCTTCCAGTATTCATGGGCCACCATGACCACGAATTGACCCGAATCCGCTTCCGGCTTGGTCATCTCGTAGTCGTTCCACAACGGATTTACGTCATCGAGCGGGAGCGGTTTCTCGACGTCATAGCCCCCGGGTACATGCCAGCACACGTAGCGCGGCGTCACGTCGGACGCGATGTTTTTCGGAACCATGCCGTTGGGCAGTTGCAGCTTCAGGCACAGCTCCACCACGTTTGCCATGATGTCGCGGCGGGCCAGCTCCGGCACGCCGGTGATGATGTAGTACATGTCGCGCGGCCAGCAACCCCGGTAGCCCATCGGACTGTACACCGGGGTCCCTTCATCGAGGGGCATGATGGAACGGTCGTGGGCGCTGTGGGCCCTGTCGGTCAGCCATTGGTACTGTTCAGTCGTTACAACGTTGTCTGTTTTTGCGTTGGTCGATTTCATGATCCCTTTCAGCGTTTCCGGCAGGGCGAACCTCACGGGTAAGCCGCCTATTCTACCGCCCGATCTGCAGAAGCGCCGCCTCACCTGGACCGAGCTCACCGGCAAACACCACGTAATCGTCTTCGAGGCTGATCTTCATCGACCGATCAGGCTGCGCTATGCCCTGGCTGGAGATGATCCACGACTGCCGGGGCTCCATGTGATTCGGTTGCCGCGTACCGAGAATCTTCCGGTCGATGCGGGCCGTAACCGTTTCGGACGTCTCGCTGTCGTTGTACAGACTGGCCATCAACCGTTCCTCGTTCGACCATACTGCGCCGAAGGTGTCGGGCACATCGGTGCTCAGCACATGGGTATAGGCCATGTGCGGGGTTCCGTTGGCCAGCGCGGAGAACAGGGCGACTTCGCGCATCTGTTCGGACCGCTTGAACGGTACCAATATGGTATGAAACTCACCCTGCGGATTGAACTTTCCGCGGATACTGGAGACGTCGAGGTGTATCGGGAGTCCGAGTCCGAGCGACTCGAGGGCATGGTGGATCCAGCGCGTCCAGACCTTGTCGCGAAGCTCGCGCGAAAGCTCACCGGCCTCCTTGACGTCGGCCAGGGTCAATCCTTCCTGCTGGAGAACCCGCGCAAACATGTCGTAGTAGAAGATGGAGTTGTAGCTGTACGGCGTGAGCAGCAGCGCCCGCGTATCCTCGACGATCAATGGATTGGTGGCGTCACCGCCGTCCTCGACCATGGTGCCGTCGGCGAAGAAGCACGAGGGCGACCCTCCCGCCATGTTGTTCGCCATCACCTTCATCTCCGGGAAGTTCTCTTTCACCCAGTGGTAGATGATGGCCTGCATCTTCACCCAGCCCATGACCGACGAGCCGCGCGGATCCGACGAGAAGCCCTGGTTGCCTGCGGCGTACATCGGCGGCCACCAGCCCGTGTCCCAGAAAATGCCCGCGGGACGGAGGGTGCGGATCAGGGACTTCGCTCGCTCGATGTACCACTCACGCTCGACATCGTTGTCCATGTCGACGAGATGTCCGCCGAAGCGCGGATCCGGCACCCACGGCGCGCGCACGAAGTTGTTCATGTAGGTGTAGACGGTGAATCCGTCGGACTGAAGTTCCTCGATTTCCGTCGCCCACTTATCCGCCGAGAACATCCCGTAGACGGTATTGCTGTCGAAGCGATCGGGCGAATCCACCCACAGGAACCAGCCCCCGTACAACAGGTTATTTATACCGAGGTCGAGCATCTTCGATTTCCATCGCTCGAGCTCGGCCGGGTCCTCCTGTTCCCGACGCAGTATCGGCCATGCACCGACGATGCCGGGATCGATCGTCGCGGGCTCGGTTCGGGTCAGGCGCAACGGGATGCCCTGAAGGTCCGGGTCATGCGCGTAAGTACGCTGCGCATACCAGCGCAGGGCTTCCATCCATCCCGAGGTAGCGCGCGGGAAGGTCTTCGCAAACAGATTGAATTCGAAACGCTGCCCCTCGGTCAGGCCAAGCGGCGAGATCAGGACCGAGGGGTGTGCGTTCTCTGATGGAATATTCGGTGCGAACACGAGGTGATTGGCGAGATCGAAGGAACCGTACATCAGCAGACGGTCATCGCGGCGATAGACGCCCATCGGGTAGACCAGCGTGGTCCAGTCGCCCTGCTCCCAGCAGATGTCATAAGCATGATCGTAGCTGCGAATATAGGTTGTGTCGGTCGGCATGAAGCCCGCGCTGTCGCGATGTTCCGGCCACTGCTCCCGATCCAGCTCCGATGCCACCCCGAACACATAGCGGGACCAGTCGTTCACGAGCGACGTATAACGCACCTGCACCGTGAACCGATCCTCGTACATCCGGTAGATGAGGCGGGCGTACGCCATCGTGCGGGTCTCCGGGAAAACGATGCAGGTGACTTCATCGTAGGGCATCCCGTCCTCAATCCCCTGTCCCCGCTGCCAGGCGTGAAGCCGATCGAACGGCTCCTGCCAGCCCCGGTCGATATTGCGGACGTAGGGCTGCATGCCCGATGCCGGCGAAACGAGGTCCACCGGCGTGGGATCGAGACTCGTCCATCTCGTGATGGTTCCCGATGCGGGCGATATTTCCACCACGAATTCGCGGTTGGTCAGAACCCAAGGCTCGGCGGGACGTCCGGTTGTGAGGCCGTAGGCAGTGTAGTGGATGCGGGGATCGACGCCTTCGTTCTTCTGCACCCCGACGTTCGGGAGATTCTCCGCCTGATCGGCCGCCGGAGCATAGACCTCGAATTCGTCGATGCCGCCCTGCGCGGGGTCCATCGTCACGCGCACCATGCGCGCCTCCTCCGGCTCGATATCGATCACCGTGGTCTCGTTGGCCGAGTACCCCGGGATCGTCGAAAGGTTCGCGTTGTTGTACACAGTCTTCCAGTTGCCCGCCTCGTCGGCGACATCGATCGTCAGCGACTGGACCGCGCGGTCGGCATACACGCCGTCACGGTCGCGTCCGAAACGAAATTGCCCCACGGTGACGGTTTTGCCGAAGTCGATCGTGGCCGCCGATGCCGGCGACTGGCTGATCCAGCATGACGCGTTGCCATACGTACCGTCGTTGAGCAGCGACGGATGATGGTAGTCGCCGAGATGGTCGGTGGCGGTGGCGACTGCGGCTCCGTTACCGACGAACGCAAGGTTATCCGGGTTGTCCGGGTTGCGCTTGAACTGAATGGCCGGCTGCGCATCCGCCTCCGGTACTTCGATCCACCGCACTTGGGCCAACGAGGCATCCTGCTGCGGGTTGACCATGTCGGTCACGGTGACCTTGATGAAGGACGTCTCGCGCGGCTCGAAGCGGATCCAGTGCGGTCCGGATTTCGGTGCGTTTGCGTCCTTCAGGCCGACGGCCGTCGGCATCGCGCTGACGATCGTGTTTCTGTCCAAAAGATCGTCCGGCGTGGGAATCAGGCCGGGCTGTTTCGGCCCCGGATAGTTGGTCGAGATCGGGAGGGTGTAATCGAAAGATGATCCGTCGGAAAAGTCAAGGCGAACCGAACTGATGTTGTCGAGAATCGTCACACCATCGATCAGGACAACCGTGCCGATGCGTTTCGCACATGGAAAAGTAACCTGCCACCACGCACCGGTTCCCTCACCCTTTGCCTGCCAGCGGCTGATCCAGTTACCGTCGATCACGTTATCCGGTGAGGCAGCGGCGCTGTGCATGGACGACGCCGAGGTTTGAGTCAGTGTATCCGCCTGTAACGACGCTGTTGACAGGGTCGCAGCCAGCAGGAGAATGGTATGAAAGCAGTTCTTCACCATGTAATGGTCCTTTTCCTTACATTTGTTGACAGTCCGATGCCACAGCGGGGGGTTCAGCGGATCCAGCGATCTCTATCCGATAGTCTCAGCCGGGGAATGCTCTTTTCGGCGACGAGCCGGTTATCCTCCTTGAACCGAGCAGTCGCAGAACGGAGATCGACAGCACAACCAGCACAAGCGACGCCGGTTCCGGGATCGTTGTAACATTGATGCCCCAAGACTCCAGCGTACCCTCGCCGTTCTCGCTGACATCGGCGACGAACAGCGTCCAGGTACCGTTGGCATCGAGGCCGTTGAATGTGGTGAGCGTTGATGTCTGCGGTGTTGTATCCAGCGAGAGCAGCGGATCAACATTCCGGCCGTCCACGCCCCATGTTCCGGTAAGTTCGCCTTCCACGCCGAGTGTGTACGTACCGGACTGATACGTGTGAATATCATTGCCAACCTGGCTGAACGTTACGTCAAAGCCGTTATCAGCATAGCCGAACGAATTGCCGGCCGTGCGACCCACGCGATTGAGCAGGACAACATAGCCGCTGTCGTGCTGGAGGGAAACGAAGTAGTCGCCATTGAAGGCCGGTTCGCCGGCCGCGGACAGGGTCAGGCTCACCTCGATCGAGTCGATGGCATTGGTGAAACCGGACAGCTCAAGGGTCTGCGTGAGGCCCAGCGAATTGTTATCGGGTATGACCGCGGGATCGTTTACATAGATCCAGTCGGCCCGGCCGATCATCGTCCCGGCCAATGCGAACAATACCGCTGTAATTGTCTTTTTCATGCGTGATGCCCTTCAGGGAAGTTGCTCGAGAATGCGGTAATACCTCGGACTCGGCGGATTGGTTTCATAATACTCCGCAAATCCCAGCGGACCTATCACAACGGAGTCCAGCACGGTCCAGTCGGCGGGCGGCACGGGTCCCAGCTCGGTCGCCCCTTCGACGGTATTCGTGCGGCCGGGTATGCCTGACCAGCGGAATTGAAGACCGCCGTTCGTACTCACCGCACCGGCGATGGATGCCATGTTCGTTATGGCCTGAACCACGTATACAGTGGCAACCGATTCAGCCTCCACACCATTGGTATTCGCGAGGCGGAAACTGAACGTATCGGTCGTATTGTCGTTTGAAGGCGGCGTGTAGAAGACCCAGTTACCGGAAAGATTGACCGGGTGTCCGTTGCCGGATGTGGCCGATACCCAGGATGCGGTCAACGCCCCGCCGCCGGGATTATACGAGTTGGTCAGCAGGACCGACACCGGCACGTGAACGGGCTGGCCGGCGGTACGCGAGAACGAGACCGGGCCGACAACCGGGGCATCCCAGGTCAGCCCGTATTTGTTGGCCAGGTAAAGCCCCACCGACGCGCGTTCCGCATCGGTCAGCGCCTGGTTGTAGATGATGATTTCCGCGACATAGCCTTTCCATGGGCGGCCCCATACGACGTTCCAGCCGAGATAGAGGTTCGTGTAGGTTCCGGGATTGTTCTCGGCCGAGCTGAATATATGCGGTGTTCCAAAGGTGATCGCCGATCCCGGTGCGCCGTTGATGCGCATGACGCCGTCGGCTCCTCCGCCGAAATCAAACGCGGCATCATCTGCGTAGGCTTCCGCGGTGCCGCCCCGGCGCACCTGCTGGAATGGCGGTGCGCCTTCCTTGCCGAGGCTGAGCAGCGTGGCGATGCTGGCGCTGTCCGAATCCATCGTCACCACGGCAAAGATTTCCTGTGCGTCGATTGCGGGGTCCGCGGTCTCGGTCCACAACGAGTTGTCGTTGAACGAAACCGCGGCATTGCCGTTGAAGAGACCCGGCACGTTGGTATGCAAAACCGGAGCGCTGCCTCCGAGACCGTCGCGGTTCAGGACAAGTCCGCTGCCGGAACGATCCTCCCATTCGGTTACCGGGTCGCCGTCGGCAAGGTAGAGATCATTCGCGCTGAACCATGCGGAGAGGTTGTTGGTCACCGGCGGCGGAGTGTCCGGCGTTCGGTAGGTAACATCGCTGATGCCGTACTTGTCGGAAAGATAAAGACCGATCGTATTGCGCTCGGATGCGGAAAGCTTGTTGCTGAAGATCAGGATTTCCGCAACCTGCCCCTTCCAGTAGCGGCCATGAATGACGTTCCACCCGAGGAACAGGTTGGTATAGGTTCCGAGGGAGTTCTCGGTGCCGTTGAAAATATGCGGTACGCCGTATGTCACGGCGGTGCCGATCGCGCCGTTGATGCGGATGTCACCGTCGCCTCCGCCGCCGAAATCGAACGCCGCGTCGTCCGCGTACCCCTCGACGAGTCCGCCTCGACGGATTTGCTGGAACGGAGGGAAGCCTTCCGCGCCGAGGGTCAGCAGGGTCGCGATATTCTCCGCGTCGCTCGCCATGGTTGCGACAACGAAAATGTCCTGGGCATCGATGACCGGGTCGGTCGCGTCGGTCCACAGCGCATTGCCGTTGAACGACACCGACGGTTTGCCGTTGAGGAAACCCGGCGCGTTGGTCTGCAGGACCGGGGCGGCGCCGCCAAGCCCATTCCGGTCGAGCACGATGCCGTTGCCGAGGGAATCCGTCCACTCGGTCACCGGATCGCCGTCACCCAGGCCGACCAGGTCGTTGGCATTGAACCAGGCGGTCAGGCCGTTGGTGATCGGCGGCGGAGCATCAGGCGTCCGATACGCCGTGTTCGTGATGCCGTATTTTTCGGAAAGGTAAAGACCCACCGCATTGCGCTGCGCAGCAGTCAGGGCATTGCTGTAAACGATCAATTCCGCGACATGCCCTTTCCACGGACGACCCCAGACGACGTTGTACCCGAGATATAGATTCGTGTAGATCGCCGAGGTGTTTTCGTTCGCGTTGAAGATGTGCGGAACATCAAAGGTTACGCCGACCCCTGCGGTGCCGTTGACCCGGATCACGCCGTCGGCGCCGCCGCCGAAGTCAAAGCCGGCGTCATCCGCGTAGGCCTCGGCCAGACCGCCGCGACGAATCTCCTGGAACGGCGGTACGCCTTCGCGTCCGATGCTCAACAGCGTCGCAATACTCTCGCCGGTCGCGTCCATCGTCAACACGGCGAAGACCTCCCGGGCCTCGATCACCGGCGCGTTGCCTTCGGTCCACAGGGCGGAACTGTCGAAAGCAACCGACGGCGCGCCGTTGAACAGTGCCGCCGCATTGGTGCGGTACACCGGCGCGCTCCCCCAGGCGAGGCCGGCCCGATTCACGCCGTTGCCGTTTCCGGTCACGTCGACCCACGACGATACCGGATCCCCTTCGGCGAGATCCAGGCTGTCGGCCTTGAGCCACAACACCGCGCCGGGAACGCCGGCGGCCGGAGGATCCGGAACGAAGGTTTCATACACTTCGATTTCATCGATCGCGGTTCCCCCGGAGAAGACACCGCCCTGGGGCACGGTGATGCGGATCCCGTTCGCGACGATCGCACCGCCTCCATCAAGCTCCACCTGGAACTCGTGCCTCAGGTAAGGGTCGAACACACTGCCGGGTAATCCATCGCTGCCCGGGGTGTAGTCATAGGTAAGCGTACCCACGGTGAACCAGTTGGTTCCCGCGTCGGCCGTAAACTCAATGGTGTATGTCCCGGTGCAGCGATCGGTGAACTGTCCCGCCTCGGCGTTGTTCCCATTGTCGCGTCCAAACGCAAAGCTGGACACATTATAGCTGCCGTCCAGCAGGACGCCGGCGTTTGCGGGATCGGCCCCGCCGATCCAACTGTTTGCGTTACCGTAAAAACCGTCGTTCAGCTCGAACGTGTTGTGCCCTTGCGGTGCGCCGTCGCTGCTTGAGAAAGCCGTACCGCCAAGTGCCAGGTTATTGGGTGCGATCGACCCGGCCGGCGGCGCCGCCGCATCAAAATGATCGCCGTCGTTTCCGTCCCACGTGATGGTATAGCCAGGGGCGTTGGTAATAATGAGCCCGGACAGTGCCGGGGGCGTGGAGCAACAGACGACAATGATAACGGCTGCCAGCAAACGTGCGGTACTGCTGTTTTTTGAGTGGCTCATGATCGTCTCCCTTGCGCCTTCTCTACTAACTTGACGATAGCTAACGCGCGTCAGCAAGGCAAGCAAGAACGGCGGTTATATTATGTCTGCCCTAAGTCGTTCACCGGACGGCAACTGTGCCGCGCCCTTTTCGTTGCCGTCAGCGTTTCGCCCCGGGATCTTCGCCGCCCCACAGAAGAACCGTCTCATGGGCGCCCAGCGAGCCGGTAAGCTCGATCGATGCCGGCGTTGTGCTCATCGTAAGGTCAGGCTTGCCGTTCGCGATCCAGTCCGGGCCGAGGCACTGGACCTTCATCCGCGGAACCTCGGTCGATCCATATTTTGCAATGATGGTGCGATTGATGGCTCCGGCCACGTTCACGGGCTGGTCGCTGTTGTTGTAAAAGCATGCCATCAATCGCCGGTCATTCGCCCAGACCGAGCCGACCAGGGAAGGATCGCTGAACGTGACGGCGTGGGATTCCGGCAGGATCGGGGTGTTGTTGGCGAGGGCGGAGAAATGTTCGAGCTCACGGATGTGCAGCGTCTCTTCAATGAACTGATTTCGCTCACCGTAGGGAAACGCCTTGCGACGATCCGGGCTGACCCTGACCTTGTGCGCGTTCATGCCCACCGGAATCGCGCCGTAAGCGAGACTGTGGCGGTTCCCTGCGGTGTAGTCCTTCCAGGCCGCGGTGGCCGCCTCGGGAGGTATTCCGTTCTCAATCGCTTCCTGAAGCGTCATGCCGTGCTTATTGAACACTGCTTCCGACATTCCCGGGGTATGCAGATTGATCACCGAGGTACCAAATGCGATAGACTCCTGGATGATCGTCGGCGCGAGGGCGCTCTCGATGGTTGTCGCATGCTTGAAGTATTGCGACGGTGTCCCACCCGCCATGTTATTCCCGACCACATGCATCTCCGGGTAATGCTCCTGCAGCCAGCCCCACATCCCGGCCACGACTTTCATCCAGCCCCGTCCCGCATCGCTGCGAGGATCGGCGACGAACTGGTTGTTCGGCGAGGCATAATGCAGCGGCCACCATCCCGTGTCCCAGAAAAGCCCGCCGGGCTGCATGAGATTCACCATGGATTTGGCGCGGTCAAGGTACCACTCCCGCTGCGTATCATTGTCGGGCGATATGAGTTCGTTCTTCGGCGCCAACCAGGGCACCCTCACGAAGTTGTTGATATAGAGATACGGATGAAATCCGCGTGACTTGAGCATCGCGATGTTATTGCTGAATGCCTCGGTGGAAAGCGGGCCGAGATAGCCGCCCCACACCCCGTCCTTGAATACTTCCGGCGAATGCACCCACATGTCCCATCCCCCGTACAAGAGATTGAACAGTTCGCTGCGTACCGACTCTTTCAGGATCGCTTCGTAGGTCTCCTTGCTGTTGGTCGGATCATCTTCAAGTCCGCCGGTGACGACACCGTACGGAAGCGTCCGCGGAACCTTCTCGGTAATGCGGAAGGGAGCGCCTTTGAAGTCGGGATCGAGCAGAAACGTCCGTTCCCCATACCACCGGTACATTTCCATGTAACCGCTGTCGACCTTGCTGAAGCTCTTGAAGAACAGGTCGAGGGTGTAGTCCTCGCCCTTCCGAAGTCCCAGCGGCATGACAAGGACGGACGGGAAAGCATTCTCGACCGGCGTGTGCGGCCCAAAGACAAGATGACGGCCCAGGTCATAACTCCCATAGGCAAAGTACCGGTCGTCCCGCTCAAAATAACCCATCGGGAATACGAGGTTTCGCCATCCCCCCTCCTCCCAACAAATGTCATACGCATGGGTGAAGCTGATCTGATGCGCCGGGGCATGCGGATAGGAAAGGTAGGTGCTCATCGGCCCGCCAACCGCGCGATGACGGGGCCAATCCGCGGGCACGAGGGTGTTGTACCACCCCATCCGGTACCGGCACCAGTCGTCGACAAGATAGTGAAACCGCACCCGCGTCTCAAACCGGTCCTCGAACATCCGGTACCGCACATGCGCGGTGGCCACCGGATACGTTTCCGGCGCGATCACGCAGGTCAGTTCCT
>JAUIHQ010000439.1 GCA_030432155.1 bacterium | reverse complement strand
CAGGCCGCCGAAGCCATGGGCGGCCTCAACGTGCTCGTCAACAACGCGGGCATCTTCCGCGACGGGCTGCTCGTGAAGAAGGATCGCAAGACCGGCGAGCTGAAGAGTCACGGGAAGTCTCTCGACGATTGCTTCGCGGACCGGCTGACCGGTGAATCCGGACTGTCCGAAATCACCCTTGAGCACCTGCTTCAACCAAAGGCCATATTGCACCGGCAGGGGCTCATTCAATCCCAGCCGTTCACGAAGAACATCGGCACGCTCTTCGGTGTATCGCATACCGAGCATCACCGTTACGGTATCGCCCGGCACCAGCCGCACGAGGCTGAAGGTGAGAATGGAAATCCCGATGAGGACCGGAACGGCGATGCCGATGCGCCGCAGGATATACCCGATCATACCGTTCCCCCGGAGGACGCCGGCAGACAGGTCCGGGGAAAGATCGCGGCCATTGTATAATTGGGATCCACGACATTCCCCACGCGATACCGGAGCACCTGGCCGCACAGGATGTATGCGTCCGTGCGATCCATGCCATAGTCCTCTTCGAGCTGCCGGACGATATCCCGTGCCGCCATCCGGGCCGCATCCTCGAGGGGGCGGGCGCAGCCGATGGCCATGATCGCATCGTCGGTGAAAACGCGGGGAACCGGAACCTCCCGGTCACGGATCACCTCGAACGACACAGTGCAAACGGCGGGAATCTCGCAGGCCACGCCGGAGATCTCCCCGTCGCTCTGAGCGGCATGTCCGTCACCAGTAAAGAACAACGCTCCCTCCACATTCACCTGGAACTCAACCGTGGCGCCGGGGCCGGTCACCGGGCAGTCCAGGTTGCCGCCGTGCAGATCGGGGACCAGCGCACCGATGGATTCAAGCTTCGGGGCAACCCCCAGGCTCCCCATGAAGTAGTGGGCGGGAAACGACACCCCGCCGGGGAAGGTGATGCGATCCTTGATCAGCGGAAGAATTTTCGTGGTTTCCGGGAGTGGATCGTGAAGCAGTGCGGTGCGGTCGGTGGCGGACAGCAACCCGAATGACGGAACAAGTGTGGTCACGGCAAAATCACGAGCCGGTTCGATGTCGTGGATGGTAACCCGAAGGGCGTCCCCCGGCCCGGCCCCCTCCACAAACAGCGGTCCGGTCTGAGGATTGACAAACGGCTGGGTCACGACCGATGAAGCAAGGGTTTGTTCATCGGTGATCCGGTTCTCATAGGTATCGACGGTATGGATGCGAACCCTCTCCCCCGGCTTCACCGTCGCGACCGGCGGGTGGCGGGGACTGTAGGTGTAACAATAGTCTCCCGGCTGGCGGATATCTCTCGCCGCTTCGGTCATTCCACCTCCAGACGTCTCCGGGTGTCGCGAAGCGATATCGTGGTCACGGTGGGATGCACATCAAAGCCCTGTACCGACTCGAGCATCGCGGCGGTGCGGTCATTGACATACAGGAACACCATCGGCGCCTCGTCAGCCACGATCCGCTGAACGGCGTCATAAATCGGCTTACGGGCGTCATGCCCGATCAACCTCCGGCCTTCGTCAAGGAGCCGATCGACGTCATCATTCGAGTAGACCTGCTGATTCCAGCGGGCGCCGGTATGAAACAGGTTGTAGGTCCACTCATCGGGATCGACGAACCCCAGCCACCCGACGATGGTCATGTCGAACTCGTGCTTTCCGAGCGCGTTGAAGAAAACACCCGACTCGAGTGAGCGAACCGTGACTCGGATGCCGACCTCACGCAACTGTTGTTTGACCACTTCCGCCGCCTTCACCTGGTAAGCAAACTCGGAACCGACGATCAGGGTGGTATCAAACCCTTCGGGATATCCGGCCTCGGTCAGCAATGCTTTCGCCTGCTCGGGATTGGGCTCCGGATACAGGTCAACGCCGGCATAGGCCCAATGGTTTGGGGGGATGTGCCCGCCGGTGAGCTCCGTGGCCCGACTGAACTTCACGAGCTGGTTGATCATGGAACGGTCAACCGCGTGGGCGACCGCCTGCCGGACCCGCACATCGCTGAACGGCTTTCGGCTGCAATTCAGCCCGATATATTCCCAGAACGTACCCGGTACC
>JAUIHQ010000109.1 GCA_030432155.1 bacterium | reverse complement strand
GTGGTCTCGGTCCAGCCGTCGGGCGACGGTTCGTGGTTTGATGTGTCCTTCACCTTTGATGACGGCGAAGGCGGAACCCTTTCGCCCCTCGATATCCGCAAGGCTCTGAACCGCGACGAAGCCTACATCGAAAAAGGCGATCGAAGATGGCTGCTCGATATCGGCGCGATCGAGACCATGAACGGTCTGCTCGCCGACTGCGCGGAGGGGCAGGGGGAGGGCACGTCGTTCCGGCTGCCTTCGGTCTATGCGTCGTTCATGAAGGACTCGCTGGATGCGCTGGACGGCGTGGATGTCGAGGCCGATCCGGCCTGGATGGAGTCGGCGCGGCGACTCAACCGCACGGTGTCGCTCGAACGGGTCGATGTCGGCCCCGGTCTGCGCGAAATTCTCCGCCCCTACCAGAAAGAGGGCGTGAGCTGGCTGCGCTTCCTCGAGGCCGGCCGCTTTGGCGGGATCCTCGCGGATGAAATGGGCCTCGGCAAAACCCTCCAGACCCTGGCCTGGCTGAACCTTCCCCGCCTCGAACCGGAAGCCGCCGGCCTTCCCGCGTTGATCGTTTGCCCGACCAGCCTGGTCGACAACTGGGCCGAGGAGGCGGCCAAATTCGTGCCGCATCGCGAAGTGCTGACCATGACCGGATCCGACCGGCACGACAACTGGCCGCGAGTGGAAAACGTCGACATTGTCGTGACCTCGTATGCCCTGTTACGGCGCGACATCGACCGTTATGCCGCCATCACCTTCGGTGCATCGGTCCTCGACGAAGCTCAGCACATCAAGAACCGGTCCACCCAGAACGCCCAGGCCGCCAAACGGATCAACGCGGTCACCAAAATCGTGCTCACCGGCACGCCGGTCGAGAACGGCGTGGCCGACCTGTGGTCGATCATGGATTTCCTGATGCCCGGCTACCTTGGCCCCCACGCCGCGTTCCGCCAGAATGTGGAACTGCCGATATCCCGCGGCGACCGGGATGGTGAGCTGGCCCAGGCCCGGCTGCGGAAAAAAGTACACCCGTTTCTGCTGCGCCGGTTGAAAAAGGATGTGGCCAAAGATCTGCCGCCGAAGATTCAGCGCGTGGCCCACTGCGCCCTGACCTCCGACCAGGCAAAGGTGTACCGCGAGCTGGCAGAGTCTTCCCGCCGCCGGCTCAGCGAACTGGTCGATGCCCAGGGCTTCCAGAAATCACGCATGGAAGTGCTCAAGACCCTGTTGCGGCTTCGCCAGGCATCATGCCACCTCGATCTGCTCAAGATCGACGGGCTGGCATCGACGATGCCTTCCGGGAAGCTTGACCTTTTCATGGAGCTGCTCAACGAGGCGGTCGACGGCGGTCACCGGGTGCTGGTGTTCAGCCAGTTCGTCTCCATGCTCACCATTCTGCGCCGGACCCTGGAAGAGAACGGCCTGGAATACTGCTACCTCGACGGCAGCACCCGCGACCGTATGCAGGTTGTTCACCGGTTCAACAAGGATCATACGATTCCGGTGTTTCTGATCAGTCTGAAAGCCGGCGGGACCGGGTTGAACCTGACCGGGGCCGACATGGTGATTCACTTCGACCCCTGGTGGAATCCCGCGGTCGAAAACCAGGCCACCGACCGGGCCTACCGTATCGGCCAGAAGCGCACCGTCTACAGCGTCAAGCTCATCACCCGCGGCACCGTGGAAGAAAAGGTGCTGGCCATGCAGGAGCACAAACAATCCGTGATCGACGCCACCATCGAGACCGACGAACAGGTGGTGAGCAAGCTGAGCTGGGAAGACGTCCAGGAACTTCTGACCATCTGATTTCCAGAGGTTGGAAAACGCTCCCGGTGATTTTCCAGCCATTGGAAGTCCGCCGCCGGTCACGAGGCCGCCGGATCGGCATGGGTGGCCCGGTAGTCACGAGGGGTGCAGCCGAACCGATTGCGGAATTGGCGGTTGAAGTTGGACAGGTTGTTGAAGCCGGCGGCGAAGGCGATTTCTGAAACCGATGCGTCGGACTCGAGGAGCTGCCTGGCGATACTCGACAATCGCACGTCCTGAATGAAAGCACCAGGCGAACGGCCCATGCGTTGACGGAAGAGGCGATGAAACGCCGATTCGCTCATGCCCGCCTGTTCAGCCAGCGTCGCGGTGTGCAGCGGCTCCCGAATATGCCGGTGAATATGGTTCAGTGCCGCTTCCAGGCGTTCCATGTGTCGGTCCGGTTGCCGGACGCTGTATCCCTCCGAGGCCAGCTCCTCGAAGTCCTCACGTTCAGCCATCCTTTCGAGAATACGGAACAACTCCGCCAGCCGTGAGATGCCGTGAGCGGCAAACAGCCGGTTCAGACCGGTTGAAACCGCCCGGGCGGTCTCCCCGCGTAACAAGAGACCTCGTTCCGCCCGTCCGAATATCGGGTCGACGGCCCGTAGCTCCGGAAGCAGGGATGCCGACTCGCCGATCAGTTCGGGTTCGAATTGGAGGCACCGCGACCGCGCCCTTGTCGTGCCCGCATCGTTAAGAAACGCATGGGGCAGGAGACTGCCGAATACGTATACCTCGCCGGGCTTGAATCGCCCGATGTAGTCTCCGGCCATCATCCTGCCGCGGCTGAGATCGATCCGCACGATTTCGAATTCCGGATGACGGTGATAGGGGCAATCGAACACCGTCAGGTCGAAATCCCGGCAGTTCAGCGATGTCGTCGGCGGACGGGATATATTCTCGTGCAGCACCTTCATGATTGGCGTTATGTTACCACTTTTGGGCCTGTGACAGCAACGAGAATGGCAGGATAGTATCAATATTTGCCAGTCGAGCGGTGGAATCCTTCTTCATCCATCGCTAGGGTATGTGAGGTATGAAGTCGGAAGGAGAAGGAAACCCCATGAACCCACGTGATGTTGTGAAGGCAGCGCTGGATGGGCTGGCGCCTCCGTATGTGCCCTGGTCATTCCGATTTACCCGGGAACCCCGGGAAACCCTGTGCCGTCATTTCGGCATTGAGGATGCCGACCTTGAGGCCACGGTCGGGAACCATATTGTAGAGCTCGGCAGCGATATCGGTTTTTTTGATGATCTTGGCAATGATCATTATCGCGACGTGTTCGGCGTGGTCTGGGATCGGACGGTCGATAGGGATATCGGGGTCGTCTGCGATGCTCCTTTGAAGGAACCGACCCTGGACGGATATACCTGGCCCGATCCGCTGGATGACCGTTTTTTCGCGTCCATCGAGGAAAAGACCCGACGCCAACCCGGGTGTTTCCGCCTGTTCTGCCTCGGGTTCTCGCTGTTCGAGCGGGCGTGGACGATGCGCGGCATGGAAAACCTGATGCTCGACTTCTTCGACTCGCCCGAGTTCGTGCATGAACTGTTCACCCGTATTGCCGACTACAATCTCGCCCAGGTTGAGAAGGCGCTGACGTATGATATCGATGCCGTTTATTACGGAGATGACTGGGGCCAGCAGCACGGCCTGATCATGGGCTATCCCCGATGGAAGGAATTCATCGTACCGCAACTGGAGCGGATGTACGGGATCGTCAAGGCGGCAGGCAAATACCAGTTCATCCATTCCTGCGGCGATGTTGACGAACTTTTCCCCGACCTCATCAACCTCGGCCTCGATTGCTTCAACCCGTTCCAGCCGGAAGTGATGGATACCCGTTCCCTGATGGCGCAGTACCGGGGCCGGCTTTCATTCTGGGGCGGGCTGTCCACGCAGCGTACGCTGCCCAACGGTACGCCCGACGACGTACGGAAGGAGTCGGAAGAACTGTTGCGTCTCGGCAAGGCCGGGAACTATATTTTCTCGCCTTCCCATGCGGTGGAGAGTGATGTACCGCTGGAGAACATGCTTGCGTTTATCGAAACTGCACAAGCTCAATGTGTAGCCGGCATACCATAAGGAGGAGGTAGCATGCCGAAGGTTACGTACATAACCCCCGAGGGGGAACGTGTGGTCGTTGAACAGGCCGAAGGCACCCTGATGTCCGCCGCGGTGGAGAATCAGGTGTCCGGCATCGACGGCGATTGCGGAGGCGTCTGCTCGTGTGCGACCTGTCATGTTCACGTGGATGAAGCGTGGACGGACAAGGTCGGCCCCGCCGGCGAAGGCGAAAAGGGGTTGCTGGAACTCGAGGACGGCGTGGAAGAAAACAGCCGGCTCGGTTGCCAGGTCAAGCTGACCCCCGAGCTCGACGGCCTGGTGGTTCGCGTCGTCGGCCGGTGAGCACCCGTTGTGTCATCGTGGGCGCCGGGCACGGCGCCGCGCAGCTCTGTGCCTCGCTGGCCGCAGCGAAGTGGGATGGTTGCATCACGCTGATCGGTGAGGAACCGCATCTTCCGTATCACCGCCCGGCGCTGTCCAAGACCCAGCTCGACCCGGAGGGCGATCATGCGCTTCAACTGATCCGGCCCGAAGATTTCTATCATGCAAACCGTGTTGAGTTTCTGTCCGGCACGATCGCGGAGCGCATCGACCGCACCGCCCGATGTGTAGAGGCCGGCGGCCGGTCCATTGCCTATGACAAGCTCGTGCTCTGCACCGGATCGATCCATCGGTTGCCGCCGATCGCCGGCATGAATCTTCCCGGGGTTTTCACCCTGCGGACCGCCGCGGATGCGGCGGGGATTCGACATGCCGTGGCCGCCGCTTCGCGGGTGGTGGTGATCGGCGGCGGGTTCATCGGGCTGGAGGTTGCCGCTTCGCTGCGAAAGCGAGGCTGCGGAGTTGCGGTGCTGGAGCTGGCCGACCGGGTGCTGGCCCGGGTGACATCTCCCGCGGTCTCGGACTTTTTTGAGACGCTGCACCGGGGCCGTGGTGTGGACCTTCGGACCGGGATCGGCGCTCGGGAAATCCGGAAAAGCGAGGGCGGGATGGAGGTTGTCGTTTCCGATGAATCGACCATCGCCTGTGATGCGGTCGTGATCGGTACCGGCGCCGCACCCAATACCTCCCTGGCCGAAGAGGCCGGGCTGCATGTCGACAACGGTATCCGGGTTGATGCATGGAACGTTTCGTCCGATCCCGATATCTTCGCCCTCGGCGACTGCTGCAGCCAGCACCATCCTCTCTATGATCGAGTGCTGCGGCTTGAATCGGTGCAGAATGCGTTGGAGCAGGCCAAGACCGTCGCCGGGGTGCTCACCGGGCATCCGCGGCCGCATGACGCCCTGCCGTGGTTCTGGTCCCATCAGTATGATGTGAAACTTCAGATCGCCGGGGTGTCGCACGGATATGATGCCGTGGTGATCCGGGGCATCCCGGAACCGGGCGCTTCCTTCTCCGCATGGTACTTCCGGAATGGAGGCCTTCTCGCCGTCGATGCGGTGAACGATGCCGCGGCCTACGCGACGGGAACCAAATTGCTCAAGCTGGGGGCGCGGCCGGATCCCGACCGGTTGAAGGATTCGTCGGTGTCCCTGAAGGAAATTCTGCAGCAAGCCAAGGAGACAGAACATGCCTGAACATGCCGACCCATTTTCCCATGCCCGCGCCGAGCATGGATGGTTGAACGTTGACTGCGATGGAGAAAACGTCCCCCTGATTCTGCGTCTGAAAGACGTTCGGAAAACGTGTAAGGACACGAGTACCTTCAGCAGCGACCTTCCGCCGTTGATTGTGCTTCATTCCGAGGCCCATGTCCGCGATGTGCGGCAATTGCCGATTGAATGCGATCCGCCCGATCACACGGACTACCGGGCCCTCGTCCAGCCGCTGTTTGACCGGGCCAAGAACGACCCGGATTACATGGAAAGCATCCGTTCTCTGGTTGACGAAATGGTGCGGACGGCCATCGGAAAAGGGGAGCTGGATGCAGTGAGGGGATTCGCCCTGCCGATGCAGAGCCGGGCCCTGACCCGCCTGCTTCGCATGCCGGAATCCGAAGCGGATGTCTGGATCGGCTGGGGTGTCCATGTTTTTCACGATCGCGATGACGGCGGCGGTGAGGGATTTCTGCTTCAGTCCTACACCGGCGGGCAGTTTCGCCGGGCCGAAGAGAATCCCGGCGATGACTTCTTCAGCTATCTCAACCAGGTGGAATTTCGGGGCCGAAAGCTGACGTTCGAGGAAAAGCAGGGGTTTGCGAACGTCACCTTCGCCGGCGGCCGCGATACGGTCATCAATACCGTCGGGAGCATCTTCGCCTATCTCGGCGATCACCCGGAGGCGCTCGACTTCCTGCGGGAGGACGAAGCCCGGATCCTGACTGCCTGCGAGGAATTCGTGCGATATGTGAGCCCGTTGACCGCGATCGCCCGCAAGTGCCCGCATGCAACGAGGTTGCTGGACGAGCAGGACGTTCCCGCGGGAGGTCGTGTCGCCCTTTGCTGGCCGTCAGCCAACCGGGATGAATCGGTGTTCGACCAGCCGCATGACGTGAAGCTGGATCGTTCGCCCAATCCGCACATCGGGTTCGGATTCGGCCCTCATAATTGCCTCGGCGCACCTCACGCCCGGCTGATCATCCGCAGCCTGCTTCGATCCCTGTGTGACCGGGTGGAGCGGGTGGAGCTGATCAAGGCGGTTCCCAAGGTGGAGAAGGAATCCTCCTTCACCCGGCAGGTCGGCTATGAATCCGTCCTGGTGCGGATGATTCCGAGGGCGGCGGGAGACTGAAATAAGATTTCAAGTATTTGCGCAAACGGCGTACGATGTATTCGACAAGGGGTGTACCGCGGACCGCGCGGCGCAATCGTTTTGAATACTCATGCAGCATAGCCGTTATTTCTTTGCCTTCGCGATTCTTCTGATCCTGGCCCCGGCGCCGGCGCGGGCGGTATCCGTTGCCCGGGAATGGAATGAGGAATGTCTGGCCGCCATCCGCATCGATTTTCCCGCGCCGACGGTTCATGCCCGAAATCTTTTTCATCTGTCGGTCGCGATGTACGATGCATGGGCGGCATATGACACAAACGCGGTCGGCGTGCTGCACGTCGAACAGGCGGCATCCACCAACCTTGTCGCCGCCCGCCGGGAGGCGATCAGCTATGCGGCGTACCGATTGCTGACCAATCGCTACGGCCGCGCCGTGAACAGCGGAGTTTCCATCACCTCGATGACCGAGCGGATGACCGCGCTGGGCTACGATCCGGCCGTGATGACCACGTCCGGTCCGTCGCCCGCGGCGGTCGGCAACCGGGTCGCGGCTTCCGTTCTCGCCTTCGGGCTTCAGGACGGGGCCAACGAAACCGGCAACTATGCGGACGTCACCGGGTATGAGCCGGTCAATGCGCCTCTCGAACTGTTGATTGATGAGCTGTATATCACCGATCCGAACCGCTGGCAGCCGTTGTTGTTCGGAACCAATTCCCTGACCCAGAACGGTCAGCCCGCGGATATGATCCAGACGTTCGTCGGTCCCCACTGGGGGTACGTCAAAGCCATGGGACTCGACGGCCCCCGCTCGGCCGGCGTCTATGACCATTTCGATCCCGGCCAGCCTCCCCAGCTCGGCGGCGATGGGGATGCCGCCTACAAGTCCAACAACCTGATCGTGTTGATGCTCAGTGATGCCCTCGACCCGGACAGCGGCGATATGATCGACATTTCCCCGGCCGCCCGGGGCAACAACACGCTGGGGTACAATGACGGGACAGGATACCCGAGCAACCCGGTCACCGGCGCAGCCTATGCCCCGCATGTGGTAAAGCATGGCGACTTCGGCCGGGTGATCGCAGAGTTCTGGGCTGACGGTCCGGCATCCGAGACCCCGCCCGGCCATTGGAACGTGTTGGCGAATGAAGTATCGGAACATCCCCTGCTGGTGAAACAGATCGGGGGCGCGGGGCCGGTGGTGGACGATCTCGAATGGGATGTGAAGCTGTACCTCGCGCTGAATGCAGCGGTACACGATGCCGCGGTGGTGGCCTGGGGGGTGAAGGCGCGATACGACTATGTGCGTCCGATCTCCAGTATTCGATACATGACCAGCAGCGGCCAATCCAGCGATCCCGGAGGAGCGTGGTACAACCCCCACGGCATTCCTCTCGTAACCGGGCGGGTCGAGATGATTACCGATGCGTCCAGCGCCCCGGGCCAGCGGCACGCCCATCTGGCTGCATTCAAAAATACCCAGTTTGCCGCGGTCAAGGCGTGGGCCGGTGAGCCGGCCGACCCGGAGACCGATTACGGCGGAAGCGAGTGGGTGATGGGGTTTGGTTGGACGCCGTACCAACGGTCGACGTTCGTAACGCCGGCCTTCGCGGGGTATGTGTCCGGCCACAGCACCTTCAGCCGCGCTGCGGCCGAAGTGCTGACCGAATTCACCGGCAGCAAATATTTTCCCGGCGGTCTCAGTGTCTATACCGCAGCGATGGGATCGCTGGAATTCGAATACGGCCCGAGCGAGGATATCGAGCTGCAGTGGGCGACCTATTACGATGCCTCCGATGAAGCGGGGATTTCGCGGTTGTACGGCGGGATACACGTTCCGGCGGATGACGGCCCGGGGCGCATA
Source organism: bacterium (assembly GCA_030432155.1). GTDB lineage: Bacteria > Verrucomicrobiota > Kiritimatiellia > CAIVKH01 > CAIVKH01 > JAUIHQ01. The sequence goes on along the minus strand of JAUIHQ010000109.1, from coordinate 2,869 downwards.
CTCGGGTCCGCGGTCGGCAAGGCTGCCTACGCGCGGGCCTCACAATACTGGCAGGCCGCGGGACCGGAGACGGAGCTGGATCTTCAATTCGCCGGCGCCCATGCGATCCTCCGCTGGCCGGTCCGGTCCTCCCTGACCTACCGGCTCCAAAGCGGCCCGCACCCGGAGGACCTGACCGACGTCGTGGTCATCACCAACATCGTCGGGTTCGAAACAGAAGCATCCCTCCCCGCCGACCCCGCCTCGGCGATCTTCCGCGTGGTGCAGGAATAGCAAATACCCCCGGCTTCTTTGTTGGCTTACCTGAACGGTGTCTATACGATGCCGTCCATCATTGCTTTGGATATGTTGTAGATGTCAGATGCTTTTTTTGAACATCCGGTCCTGAATTCGCCTTACCAATTTCCGGCCAGACACTGGGAATTGAAAGATGGATTGCCTACACAGAGGATCGTTGATCGCCGCCGACCGGTTGATTTCATTACGCCCATTCCCAAGGCTCGAAATCAACGCGGGAACGCCGAGCAGCAATCGCTTGTTCTTGACGAGGGCGAAGGTCTGTCGACCCGGGATCAACAGTACCAGGTCGCAGATACCATCAACCGGTTGCGGGACTATGTAGACCGGTGGCGGGCGTTGCCGGATCCGGGACAATGGGGTGTAACCCCGGAAACGGCCCGCCTCTTGCACCATTGGCGACATTTCCCCTTTTCGGGTATTCGGCCGTTTTTCTGTCAGATCGAAGCGGTCGAAACCATCATCTGGCTGAACGAAGTTGCGCCTCATGCCGGCAAGGCGGGCAAAACGTTTCTGGATCAGCTTGAAGCCGCCAATCATGCGGCCAATCCCTCTCTTTACCGGATGGCGCTCAAATTGGCCACGGGTGCTGGAAAAACCACGGTGATGGCCATGATCATTGCCTGGCAGACCGTGAATGCCGTGCGGCGGCCCAATAGCAAAAGGTTCTCGCGTGGTTTTCTGGTCGTGACGCCCGGCATCACCATCAAGGACCGTCTCCGGGTGCTTCAGCCGCATGATCCGGACAGTTACTACCGGAGTCGTGAGCTGGTACCGCAGGATTTGCTCCCGGATATCGAACGAGCAAAAATCGTGATCACCAACTATCACGCATTCAAATTGAAAGATCGCATGGAGTTGTCGTCCGGCGGCCGCTCATTGTTGCAGGGCCGTGGAGCTGATTTGAACACGCTCGAGACCGAAGGCCAGATGCTGCAGCGCGTGATGCCGGAACTCATGGGATTGAAGAATGTTCTGATTCTGAATGACGAGGCTCATCATTGCTACCGGGAAAAGCCCGGAGATGAAGAAGACGATGTCATGTCGCGTGATGAGCGAAAAGAAGTGGAGTCCAACAAGGAAGCGGCGCGGCTCTGGATTTCCGGTCTTGAAATCGTCCAGCGCAAGCTGGGTATCACTCAGGTTGTAGACCTTTCCGCCACGCCCTTCTTCCTGCGGGGGTCGGGATACGCCGAGGGCACGCTGTTTCCGTGGACGATGAGCGATTTTTCCCTGATGGATGCGATCGAATGTGGGATTGTAAAGCTCCCTCGTGTTCCGGTCGCTGACAATATCCCGAATGCCGAAATGCCTATGTTCCGCGAACTTTGGAAGCATGTCGGTCGGGATCTTCCCCAAACCGCGCGGGGCGCTGCCACGTTCGATCCTCTCGCCTTGCCGACCCGGTTGCAGACCGCCCTGGAAGCGCTCTACGGGCATTACCGTGAAACGTTTGAGCTTTGGCAGGCAAACAGGATCCGGGTTCCGCCCTGCTTTATCGTGGTGTGCCAGAACACGTCGATTTCCAAACTCATCTATGACTACATCTCCGGTTTTGAACGTGTTCTGGATGACGGTTCGACCCAGGTCGTGAATGGTCGAATGGAATTGTTCCGGAATTATGACGAGGCCAATGAGCGTCTCGCCCGTCCTCGCACACTCCTCATTGACAGCGTGCAACTTGAATCAGGAGATATGCTGGACAGGAATTTCCGCGATATGGCCTCGGATGAAATTGAGCGGTTCCGCCGCGAAATCGTCGAGCGCACGGGGAACCGACAGGATGCGGATGCCATTTCGGACCAGGAACTCCTGCGGGAAGTGATGAACACGGTCGGGAAGGAAGGGCGGCTCGGGGAGTCCATCCGGTGTGTTGTTTCGGTTTCCATGTTAACCGAGGGATGGGACTGCAACACCGTCACGCATGTGCTGGGGGTTCGCGCGTTCGGTACCCAGTTGTTGTGCGAGCAGGTTATCGGCCGTGCGCTGCGGCGCCAGTCGTATGAACTGAACGATGACGGGCTGTTCAATGTCGAGTATGCGGATGTCCTTGGCATACCCTTTGACTTCACCGCGAAGCCGGTGATCGCCCCTCCGCAACCGCCCCGGGAAACGGTAACGGTCAGAGCGGTGAGGCCCGACCGCGACGCCCTGGAAATCCGTTTTCCCCGCGTAACCGGATACCGTGTGGAGCTGCCGGGGGAAAAGCTGGCGGCAACCTTTACAGCCGATTCGGTTCTTGTATTGACCCCCGAACTTGTGGGGCCGACGAAGAATCGGAATGAGGGCATCATTGGTGAAGGTGTGGATCTCACGCTGGTGCATACCGGCGCCTTGCGGAAAACAACCCTCCTGTATCACCTGACCCAGCGCCTGATCGACACAAAATGGCGGGATCCGGGTGAGGAACCGAAACTTCACCTTTTCGGTCAGCTCAAACGCATCGCGGGCGAGTGGCTCGATACCTGCCTCGATTGCCGCGGCGGCGTGTACCCCGCGCAATTGATGTATCCCGAGCTTGCCGACATGGCCTGTGAACGAATCACCGCCGCCATTACCGCGAAGATGCTCG
>JAUIHQ010000438.1 GCA_030432155.1 bacterium | reverse complement strand
GCTGATGAAATCGACGCCGTTTCGACCGTCATCGGATCCGTGCATCCTGATATCCTTTCCATTCAGGAGATCGGCAACGCCTACAGCTTTGACTTCTTCCGGAACACCCTTGCCTCCAACGGCATGACCTATGCCTACTCCGCCTATCTGCCCGGCCCCAGCACCTACGCCAACCTCGGCGTCCTGAGCCGGTTCCCAATCGAATCCGTCGCCTACATCACCAACGAGACCTACACCATCCAGGGTACCACCCTCCCGGTGTCCCGTGGATATATCGAGGCGGTCATCGCGGTCTCCGACCGGTACCGCGTCCGGCTGTTCAACACACATCTGAAATCCAAGCGATTCCATGAGCTTGGCCAGACGGAAATGCGCCGGAACGAAGCCCGGATCCTGAACCGGATTGTCCGCCAACGCATGGAGGAATTCCCGGACGACAACATCATCGTCATGGGTGACCTGAACGACACGATCGGCTCAGCCGCGATCCAGGAATTGACCGGAGACGATCCCGAAAAACCCGTCCTGCATCCCCTTCCCCTCGCCGACCGGCTCGGTGATGTGTGGACACACTTCTGGGCCCGGGAGGATACATACAGCCGCATCGACTACATCATGGTGAATGATGCGATGAAACCGGAATTCGTGCCGGAGAAAAGCATGATTATCCGGCATGACAGGGCCCGTCAGGCTTCGGACCATCGGCCGCTGGTCAGTGTGTTCAAGGCTTATAATCTGCCATCGGCATCGCCATGATGCGATAGAAGCGCGGTTGATTCGCCGGTACCCGGTCCTTGAAATACACGGTATCGCCAGTGCCGACCACCCGCTCCGCGCCCGGCACGACCTGCCACTGCGCCCCGGACGAGCGGGATGCTCCGTAGTACAGGGTGTAGACAACATGCATACGGGACCGCCAGGACAGGTTCACCTCGTTCCCGCTGCGCGTGACGATCAGCCGGGTTTCCAGCCGCCCGTCATCCTCGGGATTGATCTGCTCGGTCACACAACCGGTCGTCAATAGAAGTCCCAGGCATGCTCCCGCCATGAGAATGGACTTCACCGTCATCAGGATCACCGCCCCCTTACTTGACCGGGGCTTCGGGGATCGATTCGATCTCCATTTCCATCTCGTCCATCATGCCGTCCAGATCCGGTTCATCCGGGGCCGCCGACATTTCTTCAACATCATTGGCGGGTACAATGTCCATCTCCTGGTCTTCCGAGATCGTTTCGATTTGTGAAACGCGGGTGGTTACAACCGGGGCAAACATCGCATCCCGATCTTCCTTCATACTTGCCGGAAGCGGCGTGATGACGCGTTCGCGGCCTTTCGTGAGCGGGCCCTGCTGATCGTACCAGCTCGACTGCCGGTACGCCGCGGCTTCATCTTCAATCTGCATATTGTACCGTTTGGCGAACCACTTCCATTCCGTGCGTTTCCACTGCATCGCGGGATCGAGATCGTTCAGCATCGATGCATTGGCCATATCGCGAAGTTCTATCATTTCCGGCATCCAGGATACCGCATCGCGGATGTCCGCGGGCACGAGATCGGTCCCGCCGACCAGGATCACCCGGGTCGGTGTCTGTTGGACGAAGTTCAGTTCCCGGAAATCATGGAGCGAAATCGGCAGCCATTCCTGACCGTTCCAGACATGCAGGACCGGGCCTGCGTCCGGCCTGCGCTCGTCTACCTGGTATGATACAAGAACGCCGGGGCGCTGATCGATGACGTCGAACATAAACTGAATCACGGAAAACCGCGCCGGGACGACAATCAGGGAATAGCCCTTATCCCAGAGACCTGCTCCGTTCACCGGCATCCACGACGCAGCCACCACGGCCGCCGCGAAACATGCAAGCAGGAGGGTTTGTTCAATTCGAGAACACTCGCGGATGACCATTGCATATCCAATGACCCGTGGTATGGTTGCCGAAATCAAACTCTTGGAGGTTTCATGGCTGATATTACTCTCAAAGGCGACACCATTCACACCATCGGGAACCTGCCCTCCGTCGGGTCGGACGCCCCACCCTTTACCCTGACCGGGGCGGATCTGGCGGATCACGGTCTTGATGCATATAACGGCAAGAAGATTCTCAGTATCGT
>JAUIHQ010000108.1 GCA_030432155.1 bacterium | reverse complement strand
GTTGGGTTTTGCTTCGGACATGAAGATGCGGCGGATGTCCCGAGGAAACCCTTCGTTCACCATGGTTTTCCAGTAGTCCCGAAAATCCGCGGCCCCGCCCTTGTATTCGACGCCGTCGATGGATCCCGCGGCGGCAATGTCGGGCCCGATGTTCCGACCTTCGCTGATGACCTCGATGCGGGCCATCGATGTGCGCAGGGAAAAGGGGGACTCAACGCGCAGATAGCGCGCCTGGACGCCGGCCTCGGCCGGGCTGAAGCAGGCGCCCCAGAGCCCGACGGCCAACCCTATGGCTGAAAGATGGTTGAATGTCACGGAACGGTTTCCGCATCACGGGGCAGAAACACCTGCATGGCGTTCGGCCCGCGGTGACACCAGGCATAATAGGGGATCATGGTGAGTTGGAAAGGTTCGACGGCTCGGTCATCCTTCTTTTCGGTAAGGACCCGACCGCCCCGGCCGGTCAGGGTCATGATGCCGCCGAGCAAAGAGGGCTCGAACGTCGGTTCCAGTTCGCTGTCATCGGGAAGAAACAGGTCCAGGGCATGACCGTCGTTATCCGCGCCCTCCACGCAGTACACCACCGGACCGCGCTCGATCGCCACCCGGTTTGCGTTGGCTTTGACCCGTTCATCGGAAAGAACCCTCCGAACCGGCATCGGATAATCGATCAGCAGCTTGTCGCCTTCCGACCAGGTCCGCTTGATCACCGCATACCCGTTCCGGACCTCCGGTTCAACCGGTTCTCCGTTCAGCAGGATCGACCAGCGAACCGGGCGGTCATCGAGATAGCGGTACAGGGTTCCCGGCACCGGGCGACCCTGGAGCCAGCCGGGAACACGGATGCGCACCGCGAACGCTTCGGGGCGCTCGGGGGAAATCTCCATGCGAATCCTGCCTTCCCACGGATAGGCCGTTTGCTGGCGGATGCGGATCGTCTGATCCTCAAGCGGCACCTCGGCGTCCGAGGAGAGGAAAAGATTTACGAACAGTCCTTCATCATCCGTCGCATAGACATAGCCGGGCAGTGAAGGCGTGAATCGGACGACATTGACCGGACAACAGGAGGTGCCGAACCAGGGAGCCCGTTCCCGGTGTTTGTGATTGTGCGGCTTGATCCCGTCGGTCTCGAGGGTGTTGGGGTAGAAAAACCGGTCGCCGGAAAGGGACACGCCGGAGAGAAATCCGTTGTAGATGATGCGTTCGAACACATCCATATAGCCGCCCTCGCGGTGCAGGAGGAACATCCGGTGCGCCCACATGGCGTTGGCGATGGCGGCGCAGGTTTCGCTGTAAGACTTGCTGCCGGCCAGGTCATAGGGTTTCCCGTAGCCCTCCCGGTGCCCGTGCAGGCCGACGCCTCCGGTGATGAACATTTTGCGGTTCAGCATGTCATCCCAGATACGATCGATCGCTGCTTGATAGGCGCGGTCGCCGGCCAGCGCGGCAAGGTCAGCCATGGCGGTATACATGTATCCGGCGCGAACCGAATGGCCGACCGCTGTATCCTGCTCCACCACGGGTTTGTGGTCCTGGGCATATTCGCCGTAAAGCTCCCCGCGTAGGTCCTTTCGGCCCCGCATATCGACAAAAAACTTGGCGAGGTTGAGATAATCCGTCCTGCCGGTCACACCGTAGAGGCGGACCAGGCCGATTTCGATTTCCTGATGGCCGGGCACGTCGATCCGCTGGTTTTCCCTGGCGCCGAATACTTGAAGAAGGAGATCCGCATTCTTCGTGGCCACATCGAGGAGACTTCGTTTCCCGGTGGCCTGGTAATGTGCGACCGCGGCTTCATAGAGATGACCCACGTTGTATAACTCATGGCTTTTCCGAAGATACGACCATCGCTCGTCCATCCCGTAGCGCTTGTCATCCGCTCCGAGGGTACGGGCGGTGAACAGATAGCCATCCTCTTCCTGGGCTGCGGCGATCTTGGCGATTACCTCGTCCAGCTTCCGATCGAGCGCCGGATCGGGACTCAGCGAGAGTTCGTAGGCCGCACCTTCAATCACTTTGAATACATCCGAGTCATTGTAGAAGATCCCCTCGAACGGGCCCTCCTCGAGTCCTCCGGCCCGGGCGAAGTTCGCGATGCGCCCCGTGTCCTCGCACCGCTCGAAACAGTATGCCACGGTGCGGGTACGGTTGGTCTCCATTCGGGGGTGCCAGAATCCGCCGGTAACTTTGACCGACGTGAACGGAACGGGGCGTCCGATGCCGGTATCCGGCGCCGGTTCCGCGGCGTTGTCGGCATTAACCATGCCGACCCCCACCGATAGGAACAGGACGGCGACGGTGCGTAAAGATGGGATCAGGGTTCGGCGATTCATGCATTGTCTCCAGGAGATTCTTCATTCCGTGTTCGGCGCTTCTGTGGATCGCACGCTGGTTACGAGAGCCTGAACCGGGCATGCGAAAGCATAACGATACCGGCCCGGCGTCTCTACGCATAGGACAAGACACGACTGAATTTTGTTGAATTTACGACTTTCAGGTTTCGGGATCCGGGGGTCGGGTTGCCCATCGTTCGCCGGCATCGGAAGATCGCTTTCTCTATAGCATGGAATCGCTTATGGGATAACGCTCCCGGCCGAAATCCCGTAGCATGCGCGGCGCGAAGGCGGATGTTCGTCCGCCTCGTCAACCGGAACCCAGCGAGGCCTTTGATGAAGTATGTGATGATTTTCCACGCGAACCTGAACTATGCCTACCTTCCCCCCGACCGGTATGAGTTCGTGATCCGTGAAGCGTATGAAATGACATTCGACACCATGCGGGAATCGTTCCCGGGCACGAAGTATGTGTTCGAAGCCAGCGGGTATACGATTGAAATGATGGCAAGGTATACGCCGGATGTCGTGGACAAGCTGCGGGCGGCCATGGAGGACGGAACCTGCGAGCTGATGGGGTCGCCCTATGCGCACCCGATGCTCCCGAATTTTCCCGAGCGGGACGGTTTGTGGACCCTGAAGTTCGCCCGCGACGTGTACCGGGATGTTCTGGGGGCGGAACCCGTGAGCTTCTGGAATCCGGAATGCGGATGGCGGGACTATGTGCCGCGCCAGGTTCGCGATGCGGGCTACAAATACCTCACCGGGGACTTTGAGTCCTACAGCCGCTGCCGCCGCGGTCCCGACGGAACCCCTCAGCGCCCGGAGATCTATGACAAGGAGGCGACGGACGATCGGAACTTTTACAATTTCGATTTCAAGTATGACCTTCCGGCCGATGACTACGCGCTCCATTACCCGTTCCGTCACGTGCAGGGTCTGGAACCGGACGAGCTGCGGGTGTTTCTGCGGTCCGACCGGATCTGCCAGTATGCCGTACGGTATTTCATGGGCATGAAGGGGTACTCCCATGAGGAGTATCTCGCCACGATCGACCGGTACAGCGGCGATCTCGAAGGGAGGGGGGAAGGCGCCCTGGTGATCTTCGCCGACGACGCGGAATATGTCGGTACCAACGGATGGTTCCGCCTCAAGTATTGCAACGAACCGGACAACGTTTTTGAACGGGTGCCGGATGCACAACGCAAACTTATTGACCTGGTCACCGCGGTCCGGGAGCGCGGGGAGTTCTGCACGTTCGCGGAAGCCTGTGCGTTGACGCCGAACGAGCAACCGGTGACGTGGGATGATGATGCGGCCTGGCATGGCGCCCGGGCCAGCACCTGGGCCTCGACGCCCATGGCACGACTGCTCCGGCCGTGGCAGGACCTGGTGCGGGAGAAGCTGGTTGCCATGGAGAGCGGTCTGCCCCCGACGGTCGCGGAAAAGATCTGGTATCATCTGACCAACAGCTACAACAGCGACGGACAGTGGCCTCCCACGCTGCCCGACGCCCCTCACATCATCTACCCGTTTAACTACCGCTACTGTTTTGAACATCTCATGACGGCCCACCTGATGGTCGGGGGCGTTGACCTTTCAACCTTGCCGACCGATGCGGCCGCGGCACTGCGTGAAGTGCTTTCGTTGCAGGCCGACCTGATCCGGCGGAAGGCGATGGAACAGCGGTCCTCAGGTTCCGAGGAAGAAAAGAGCGCGGCCCTACTCGCATTGGAACTGTTGAACGCGGCAACCGAAACCGCGTCCCTGTCCGGCCACACCATCCTGTCCGCCAGCGACTACACCGTGCGAGCCGAAGCCCTGATCGAAGCCCGGCGCCTGGTCGGAGGCATCGAAATCGAAAAGGCATAGATTTTCACGGAAAAGCCCGGACGCCTGCTCTTTACGGGTTGCAGTTGACGGATCGTAAGCCCGGCCGGTCCGGACGTCCGCTCATGGATGGCTTCGGTGCATGGGTTCACCGCCGGGCCCGAGGGTCAGCGACTCGCCGGGGGCGAGGGCGATGGGGCGATCCTTGCCGTCATATCGGAGTATCGCCGCACCCCCGCGCGTTGAGGTCAGCCTCGCTTCCGTGAGTTTTCCGCCGTTCCATGCGAGGTCGACGTCAAATCCTCCGCGAGTCCGAACACCGCGGATCTCACCCGCCGGCCAGGCGCGGGGGAGGGCGGGCAGCAGGTCGAGAACAAACGGTCCGGCAGGAGGATGTTCCTGCTGGTGAGACTGTATCAGCATCTCGATGATTCCCGCGGCGGCGCCGAAATTTCCGTCGATCTGAAAGGGCGGGTGATCATCAAAAAGGTTTGGGTTCATGCTGGTGCGTAACAACTCGACCAGGTTGTGGTGTGCGGCATCGCTATCCCGGAAGCGGGCCTCAAGGTTGATGATCCAGGCCCGTGACCAGCCGGTATGCCCCCCGCCGTGGGACAGGCGATGGGCAAGGGTCTTTCGGGCTGCATCCATCAACCGCGCATCGGCCGGCTTCACCGAGGATCCGGGATATACGGCATACAGATGGGAGATGTGACGATGCCCCGGTTCGGGCTCGTCCACCGGGCGCCGCCATTCAAGTATCCGGCCGTCCTCGCCGATGATCAGGCCGTCGGCAAGTCGGGCGAGGGCCTGTTCAGCTTCCGCGGTCAACGAATCCTTCACGTCCAGCACCGCCGCCGCCTCCAGCAGATGCGCCAGAGCTTCCTGCACGATCTGCAAGCCCATCGCCGATCCCATACAGATCGTGACCGTGTTCCCGTCCTTGCTGCGATAGGCATTTTCGGGCGACGATTCGGGCCCGGTCACCAGAAGCCCGGTTGAGGGTTCTTCCGCCAGCGTATCGAGATAGAATCGTGCAACCTTTCGCAACAGGGGGAACGCCCGGTCCCGCAGAAACGATTCATCTCCGCGATACCGCCATGCTTCCATGAACGATCGCGAAGACCACCCGAGTCCGTGGGGGAACAGTCCGTATCGGATATTGCCGAAAGGATCGGAGTGGAGCCAGGCATCGGTGGTGTGATGGGCCACGGTTCCCCGGCATCGGTAGACCCGGGCCGCGGTTTCCTCTCCCCTGGCGGCGACCCGCTCGATGAAGTCGAAGAAGGGCTCGTGACACGACGGAAGGTTGGCACTCTCGGCATGCCAGTAATTCATCTGGAGATTGATGTTGATGTGGTAATCCGCGTTCCACGGAGCTTTGAGATGTTCATTCCACAGGCCCTGAAGGTTGGCGGGAAGCGATCCGGGGCGTGACGATGCAATCAGCAAATACCGGCCGTAGTGAAACAGCAGGGAAAGCAGACCCGGATCATCGGCGCCCGCCCGGACATCGGCCAGCCTTCGGTCGGTGGGTGTCGATGTTCGGTCCGGCCCGTCGAGGCGAAGTCCGCAACGCCGGTAGAGCCGCTGATGCGCCGCCGAGGCCTCTTTCCGAAGCTCCGTGTAGGGTATGCGCATAAGACGGCCTGTAACCGAGCGGCAAGCGACAGCGAGGTTTGCCGTCAGTGGCGTTTGCGGATCCGCGTGATGATAATCCGTGGCGATGGCGATGATCAGGGTGACTGCATCCGCCCCGGCGATTCGAAGCCGTCCCTGATCCTCCCGCACCGTTCCGCCTTCCGCCGCGGCATCCAGCCGGACATGCCACCGAACACCGTCGGCCGCGCCGTCATGGCCGGCCTGTCCCCACATCTCAAGACCGTTCTCCCGTCCCGCGGCCGTGAAGTCCTCGGGCCGGTCCAGGGAAGCGGTAACATGGATGCGGCCCGGCCGGTCGGCGGTGAGGCGGATGATCAATGCATCGTGAGGTATCGATGCGATAACCTCGCGGGTATGAACCGCTCCGTCCGCAGTGAATGATACGGTTGCGGCGGCCTGGTCGAGATCGAGCGTTCGACCGTATCCGACGGTTGTCTCTGCATCGATACCCTCATACACAAGGTGCAGATCTCCCGCCGTCTGGTGGCTGCGTGGGCCGGTCGAGACACCCATGAACGGCTGCAGAAGGGCTTCGGCTTCCGCCGGTCGGCCCGCAAAACAAAGCTGCCGGGCCTCGGCGGCGGCCTCTGCAAATCCGGGCGACGCGGTCGGCGACCGGTCGCCGGCCCACACCGTGATATCGTTAAGCTGGATGCGGTCCTCCGAAAGGCCGCCGAATACCATGGCCCCGATGCGCCCGTTGCCGACGGGAAGCGCCTCGGTCCATGTTGCCGCCGGACGTTCGTACCGGAGCATGTGTTCATCGAGCATGCCCCGCAGTATCCGGCCTGGGGAATGTGTTCACAATCTGTAAATCCGACGCATCGGGTATGGAACAATGTCATGTTGGAAATGTCATGTTTCCGCCGCCCCTGTTCCTTGACTTGTCGCTGACTCTGGCGTGTTGTGAAATGAGTATGCAGAAGAAGGGAAAAGAGTGCTTGCGGCGGTTGCTTCCGGCTGCCGCGTGGCTGGTTGCCATGACCGCGTTCGCGGAGCTTCAACCGGTTCCTCTTGATCGTGTGTGGGTCGATCCTTCGCACCTTGTAGGCGGCCGGCTGGAGAAGCACCGTACGGTTACCCTGCCTTCCATGCTCGATCAGTTGGAAGAGCGGGGCCTTATCGCCAATTTTGTCCGCGCGGCGGGGGGCAAGGACAACCACTACGATCCCCGGGCCTACGGCGACGCCTACGTCTATTGTGCGCTGGAAGGCGGGGGCCATGTGCTCCGGTACGAGGCGGATGACCGGTTGCGGTTTCATCTTCAGCAGGTGCTCCAGTCCGTCCTGCCCGCGCAGGAGCGCGACGGCTACATCTATACCTCCCGCACGATCGGCAAGAACAACCGGGCCCAGGGATATGAACGGTGGAAGAATGAGCTGGGCGGACAGACCGGCCATGACAGTCATGAAACCTACAACCATGGACATTTTATTGAATCCGCCATAGCGCTGCATGAAGCCGGGATCTCGCCGGACCCGCTGCCGGCGGCCCGCAAGGCGGCGGATCTCATCGCATCGATCTGGCGCCCGGGCCGTCTGACCATACCGCCGGGACATCCCGGCATCGAGGTGGCGCTGATTCGCCTTTATGAGGAAACCGGAGATCCTTCCTATCTCGAGACCGCCTACTTCATGATGGAATGCCGGGGTCGGGGCAACCATCGCATCGCCCGGCACCGCGACCATGACTATTACGCCAACCACGCGCCGGTGACCCGTCAGCGCGAGCCCGCCGGTCATGCCGTGCGGGCCGTATACCTGTATCACGGGATGACGGAGTATGCGCGAATATCGGGAAATGCAGCGTATGCTGATTCGGTCCGCACGTTGTGGCGAAACATGGTGCTGCACAAGATGTACCTCACCGGTGGCATCGGCACGGTCAAACGGACCGAGGGGTTCGGCCCGGATTACGATCTGCCGCTCGAGAGTTATGCCGAAACCTGTGCGGCCATCGCGTCGGTCCAGTGGAACCTGAGCCTGTTCCTGCTCGATGCCGACGCGAAGTACATCGATATCCTCGAACGCGTCCTCTACAACGCGGTGTTCGGCGGCCTCTCTCTGGATGGAAAACGGTTTTTCTATCAGAACCCGATCGAGGCCATGCGCCGCGGCGAGAGCCGGTACGCGTGGCATCATACCCCGTGCTGCCTCGGGAACCTCGTCCGCTTTCTGCCGCAGATTCCGGGTCTCTGCTATGCCAAGGACGAAACCGGCGTGTATGTGAACCTGTTTGTTCCCGGCCAGGTTGAAGCACATGTCGGGCATCTTACGGTGAAGCTGCGCATGTGGACGGAATACCCCTGGGACGGTTCGATGCGGCTGATGGTCGGATTGGAAGATCCCGCAATCTTCGCGTTGCGCATACGCCTCCCGGGATGGGTCCGGGGGAACCCGGTTCCGGGGGATCTCTACCGGTATATCGAAAGGGACCGGACATCGTACGCGCCGGCGGTGACGGTCAACGGTCAACCGGTGGAATGGCGGGAGGAAAAAGGATACATGGTTGTGAATCGAACCTGGTCCGACCGGGATGTCGTTGAGTGGCGATTTCCAATGGAACCGCGCCGGGTTGTCGCCAACGATCAGGTTGCCTCGGTCCGCAACCGGGTTGCGGTGGAGCGGGGTCCCCTGGTGTATTGTCTGGAGAGCATAGACAATTCGGCGAAGAACATGCGCCGCCCCCTGGCGGATGACACGGGATTGACGGTGATGGATGACGGAACGATTCGCCGTATCCGCACCGATGAACCGGAGGACGAACGTCGGGAAATGATTCCCTACTTTCTCTGGGACAACCGCGGCCCCTCCACCATGCGGGTATGGCTGCCGAGATAATCGGGGCTAGGATTCGGAACAGGTTTAGTTCGGATAGGATGCTACCTTCGGACAAGGCATCGGTGATATTGTCATGTCATGACTATATCCTCTTCCTTGTTCCGATTCCTTTCGCCTCTGCCCTCCCTTCTTCTGGTCGCCGTCACCCTCGCGTATCCGGCTGCAGTCTATCCTGCCGGCGATGATGATACATCGGCCGTAGCAGGCCGTTATATCCGGCTGGAGAATCCGTCAGGGAGACTGCCGCGGATGCTCGCGGAAATCGAAGTGACGCACAACGGTGTAATCCTGTCCGGTGATGCCTCGGTGACCCTCTCGTCGCAACGGCGCGGCACGGATGATCGCATTCTGGTCGATGGCGATCGCGATGCGATGGTCGAGTTGATGGACTGGCGGGAGGATCCGGCGATGTGGATCGAGCTTGATCTCGGCCGCGAGGAAACCATCGAGGCCGTCGATTGCTGGACCAGCGGACGCCGGGATACGCCGGCGGCACAGGGATTGCCCGCCGGACTTCTGATTACCGTCCTCAATGCAGATCGTTCCATCGTGTGGCATCAGCGGTATCCCGACGGCGGCGTCACAGCCCGGCTCCGGGGTTTTGAAAGCGGTTATAACGGAATGACGCTGCAGCCTGACGAAACCGGTTGGTACGATGTTTTCCGTGAGCAACCGGACGACTGGACCTGGTCCGGTGATGTGGCGACCATCGATCCTGCTCCTCCCGCGGATGCCGCCCGGCGGCGCACACTGTTTGATGCCCGGGACACCGATGAGGGGGTGGCGAAACTCGCTCGCCAACTTCATGCTGCCCTGCTGACCGATACGCCCTCGCTGGCCGGATTCCATGAGGCGTATGACCGTGGCGACTACCGCGAAGCCCTGGACCGGTTCCGGGATCTCGTCTTTGCCCGGATCGCCGATCCCGAGGCCCACGGCATTCCCCTTGCCAGCATGGTGGCCGCAAGGCCGGAAACACCGAATGCCATCGCGGTCCAGGCGGCGATGAACGGACGGCGCTGGGTCACCTACCGGGTTGATGATTTCAGCTTCCCCAACATCACCTATTATACCGAAACCGTGACCGGAGAGGTCGGAGAGCCCGGAGCTTCGGCCTGGGCGCCCGAGGGAGATCTCGGCGTACCGGACGATGCATCCTGGGGAATCACCATCACCGGAAAGCCCAACGGTCAGTGGGCGCCGGCCAATGCCCGGCTTCCCCTCGGTCCCGGCGGCAGCCACCCTTTCTGGGAGACCCCGGAAGGCCGGGATGCCATTCGCCGGATTGAGTTCTTCACCGTGGACGCGCCGAGCGGAAGTTTTCAACAGTACAACGATCTGCTGGGGGCCTATGCCGCCGTGGGCGATCCTGTGTATCTCGAACGCTGGATGGATTATCTCGATGACTGGTATCTGTTCGGTCGGAGCGATATGTTCGCATCGCGAGTAAACCTGATTCAGGCGGCTGAAAACACGGGACGTCACCTCCACTACCGGCTGTCGAATTTCGCGTGGCTTCTGCAGAACCGCCCTGCATTTGCCCGGGACATGAGGTCCACAACGTTTGCCCGCTTTCTGCTTGGACACATCGAGGATGCCATGCCGTACACCGTGCGCCTGACCCGCACCGAGCTGGCGAACTGGGGTATTTTCTCCAGCGGTTTCGGCCTGCTGTACACCTGGAAAGTCATTCCCGAGTTTCGCGCCGTGGACTACCTTGCCCACCAGGGCTTTCATACCTGGCAATCCAAAATGATCAACGCCTACGCCCCGGACGGCCACAATGCGGAGACCGAAACCGGCGCATACCAGTCGACCGCCCTTGAAGCATTCTTTAACACGTTTGAAGGCTTCGATCCCTCCTGGCTCGATCCGGTCGAAATGGAGGAGATCAAGGACCACTGCCGTACGATCATCCGGCAGATCCTCGCCGAAACATCACCATGGGGAGAGGCCGGCGCCCGGTTCCGCACCAATTATTTTCACAGCGCCTTCGGTATTCGCCACGGCGGCAACTGGGTGGCCCGGAACGACCCGGTGTTTGATGATCCGGAGGTATTCGCGCGGATGAAGCTTGTGAACGGGGAGGAGGCGCCGACGCCCCGCGTCCTCTCCGAGCTGACGCCCTACGGGGGGAAGCTCATGCTCCGGGAAGCATGGGGTGACGATGGGGCGTTCTTTGAAATGCGGAATTTCCGGGAGGGCAGTCAGGGACCGTTCCTGCGAACCCGGTACACATTCGGCCTTAACGGTGTGAACCTGATGCATGGATCGCCGTTGCTGGTGGACCGCCGCGGTCCGTTTCAACAATTCGGCAAGATCATGCCGGTCGGCGGGAAAACCGAATATCTCGGCCGTGCGCCCCGAAACGTCATGGATACACGGTTCCATGCCTCCGAGGCGATCGATCTTGCCGAGGCCCGGCAGGATGCCCCGTATGGATTGCGCTCTCACTGGTCGCACTATTGGGGTTACCCCGATACGTTTGTGTGGGGGCCTCATATGCTCGCGCTCGATGCTGTGAATGAGCCGATCCGGGATGTCGAAGCATGGCGGCAGGTCACACTGCTCCGGGATGAAGGACTCTTCATCGTGAACAACCGGATCGAAACCGGACATGCTCACGAGTATGCGTATCCGGTACATCTGCCTCTGCCTTCGGAAACCGTCGAACAAACCGCATCGGAAGCGGCGCCGG
>JAUIHQ010000107.1 GCA_030432155.1 bacterium | reverse complement strand
TCAACCGTGCGCTTCCAGCCAGTTGCGGCCTGTTCCCATGTCCACAACAACCGGAACATCGAGCGGCAGGGCGTGAAGCATATGCTCTTCAACAAGCTTTCGAACCGTTTCGAGCTCATCCTTGCGGACATCGAACACCAGTTCGTCATGGACCTGGAGAACCATGCAGGATGCCGTTTGTTTTTCGATGAGCGCTGCATGGATCCGGTTCATTGCGATCTTGATCATATCCGCGGCGGTTCCCTGGATCGGGGAGTTGATCGCGGTCCGCTCGGCCGCGGTCCGGATCGTGTGATTGGAGGAATCAATATCCCGGATGTATCGTCGGCGCCCGGACTTGGTTTCCACGTACCCGTTGGCCCGGCAATCCCGCACAATCCGGTCCATGAAATGCTTCACCCCGGGAAACTGTTCGAAGTATGCGTCGATAACCGCGGCCGCTTCGCTTCTCGGCATCGACAAGCGCTGGGCGAGGCCGAACGCGGAAATACCATAGATGATGCCGAAATTGACCATTTTTGCCGTTCGGCGCATCCCTGCATCGACATCTTCAATCGGCACGCCGAAGACCCCGGAGGCGGTCGCGGCATGAATGTCATGGCCTTCCCGAAACGCTTCCCTCAAACCTTCATCACCGCTCATGTCGGCCATGACCCTCAGTTCAATCTGTGAATAGTCCGCGGCGAGAAGGATGTGGTCATCATCCCGGGCCACAAATGCCTTGCGGATCAATTGTCCCTGCTCGGTCCGGATGGGGATGTTCTGCAGGTTCGGATTGGACGAAGCGAGCCGTCCGGTCACCGCGCCGGTCTGGCTGAACGTGGTATGAATCCGTCCTGTCCCGGAAAAGACCGATTGGGGAAGGGCATCCACATATGTCGATTTGAGCTTGGCAGCCTCCCGGTACGCGAGGATGTCCCGCACAATTTCGTGATCGGCGGCCAGCTCCGACAGCACCTGCTCATTGGTCGAGTATTGGCCGGTACGGGTCTTCTTCGCTTTCTCCACCAGCTTGAGCTTGTCGAAGAGGATTTCACCGAGTTGCTTGGGTGAATTGAGGTTGAAGGCCTCGCCGGCCAGCTCATAGATATGCCGGGTTCGATGGGTGATTTCCTGTTCCAGGCTTTTGGCGACCTCGTCCAGAGCGCTGCCGTCGAGAGCGATACCCGCATGTTCCATATCGACAAGGACCGAGACCAGCGGCATTTCGATCCCGAAGAATACCTCTTTCTGCCCCTGCGGCTCCAGCAGCGGTTCAACCGCCCGGCGCAATTGAAGGGTGACATCCGCATCCTCGGCTGCGTATTCACACACTTCCTCCGGTGAGACCTCCAGCATGCTGAGCTGGTCTTTCCGGTCCTCACCGATCAGCCGGGTAATCGGGACCGGTGAATACCCGAGATACTGTTCCGCCAGCTCATCCATCCCGTGCCGACGGTCCGGCTCAACCAGGACATGGGCGATCATGGTATCGAACATCGGACCGGCCACACGGATGCCGTGCCACCGAAGGACACCAAGGTCGAACTTCAGGTTGTGCCCGGTTTTCTCGATACGTTCATCAAGGAAGAACGGCTCAAAGGCATGGAGCCATGTGTTGTAGGCATCTTGATCCGCCGGAAACGATGCATACCAGCCTTCTCCTTTCCGCCAACTGAACGCGATGCCGGCAATCCTTGCCGAGCGCACGTCCAGACTGTCGGTTTCTAGATCAAAACAGACGGAAGTCTGTTTCGACAGGGCCTCGACCAGCTCCCGGCGTGCGTTCTCGTCCGCGGCAAGCCGGTAGCTATGGGGTGTCGTTTCCAACGTCGCGAGGTCGGCGCCTCCCCCGAAGAGGTCCTGTTGCTCGGCGTTCCCGAAACCGCGCCCCGCCTTGAACGCATCCCCGAGAATCCTCTTCCCGATTGTGTTGAACTCCCATTCCACGAACAACGGCTTCAGCTTTTCCTCGTCCGGTTCGCGCAGGGCCAAATCCTCGATCGACTCCTCCACCGGTACCTCGGTGTTGATGGTGACCAGCTTGCGGGCAAGCAGGGCCGCCTCGCGGCTCTCGGCCAGCCGCTCCTTCTGTTTGCCCTTCAGTTCATCGAGGTGATTCAGCAGATTCTCGATCGACCCGTATTCCGCGATCAGTTTTTTGGCGGTTTTTTCGCCGATGCCGGGAACCCCCGGGATGTTATCCGAGGCGTCACCCCACAGGCCGAGGATGTCGATCACCTGTTCCGGCCGTTCGATGTTCCATGTCTCGCAGACCCGGTCGCGATCGAGGATGTCGGCCTCGCTGCCCTGCCGTCCCGGCTTGAGAATGCGGATCCGGTCGGAAACGAGCTGTGCGAAGTCCTTGTCCGGCGTCACCATGAACGTATCAATCCCCCCGGCTTCCGCCCGCCGGGCCACGGTCCCGATGATGTCGTCCGCTTCATGGCCGGGATACCGAAGCACCGGAATCCGGAACGCGTCCGCGAGCCGGTCGATCGCGGGGATCGCCGCCGCGATATCCTCGGGAATGTCATCCCGCTGGGCTTTGTAGTCGGGAAACAACGTATGCCGTTCGGTGGGATCCGCGGTATCCATGGCAATGGCGATGTAATCCGGTTTCCGGTTCTCGATGATGTCGAGCAGGGTGTTGGTGAAGCCGTAAATCGCCGATGTATTCACGCCGGAGGAGGTGAAGATCGGGCTGCGGATCAACGCGAAGTGGGCACGGTACAGAAGTGCCATGCCGTCCAGCAGGTAAAGCGTCTTGCTCATGCCCCGGTTGTACGGAAGATTGCCGGAGGGTTGAAGCTTAAACCGGTGACCGGCCTGCTTCCATTTCAGCTTTGCCCCAGGGGGAAATGAGTATACACTTCTCGTAGGAGGAGCACCCGGGAGGTCTTTTTGAGGATTCGTATCACCATTGGATTGCTTTGCTCTGCTCTCGCTGCCACAGCGGCATCGCCGGAGATCGAGGAGCGGCTGAGCCGTCTGGAGCAAGAGAATCGTGAGCTGCAGCGTCAACTCGAGGCGTTGGCGGAACCCGTCACGGCTTCGGCTGATACCGCACCTTCTTTGTCGAGTCGATGGAGACTGGGCGGACAGGCGGGTGTGGGATTTTTCCACTCCGGACCGGAGGGGGAGTATCCGGAAGGAGATTTCCGGATCGATGACGCCCGTCTTCAGCTTGATGTGATGATTGCTGATCATGTGTATGGATTCATCGAGGCGGAATTCACCGAACGAGAGAGTCCGGATGAGAACATGCGGGTCGGTTCGCTCTTCGTGGATGTGGAGGACATTGCCTCTGACCATCTTGGTCGGGGCGCCCTGGTGTTGCGGGTCGGGCGCTTTCCGATCCCCTTCGGCGAGGAATACAAACATCGATACCCGGCCGAGAACCCCCTGATTTCCCATTCTCTTGCCGATTTCTGGGGGGTGGATGAAGGGGTGGCTGTGTTCGGCAAAGCGGGGCGCATTGACTATATCGTGGCCGTCCAGAACGGCGGTTATGCCCAGACCTTTGATGGGAACTCGGACAAGTCAGTGACCGGAAGGGTCGGGTACGAACCGGTCGCGGCTCTTCGCATCAGCCTCAGTGCCATGCGGACCGGTGATCTCGATGTGGAGAAAGATGAGCTGGGTGAGATCTGGTTCGGCGATGATTTTCTCCGACCTCAATCCGGGCCGGAACAGGACGGGGTGTTCAGCGCCGAATTCTACCAGGCGGATGTTCGCTGGAGCTGGAAACATGGTCACATTGCCGGCGCCGGAGGTTACATGAACTACCGGGAGGATACCGACATCAGTACGGAGGGCCGTACGGCATGGTATGCTTCGCTCGAAGTCGTACAGGATCTGACTCGATCGGTATATGCCGCCGCGAGGGGAAGCCTGATCGATCCCGATTCGTCCTTTTGCATTCCGGGGTTATCCCCGATACGGGATGATGCAACGTCGTTTCAAGTCACCAAAATCTGGCGCACCGGACTCGGACTCGGCTGGCGGATACAGCAGGATCTGACCTTCAAGGCGGAGTATGTGTGGGAACGGGGTGAGTTGATCGACGGCGCCCGACTGGATGAACAGGATATGGCGGCCGCGGAGATTGCCTTTGCCTTCTGACGTATTCATACGGTCCGGCATCCTGTTAGGCCTCCTGCTCCTCTCGTCCCAACCGCTCCCGGCCGGAACGCTGACCGGTCAGGTATCCGCCCGGGGCAAGGAACTGCCCGCCGGGGCCGACAAGGATGATCCCTACGCGAGCCGGCGGCTCCGGTTCGTGGAAACCGTCGACTATGAATCGATGAAGGATTTCGTCGTCTATGTTGAAGGCCCGATGCCTGCGGGGATGACGGTGACCGGAGGGGTGGTCCGCATCGTCGTACAACAGGATGCCACGTTCCGTCCCGCGGTGATGCCGATCATGGCCGGGACGACAGTGGAATGGCCCAACGAGGATGACATCTATCATAATGTGTTCTCCTTTTCCTCCCCCCGTCCCTTTGATCTCGGGCTGTACAAAGAGGAAATCAAGCGAGTGACATTTCCTGAGCCGGGCCGGGTCGATGTCTTTTGCTCCATCCACAAGAATATGAATTGCATCATCCTGGTCCTCGAGAATCCGTGGTTTGCCTCCACCGACAGCCGGGGGCGATACCGCATTGAGAATATTCCGGCCGGTACATACCGGGTGACTGCGTGGCACAAGCGGCTGCCGCCCTTAACCCGGGACATTGAAATCCCTGAGGAGGGCGCCGTGAACGCTGACTTCATCATGGGGATCTCCGGTATTCCGGAAATCTGAGGACAGGCCTGAGGACGAATGAAATTCGGATTGAAAATCATCATCCCGGTGGCCTGCATCATGGCCCTGCTGGTGGTGCTGGTGCTTGGGGTGGTGTATGCCCGGGCCACCCGTGAGATGCAGCAGGATGCCGTTCAGCGTCTTCAGACGGCCGATTCCGTTCTGCGCCAGTTCCAGACGTTCCGGCTGGAGGAATTGAACCGGATTACCGAAACCTATGTTTTCGATCCACGGTTCCGAGCGGTTGTTCAATTGCAGGAGAAGGGGACGATGGACTTCCTGCTGGCGGAGATCATGAAGGAAGCTTCGTTCGATGTTGCGGCGGTGTTTGATGCGGACGGCAGATTGTTCGCCTCGGCACGTCATATGCCGGAACTCGACGAAGACTGGCTGAACCGCTTTCACCAGGCGTTGGTGTCCACAGGGTCCCCCGATCTTACCGGCATGATCTTTGACGCTGGCGCCCATGCCGTGGAAGCGGTGGAACAGGTCATTCGGGTGGGCGGCACGGTATACGGCAGCCTGATTGTCGCCCGTCATATCGATGAGTCGACCATGTTTGAGTACCGGGCGTTAACCGGGTGTGATGTGATGTTTTCCGCCGGCGGTCAACGGTTGATCAGAACCCTCGAGGTTGACCTGCCGGACCAGACGGCAGGGATTTCCGCCGGCAACGGCCCGTTGCGGACTGACGCGGTCATTGATGAACAGCGCTATGTCATGCGGCAGGGGATGTTTGATGACCGTATACAATACACGCTCCTGTTTTCCCTCGAACCCTCGCTTGCCGGTCTCGCAGAAACCCAGACGCTGCTCGGGCTGATCGGTTTCTTCGCCGTCATGATCGGGGTTGTCTGTACCTGGCTGATTCTGACACGGGTGACCCGCCCGCTGGTTGACCTCCGGGCCGGCGCCGAATCCATCGGGAAAGGCGATTTTTCCGGGGCCATTCCCATCCAATCCCGGGATGAACTCGGACAGCTTGCACGGGCGTTCAATGAGATGGCGGTAAGCCTCGCCGCGTCGCGGGCCGCCCTCGAGGAGACGGTCACGACCCTGCGCGACACGCGGGCGCGGCTGGTACAGTCGGAGAAGCTTTCTGCGGTGGGTGAGTTCATCTCCGGCGTGGCTCATGAGCTGAACAATCCGCTGACCGTGTTGGTGGGATACGCCCAGTACCTGCAGGAATCCAAGCTGCCTGCATCCTACCGCGATGATGTTCAGCTCATCGCCGATGCCGCGGAACGAAGCCATAAAATTGTTCAGAACCTGCTCAGTTTTGCACGTCAGAAACGCCCGGAGCGGAAGCCGGTACACCTGCATGATATCATCGACGACGTCATCCAGTTCATGCACTACGAATTGAAGACCGGCAATGTCGAGGTGATACGGCAGTTCGGCGACGACATTCCCAGAGTGAATGCCGATGCCCAGCAGCTTCAGCAGGTGGTTATGAATCTCGTGAACAATGCCCGTCAGGCAATCGAGGATGATCGGGGCGAAGGGACCATCGACATCATCACCGACACATCGGGCGATACGGTCCGTCTCACCATCCGGGATAACGGGCCCGGCATCCCGGAGGAAATGAAGTCCCGGATTTTCGACCCCTTCTTCACAACAAAGAAAGAGGGGCGCGGCACCGGATTGGGCCTGAGCGTGTCCTTCGGCATTGTAAAGGAACATGACGGCACCATCCAGATGCACAGCCGGGTCGGGGAGGGCACCACGTTCGAGATCGAACTTCCCGCTGTGGCAACCGCCGATGGCGACCGGCATGACCGGAACGACGTGAAACCTTCCCGCGCGTACCGGAAAGGATTGCGAGCCCTCGTGGTGGATGATGAGCCGGCGATTCTCAAGCTGATCGCCGACATGTTGAAGCGGAGTTCGATCTATGCCGATACCGCAACCAATGGGAACGACGCGCTCCGGCTGGCCGGTGATCATGACTACGATGTCGTTCTCTGCGACTGGAAAATGCCGGGGATGAGCGGTCAGGAGTTTTACCGGGCAATCTCCGCCGTCCGGGCCTGCCCCTTCCTGTTTATGACCGGAGATGTATTGAACGATCGAATGAAATCGTTTATGGAATCGGAAAAGACACGAATTATATCGAAACCCTTTACCATCGATGAATTTCACAGGGCCCTCGAACTGGAAGTCGGCGGTGGAACGGGGTAGCCCTGTATCAACCTGATGGCATCCACCGTACGAAACAAGTTAGTGTTGAGCCACCTGCTGGCGATGGCCGTTCTTCTCGGTACGGTTGGGTTCTATGTATACCGGCAGGCGGAAGATATGATTCTGTCCGGGCTTCGAGATCGTGTACGGCAGACCGCGGTCCTGACCGGCCGGACCCTCCGAACGGCGGACCTCGACGCGGTCACCTCGGCGAATGCCGTCCAGCTTCCCGTGTACCAGACGTATCTCTCTCTCCTCCGAAGTTTTCGGGAGGCGGATCCGGAGATCGCCAATCTGTACATTTTGCGACGGCTCGGGAAGGAAGTGGAGTTCGTGGTGGACGCCGACGACTCCGACATGCAGGCGCTGCCCGGAACCCTGGTTCGCAAACCGGATGACCTGTTGCTGGCCGGGTTTTCAGAAGGGACCGTCGATCAACAGCTTTTCCGGCAGGGGAAAAACTATTTCCTGTCCGGCTATGCGCCGGTGGCGGGGGGAGAAGGGCGTTACCTGGTCGGCCTCGATCTACGTGCCGACCAGGCTGCGGCGGCCATCCACAAACTTGCAGTAACCGGAGGCGTAGCCGCAGGCGTCGCCCTTGTGCTGGCCATGCTCGCAGCATCCCTGATTGCGGCGGATCTGACCAGCCGCATCCGTACCGTGATGTTCGGCTGCCGGGATCTCGGCGACGGCCGTTTGCAGGGCGGCATCGACATCGAAAGCCACGACGAGGTGGGCAGGCTGGCGACAGCCTTCAACACCATGGCTGAAAAATTGCGGTCGGAACGTACCCGGCGGGAACAGGAATCGGCAAGTCTTCGGGAGGCGCGGGCCGGTCTTGAACGGCAGCTTGAACAACGAACCCGGGAATTGGCTGAAGTCAATCTTCACCTGACCCGTGAAATCGAGGTGCGTCACGCTGCGGAGAATGCCCACCGGGACGTTGAGCGTCGTATGCGGCAGACCCAGAAGCTGGAGAGCCTGGGCGCCATGGCCGGCGGTGTCGCTCACGACTTCAACAATCTGCTGGTCGGCATCATCGGCAATGCCGAGCTCGGTGAGAGTGAATCCTCCAAGGATTCCCCGTTCCACGAATATTTTCATGAAATCGGAAAAGCGGGCCGCAAAGCCGCTGACCTGACCTCCCAGATGCTCGCCTATTCGGGGAAAACGCCCCGCAGTGAGGAAAAGGTAAACATCAATCACCTTATTCGTGAGATGGAAACGCTTATCGGGGCCGCGATCGACAAGCGTGCGCGTCGCGAGGACAAGCTGGATGAATCGATTCCCGAAGTGAAGGTGGATGCCGATCAATTCCGGCAGGTACTTCTCAACCTTGTGACCAACGCATCGGAAGCGCTGACCGACGGCGAAGGGGTGATCCGGATGGAAACCGGGGTCCGGGAAGTCAAACCTGACGAAGTGGAGGACCTGTTTTCCGGCACCTATCTCGCCGCCGGCCGGTATCTCGTGATCCGCGTTTCCGATACCGGTTCCGGCATTCCGGCCGAACATATACCCAAGGTATTCGATCCTTTCTTCACCACCCGATTTACCGGCCGGGGCCTTGGACTGGCTGCCGTCATGGGTATCGTCCGGGCGCACCATGGGACGATGACAGTTCAAAGCGAGGTCGGCAAAGGAACGACGTTTTCCGTACTGGTTCCCATCGAAGTCGTCGGAGCCCGGAAATCCGGTGTTGCCGGGATTGCCACGTCGATGTCGAGCGAAGAGCGGAAAGCGATTCTCGTGGCCGATGATGACGAGGCTGTCCGCCAGGTTGCCTCCGCCATGCTCAAGCGGCTCGGGGTGGATGTCCTGACTGCGAAGGATGGTGTGGAGGCGATTGAAATCTTCAAGACGAACGAGGCCCGGATCTCCGGTGTTCTGCTCGATGTCACCATGCCTCGAATGAGCGGGGTTGAAACCCTGCAGGAATTACGAAATCTGCGAAAGGATCTCCCGGTTGTTCTGATGAGCGGCTATTCGGAGGACGAGGCGCTGGTGCAGTTTGCGGGCAAGACCATTGCCGACTTCCTCCAGAAACCGTTCACGCTGGATGCATTCCGCAATGTGATGGGGATGGAGAAAGAGCCGACCTGACGGCTGCGACGGTGTCACCGGTCAAATCAGAGCTTCGCGGATCGCGCGGCCGAGAATGGCCATGGTATAGGGCTTCCGGACGAAGTTGGATGCCCCCAGCTTCAGCGCTTCTTTCACATTGTCGGTTTCGGCGTATCCGCTGACGATAATGCACCGCTGCCCGGGTCGGAATGTCAGCATGTCCCGGTAGGTTTGAAGCCCGTCGTAATCCGGCTCCATGATCATGTCGAGCAGGATCAGGTCGGCGTGGTTCGATCGCAGCCAGTCCACCGCCTCGCGCCCGTTGGCCGCGGTGAAAATCCGGTAGCCGAGTCGGGAAAGAAGCTGTTGCGCAAGCTCCCGCTGCTCTTTGATGTCATCGACAACCAGCAGATGCTCATTCCCGGTGATGTCCCTGCTCTCGGTGGGGGAGACCGCGACCGTGCCGGACACGCTGGAAGCGGGAAAGTACAAGTCAAACCGGCTTCCATCACCCGGTCTGGATTGAACGTCAATATGACCGTTGCAGTCTTTGACCATTCCGTAAACCACTGACAGGCCCAGACCGGTACCGCTTTGGCCCATCCGCTTCTTGCTGTAAAACGGCTCAAAAATATGATCCAGCTCCTCGCGGTCCAGACCGATTCCGTTGTCCGAGACCGAGAGGCGCACATACCGTCCTTTGGTGATGGTGTCGAAATTCCCCTTGTCCTGATCGACTTCGACGACGTCGGTGGACACCTTCACCCGCCCGCCGTTCTCGATGGCTTCATACGCATTGGTAACGAGATTCATCACGGATTGACTTACATGATGGCCGGCTCCTTCGATGAGGGGCAGGTCGTCTTTCAGGTCAGTCGAAAAGGTTGTGCCGGGATTCCGGTTCTGGAGTACCGCGAAATCGGCCGATTGAATATACGTGGTAATCACGTTGTTAAGAGAGACGGGTTCGCTCTTGTAGTTCCCGCGGCGGGCCAGTGCCAGCATATCCTGAATAATTGCCGATGCCCGGACCGTCGAATTCCTCATTTGGACGATCAGGCGGCGGGATGGATGATCGTCCGGCAGGTCATGCAGGATGATGTCCGGGTAGGCGACGAGCGGGGAGAGGATGTTGTTCAGATCATGCGCGACGCCGCCGGCGAGTATGCCCAGTGACTCCATCCGCTCGGATCGCGCCAGCCGCTTGTTCAATTCCTGCTCCCGTTCGCGGGCCAGACGGTTCTCCGTCACATTCCGGATGATCACCGCGATCTGTGCATTGTGGAGCGGAACAAAACGGGCTTCATACACCATGGGTTTGCCGTCTTTTTTCAGTCGATACTCAAAACACTCCATGGCATGTGTCTGTTTCACCCGGGCCAGCGCGTCGTTATACTGTTCCGAAACCTCCGGATCGGGCATGTCCTGGATTTTCCGGCCCCGGGTTTGCTCTTCCGGCCGGTAATGCGCATCCGGGCTGCCCTGCCTCGAATAGAGAATCGTACCCGACTCATCCACGCAGTAATATTGATCGAGCAGCCCCTCGAGAACAGCCCGGATGTCTGCGTTCAACTGCATCATCTCCTGGGATGTCAGCTCGAGAGACCTTTCCAGCATGGTCCGGTCGGTATCCGACTGCCGATAGGCCTGATTGACGAGTTCGATCAGGGGACGAAGCGAATCCGGCAGCTTGTCATCGTCGCCGACGGTCTTGCGGATCTGCCGCAATAGTAGGCTGTGAAAATCCTTCATGACTCATCTTCAAACAACGTGGTGATGGTCATCGTCTGATTGTGAAGGGCGCAGCGACCCGGCTCAACAACCGGTGAGATCTCGCCATAGGAATAGAATCCTGATAGCACCGTGTCGGTCCCCAGGGCATCCCGAACACCTTCCACTTCCTCCTCAACCCGCTGAGCCAACACCATCTTGCGCCCGACGCAACTGATCAAAAGCGCGAGCTGCGCCGGATGACCGAGCAGCCGCTTTCCGGACTGACCGGCCGCGCCTACCGCGCCGTCGATCAGTCGGTCGAAATTGGCCTTCATCAAGCGGGCGTAGGATCCCTCCGGGATATCCCCGGCAAACGTCATGCTGTTGTCGGCTTCATCGATGGAAAGAATCGTCCGCACAATTTCCGTTTCATCATTATGCATCCTAAGGGCGAGGGGAAACAGCAAGCCTGCCGCCGGCAGACCCGCGGCGTGGTCGCCAAGATAGGTTTTG
This sequence comes from bacterium, assembly GCA_030432155.1. Taxonomy (GTDB): domain Bacteria; phylum Verrucomicrobiota; class Kiritimatiellia; order CAIVKH01; family CAIVKH01; genus JAUIHQ01. The sequence goes on along the minus strand of JAUIHQ010000107.1, from coordinate 121 downwards.
TAAAGGTCCAGCGCCGAGAGGCCGTCCAGCTCATAGAGCACACTTCCCCGTGAGCGGGTGACGATGCGTTCAGGTCCGAACGGATCCCAGCCGCCCATGGATCCATAGCCTATATGGATAT
>JAUIHQ010000106.1 GCA_030432155.1 bacterium | reverse complement strand
ATGCCGGCGCATCCTTCAGCGATGTCGGAAGCGCCGCCGATGCAAGTGCCATCCTGATCGGTACGAATGACGTGGTCCGGTTTGTCCCTGCGTCCAATTTCTTCGGCGATGTCACCATGACCGTGCGGGCCTGGGACCAGACGACCGGCGCCATCGGCGATACCGGGGTCGATGCTTCGGTCAACGGCGCCACCACCGCCTTCAGCTCCGCATCGGAAACGGTGACGGTCACGGTGATCGACGTCAACGAAGCGCCGGTTCTCGACAATACCGGCTCGATGACCTTCAGCCCGATCAACGTCAACACCTTCAGCAGCCCCGGCGACACCGTGTCCAATCTTGTGGCCAGCGCGGGCGGGGACCGGATAACCGATTCCGATGTCGGCGATCCCGAGGGCATTGCCATTGTCGAGGTGGAGGACACCTTTGGCATCTGGCAATTCTCGATCAACGGCGGCGGGGCATGGAATCTGATCGGCCCGGTCAGTACCAACAGCGCCACCCTGCTGAACCCCGATGCCTTGATCCGGTTCATTCCTGACCCCAATTTCTCCGGGCCCGCTTCCATCGTTTTTCATGCCTGGGACCAGTCCGATGGGTCGGCCAGTGGCGATGTTGCGGTTGATGCATCCGTGGTCGGCGGCTCGTCCGCGTTTTCTTTCGTCAGTGAAACCGGCACCATCACGGTGGTATCCACCAACACCGCACCGACTCTCGACAATACGGGTAACATGATCCTGGCCAGCATCAGCGAGGGGAACACCAACCCGCTGGGTAACGAGGTCAGCACGATCGTCGCCGGCACCGGCGGGGACCGGATTACCGATCCCGATCCCGGAGCGCTTGAAGGCATGGCGGTGATCGCGGTCGACGACACCAACGGCGAGTGGCAGTACTCCATCAACGCCGGTGCGTCCTGGTTGGCCTTCGGCGGAGTGGGGGATGCGGCCGCGGTACTCCTCGATCAGGACGACCAGATTCGGTTTGTGCCCGATGCCCTGTTCAGCGGAGATGTGGAAATGTCGTTCCGCGCCTGGGATCAATCCGGGATTCTCGGCAGCGGAGCGACCGGCGTGAATGCCTCGGTGAATGGCGGTTCCACGGCCTTCAGCGCCGGTATCGAGACGGTTCGGGTTTCCGTCATTGCCATCGGGGTCAATGCCGCTCCGGTGCTCGACAACAACGGGGTGATGAGCGTGGCCATGATTTTCGAGGATAACTTCACCAACCAGGGCAGCACCGTCGGGGCGATCATCGCCAGCGCAGGCGGCGACCGCATCACCGATCTGGACGGCGACCCCGAGGGGTTTGCGGTTGTCGGAGCCGATAACAGCAATGGCTTCTGGCAGTATTCCATCAACAGCGGTACCAACTGGAATACGCTTGCGAACCCGTCCGACTCCCTTGCCGTCCTGTTGAGCACCAACGCGAGAATCCGGTTCGTACCCGATCCGAACTTCAACGGGTTTGCCGGTCAGATTCAGGTCCGGGCGTGGGACCGTTCCGACGGAAATCCCGATGGAACCACCGGGGTCAATGTGAGCTCCAACGGGTCGACCTCAGCCTACAGCACCCAGACCGAGGATGTGGGGCAGACCGTGTCCCCGATGGCCGACTTCAATATTTCAAAGATCAACATGTCCACCGCGGTGGCGGGCAGCAGCCTGACGTTCACGGTGACGGTGACCAATCGTGGGCCCACCGATGCGACCAATGTTGTCGTGACCGATACCCTCCCGCCCGAGGTTACGCCCACCGGCGCGTACGTGACCAACCTCGGGGTCGTATTCGACGGGGATGCCGGGGCGTTCAACGTAACCGTGACCGTCGATCCCGCGGCCCGCGGCGTCCTGACCAACGTGGCAGTGGTGAGCAGTGAGTTGTTTGATGTCGACCTGTCCGACAACACGGTTACCCAGTTGACGGTCATCCAGACCTCCGCGGATATCGGGGTCAGCAAGGCGGCGGCCTCTCTGCCCGCGGCCAACAACGACGATCTGACCTATGTGATCACCATCACCAACAATGGCCCCAGCGATGCCACCAGCGTAACCGTGACCGACGCCCTGCCCGCGAGCGTGACGTTTGTGTCCGCCTCCTCCGGCTGTGTCTTTAACGCCGGGATTGTTTCCTGCACCATTCCCACCCTGCCGGTGGGGGCCTCTACATCGTTGAGCATCAACGTGACCACGCCGAATGCGGTGGGTGCGGTCATCACCAATACCGTGGCCGTGCAGGCGACCGAGCCGGATCCGCAGACCAGTAACAATGTCGCCGTTCTCGCCATCGAGCTTGTGAACGGCCGGGCGGGCAACGATTTTGATGGCGACGGCATAAGCGACGCCACCGTCTTCCACCCCTCGACCTTTACCTGGTCGATTCTCGCCTCCACCGCCGGTCAACTTTCCATTCCCTTCGGCTTCGCCGGTGTGGTGCCGGTGTCGGGCGACTACGACGGCGATGGCATCTGGGATATCGCGGTCTACGAACAGACCATGGGCATGTGGTACATCTTCCGGTCCACCCTCGGCTACACCACCGTCCAGTACGGCTTCAGCCCGACCACCCCGGTTCCCGGGGATTACGATGGCGACGGTGTGACCGACATCGGGGTCTTTCATGCCCCGTCCGGCATGTGGAACATCTTCCGTTCGTCTCTCGGTCCGATCCAGATCCAGTTCGGCTTCCCGGGCGTTATTCCGGTGAACGGGGATTACGACGGCGACGATGTCACCGATGTTGCGGTGTACGACCCCGCCTCCTTCCAGTGGTACATCTTCCGGTCCACCCTGGGCTTCACCACCATCCAGTTCGGGTTCGGCGGCGTGACCCCGGTCCCCTGTGATTATGACGGCGATGGCGTGACCGATATCGGCGTATACGATCCTCCGACCGGGAACTGGCTGGTCTTCCGGTCCTCCCTCGGCTTTATGTCGCAGCAATTCGGGTATGCCGCCGCCCTTCCGAACCCCGGGGACTATGACGGGGACGGGGTGTGCGATTTCGCGGTATACGACCCGGGAACCGCAACCTGGTTCATTTATCAGAGTACGGATGGATTCACCACGTTCACCCTCGGTTCGGCCGGGGCTCAGCCGGTGCTCCCGTACTGACGCACGAAACCGTGAACACAAACGAAGGCAGGTAAGGACAGCATGGTACGACTGATTTTGACAGCAACCCTGGTATGCGCAATGGCGGCTTCCGCCCAGGCATGGAGTCTGTTCGGCGGTAAGCAGGACAGCAAAAAAGAGAAGACGACTGATGAACGGGTGGAGGTTTCGAGCGCTGCGGGCGGGGGGACGATCAGCATGCAGCAAGGCGATGCCGCACCCGCCCGGGTCGTGGCCCGTGCCCATATCCGCCTTGATTCCGACGCCCGCGAGCAGGAATTCCTCAACATCACGGCGGCCCGGCGTAGAGCGCAGGAGGATTTCCTCGTGATCAGCCGGCTGATGCAGGAGAAGCAGCTTGAAATCCGCAAGTTCCGGAATGAGCTCAACGAGCGGTTCGAGATCGATCCCGATGGGAATTACGAGTTCAACGAGGAAGAAGGCGTCATTTATGTTCTCACCCCCCGCGGGGATGATGTGGATATCAGCGGCGTGACCGGGCGAGAGGATCTGGATGAAATGTTCGAGCGGAAGGTCCATCGCACACTCGAAGAAAAGGACCGTGAAGCCTTCCTGCGGCTGGTCGCGTCCCGGCAGCTTGCCTCGGAACAGGTCGAGGTTCTCTCCCTGCTTCGCAACGAGAAGGAAATTGAACTGACGACGGTTCAGCAACTGATGGTCGATAAGTATGCCATCTCGAACGATCGCGAATACCGGTATGACCAGGACACCAGGACCCTCTTCGAGCTTGTCCGGGTTCCTGCAAGCTTTGATGGCGGCAGCGATTCGCCGGATACGGATGATGTCATAACGAAGTAACAGGAACACAGCCCCATGACTGAAATGAACAGACCGAATCGATGGACGGCGGCAATCATGTTTCGCCGGGCCGTGCTGGCGGGAATCGTCCTTCTTGGCGCTTCGGCCGCAACCGCCCAGAACAACATCCCGTCGATCGAGGAAATCAGCCGTGAGTCCACCGAGCAGATCCAGCAGGCCCGGGAACGGTTGAACCGGGCCAACCAGGAGTTCCGCCGCGTGGAAGATCAGACGGTGGACAATGCGTCCCGGCAAAAGGGCAAGATCACCAAGCCCCAGAAGAGCCTCGAAGACGTCATGGCGGAGCAGGCCGGAACCAATGACATCCCGGCGGATGCGGAAGAATCGCCGGTCGAGGCCGCGGCGGAAGACGTGGTGGAGGATGCAGAAGCCGCGATGGACGAGATGACCGCGCCGGCTGCCGGTGTCGGGATGGAAGAATCCGAGGCTGAAGAGGTCGAGGAATCCTTGGAGACCGCAGTTGAAGAGGCGGACGTCATGCCCGCTGAAGACATGGCTGCGCCTTCCGCGGCGGCGGAAGCAACGGCCGAGGCCATGGATGAGGGCATGGACGCCGGAGCAGAGGACTACACGGAGCCTGAGGCCGCGATTGTAGATGAAGAAGGCGCGGTGGAGGCCGTCGCCGATGAGGATCCTTCCGCACCTGTCCCCGCCGAAACAACCCCTGCGGAAGACGCGGATGCGGCGGAGGAGACGGCTGCCGCGATGGACGTTGATGAAACCTCCTCCCCCGTCCCGGCTACCGGCGCCGCAGAGGATGAGATGGCCGAAGAGGAACAACCGGCCGATATGCCGGAGCTGGTTCCTGAAGATGATACGGACGGCGTGCTGGTTTTGTCCCTGACCATTGAGGGGGATTCTTCGGTGCTCGATGATGCAGGTCTGCGCGACGACCTGGAGAGACAGACCCTCGGCCGCCGGCTCGATCCCGAGAGTGTTTCATCGATAGCCAAAGCCTACCAGGATGCGCTGGCCGACCGCGGATACTACCTGGCGTCCTTTATTCCGGTGGAAACCCAGCCCGAGGAGGACGGATCGTTGACCTTCCGGCTGGATGCCGGCCGCATCGGCACGATCAGCATTCTTGAGCGGGGCGGGGAACCCGGTTCTTCGTACCGGGGAACCTACTATTCCCGGAGCCAGATCGAGAAACGATTCCGCAATATGCAGGAAGGCGATATCTTTAACTATGCCGTCCTGTACGATGCATTCTACCGGGTCAATGCCCATCCCGATCTCACCGCGGATGTGGATATGAAGGTCAAGACCGATACCGAGGAGGGATACCGGGTCGTCGATCTCGACGTATCGGTCGAGGATGACCTGCCTCTGCACGGCGTGTTTGAAGTGCGTAATGACGGCACCGATGTCACCGACGAATGGCAGGCGGGGCTGACCCTCCAGTATCTGAACGTCACGAAGAACGATGATATTCTGACCCTGAACATCCCGGTTTCCGTCGACCTTGAGTCCATTCGATCGGTTTCCCTCAGCTACTACTTCCCCCATGAAATATGGAAGGGCGGCGGGTTCTCCCTGTATGCCGGATTCTCGGAATTGAATTCCGAAGACATCATTACCGAGGTCGGACTGGAAGGCGACGGCTGGTTCGTCGGGGCCCAGGCCGATTTCGACCTCGTCCAGGCGCGCGATTATATCCTCAGCGGCGCCATCGGGATCAGTCACAGCCTGTTGAACGACAATATCCTGTTCGACGAGTCGCTCGAACTTGACCCGATCGAACGCGAGGTCGCGGTAACACCCCTGAACCTGAGCCTTCGCTACGACAGCCTGACCCCGGACGCGTGGGACGGACTGAACACCGCCATGCTCGCGTTTACCATTCATGGCGAAAGCTTCCCCGGCGCCTCCGATGAGGAAGAATTCAACGAGCAGCGTCAGAATGCCACCCCCGATTACCAGATCGTCCGGCTCTACATGACCCGCACCCAGGCCCTGATGCGGGACGAGGACGACCGGGAGCAATACTGGACGCTGTTCGGGCGTCTGGAAGGTCAATACAGCACGGAGCCGCTGATTCCCTCCGAACAGAAGGGCGTGGGCGGCGCCGACACGGTTCGCGGCTACATTGAGCGCGAATTTCTCGGCGACTCGGGCGTGAACGGCCAGCTTGAATACCGCACGCCGCTCTACCGTTCATCCTGGCTGCCGGATCTGTTCGGCAAAGACCGTCGCGACGATGCGCCGGCCTTCGAAACGATGCAGTTCCTGTGTTTTGTGGATGGCGCATACATCGAGTTGGCGGACTCCCTCAGCGGGGAGGAGGATTCATACGAATTGCTCAGCGTCGGCCTCGGACTGCGGTTGTCGCTCAGCGACTATGTGCAGGCAAAGGTGGATTGGGGTTTCCCGCTGGAGGAGACCGAGGATTCGGATACATCGGGACGCGGGCATTTCAGCCTGCAGGTGTTGTTTTAAGACAAAAGGCCGAGAAGAGGAGTTCTCGCTATGTTCATGAAAAAAACTGGTTTCTGGCGTCGGCTGGCTGATGGAATGACGCCGCTGTTGATCGCGGGTATGCTCGGGTTCCCCGTGGTACCGGCCTATGCATTGCCCCAGGGGGCGGATGTGCGTGCCGGAAGTGTGACCATCCGTCAATTCGGCGACCGGATGTTCATCACCCAGCGAACCGGCTCAGCCATCGTCAATTACGACAGCTTTGATATCGGCGGGGCAGAAACCGTGCGGTTTATTCAGCCCGGCGGAAATGCCGCGATCCTCAACCGGGTCACCGGCGGCGGGCGGAGCACGATTGCCGGACGTCTGCTGGCCAACGGCCAGGTATATCTCATCAATCCCAACGGCATCTTGTTTACCGGCTCCGCCAAGGTGAACGTCGGCGCGCTTGTCGCGTCGGGACTCAACATGTCCGACCGCGACTTCATGAGCCGCACCATGCGGTTCTCCGGCGGCAGCGGCGATGTCATCAACAATGGATCGATCAATGCAAAGCGGGTGACCCTCGTCGGGGCCAATATCGACAACAACGGGTCCATCCGGGCCGGCGATGTAACGCTGGCCGCAGGCAAGTCCGTGGTGATCGACCGGGCCCTCGGCGGTGAAATTTCCATTACCATCGACGGTGTCGAGCAACCGACCACCTCCGGTTTCGGTGCGGACCTCGCCCCGTTTGGCGACGACGAACCGGAAACCGAAGCCGGTCAGGCTGATATCGCACCGAGGTCCGAGGATGAAATCAACCGCGCGGCCGGCGAAATTTCCGACACCCCGGTGATCACCAACGGCGTGATCCGCAATCTTGGCGAAATCGTGGTCCCGGGCGACACCAAAGGCACCATCACCATGCGCGGCGTCCGTATCGGCCAGTTCGGCGATGTGACCGCCGACGGTATCCTGTTCGGAGGCGGCGAGGTCGGGATTTACGCCAATGAGTTGATTCTGCTGGGCGATGAAAGCCGCACCAGCGCCAACGCAGGTCTGTTTGGAAACGGCGGGCGGAATATCATCATCGCCAATGGCCTGTTGGGCATCCAGGAAGGCGCATACGTCGGTGTGCGCGGCGGCGAGACCGGAGGCCGAGGCGGGTTTGTCGAAACCAGCGGTCACCAGGGCGTAGACCTCCATGCGTTTCCTGATGCGAAGGGTCCGGCCGGCGAGGACGGATACTGGCTGCTCGATCCTCCGAACTTCTACATCGATGACGATGGCGACCGCCGGGATTGCAACTTTCTTGGATTCGACTGCGAATTTCCCTTCACGTTTTCCGACTCATTGAATGCCCTGGTGCCCCGCGGCGGCGATACCGGCTTCATGGATGTGGACGATGTTGAGGATTTCATGGGCGACTACAACGCCATGCACATCCGTACCCGCGGGGTCAGCGGCGGCGGCCGGGGTGATATCGTACTTGAAAGCACGATGGATATCGAAGAGATCACCGACGACGCGATCCTCATCTTCGATGCCGCGGGCACACTCTTCATCAACGGCGCCATCAACAATGCGGATCACGAAGCAAACATGATCTTCCTTGCCGACCGCGAGGTGCAGATCAACTCACCCGTCGATACCGCGGGCGGCTTTCTGCTGATCGTGGCCGGCCGGACCACGTCGGAAGGCGAAGTGTTTATTCGCAACAACATTACCACCTCCGGGGGCTATGTAACCGTCATTGATCAGCGGACCCAGATCATTCATGACGGCGGCACCATCAACGCCGGTTCGGGACACGTGTTCTTCAACTCCGACACGACGACCTTCCTTGAGTCCAACATCAATGCCGGACGGTTCACCGTCATCGCCGACTACATTCAACAGAGCGGGGCGGGGGATATCACCACCTCCGGCGATATCCTCTACCAAAGCGCCTCCACCATCAACATGGCGGGAAGTGCAACGGCATACTCTACGGGCGGGGATGTATTTCTCCAGGCGGCGGACACCGCGGACATTACCGGCCTTCGCGCCGACAACGGTGTCGTGGGTGTTGCGGCCGACGTAATTACCGATGCCGGTGATGACGTGGTCGATATTCGCGGCGCCTACGCCCTTCTGGTCGCGACCAACGGTTCGATCGGCCGGTTCAATCCCATTGAAACCCAGCTCGGAACCGTTGGCGGGTATTCATCCGAAGGGTACATCCGTCTGTCGGAAATTTCCGCGGGCGGGGATATCACCATTGGCACCATTCCCGAAGTGCTGATCCGGGCTGCCCGTCCGATTACCAACTTCAACATCTCATCATCCGGTTCTGGTGAGGACTTCCAGGTAACCGGTGTCAGTTTCGAAACCGCCCCGATCGATTTTGATATTCCCTCCTTCACCAACGGCTTGATCGCCGAGGGCAACGGTCTGATTGAAGTACAGACGGCCAATGGAAGTGTGATCAACAACCAGCCGATCATCCATGCCGGAAACGGCTCGATCACACTGTCCGCAAACGGGGCCGCCGGGGATGTGACCATCAACGCCCCGGTCGTGGCCCAGAACAACCATGTGTCGATTTCAGCCGACGATGACGTGAATCAGAATGACGCCATCATCAGCGCCGATAACGGATATATCTCGGTCTTTGCCGCCGACGACATCAACATGGGGATCAGCGCCATCGGATTTACCGGTGACGGAAACATTCTCTACAACGCCGGCGATGCCGCCACCCTGACCACCCTGGTAACCAGCAACGGAAATATTTCCGTCCTTGGCGGAGGGGCGATCACCCTGCGCTCCAACATCATCACCCTTGCCAACGGTTCGATTGATGTCGATTCATCCGGCGGAACCATCTCCATGCTCGACAACACCGTGGCCCTCGTCGGGAACAACCAGAACATCCGGTTTGAAGCATCCGGAAACGTAACCGTGGGCAGCCTGATCTCCACCCAGGGCAGCGTCATGGTCCGCTCGCTCAACGGATCCATCCTCGACGGCGGGGACGGACTCCCGGATGTGGTCGGCGAACAGGTTGCGTTCTATGCCCCGAACGGCAGCGTGGGAACCCTCGGCGGCGGAGCCAACGCGTTGGAAATCGGCGCGGAGTCGGTTGCCGGCCGGGCCGGTGCCGGCGGCATCAATCTTGCCATCGGCGGCGATGTCGACATCACCACGGTCAGCGGCATCACCGTACGGCGTGTGAATGCCAACGGCGGCAGCAGCACCCTGACCGATTCCAGCCTTTCCGGCTACCTGACCACCGGCGGCGGATCGATTGTCCAGGTCGGCAACGGCCAGGTCCAGGTCCTTCAGCCCGTCACCGCAGGCGGCGGGGGCAACATCGCCATCATCAACAGCTCTTCCAACTCTGCCGAAGACATCATCGTGAATGCCCAGATTTCTTCCGGCAGCGGCAACATCACACTGATCGCCGATGCCCGCCTTCGCCAGTTCTCGGCCGGTGACGTGATATCCGGCGGCGGTGATATTGTCGGTATCTCGGCCGACGGCGACCTCATCATGTCCAACGGCGCCGAAGTTCGCAGCCAGGGCGGCGACATCCTGTATGTCGGGACCTCCAACCTCTATGTCGGAAGCCTGAATTCAGGAACCGGGACCGTGGTGGCGATCGCCGCCGACGGCGGGATCATCGACAACGGAGACACCCACAAGGACATCATCGGCGCGGCCGGATCCCTGATCGCTCCCGCCGGGGGCGTCGGGTCGGCGGCCAATCCCATTGAATCGACACTCGATTCCGTAGCGGCTTACGTGGTGGACGGTGATTTCTACCTCCTCGAGGATGATGACATCACCATCGAAGGCGTGGGCCCGGTCACCATCGAAATTGTCGGCGTGGACGGACTGACCATTTCCACGAACATCCCCGAGATTCCGGGGATCATCGTTTCCAACGGCAACATCGATGTCGAGACCGTGTTCGGCGATATCAACGTCGAAGGTTACGTGGTGAACCTCGAAGCCGGCACCATCGACCTCACCGCGAACGGCGGCGGCAGTGATATCAACGTCGACGACCTGATCCTGACCGCCAACGGGAACATCCGCCTGACCGCCCAGGACTCGATCACCCAGTCCTCCAACATCATCAGCGCCGGGACCGGGTGGGTGATCGCGGATGCCCAGTCCGGCGATATCCTGATGACCAACACCTTCACCTTCGTCAACGACGGCAACATCCTGTATGACGCGGGCGACGATGCGGTGATCTCCAGCCTGATCACCAGCAACGGCAACATCTCGGTGCTGGCGCTCCGCGACATCACCCAGAACTCCAACATCCTGTCGCTGGCCGGCGGTGACGTGGATGTCGATTCCGCCTTGGGTTCGATCGTCATGAATGACGGCGCCCTTTCGTTGTCCTCCGACGAGAACATTCGTTACGAGGCATTGAATGACATCCTGCTCGCGGCCCTGATCACGACCCAGGGCCAGGTCAGTGTGAATGCCCAGCTCGGGTCCATTCTCGACAACGGCGATTCCCTGCCGGAGATCATTGCCTCTGAAGTCCTGCTCAGCGCCTACAACGGCGGGATCGGGCGGCTTGGAATCGGCACCAACGATTCACTGGAGATCATTACCCCCCTCATCGCAGGTCGTGCCGGCAACGGCGGTATCAACATCGTGAACCTGCAGGCCGCGGAAATCGGCGACGCCGGTCCGGTGCTGGTCAACCGGGTCAACATCTCGGGCGGCGATGCGGCCATCGGCGGCTTCCCCTTGAGCGGACTGGTGACCACCAACGACGGAGCCATTGTATTCGCCAATCTCGACGATCTGACCGTGAACCGCATCATCTCCGCGGATGGAACCGGGAACGTGCTGGTGGTGAGCGTGACCAGTCCCAGCAACGGCGTCAACGATGCCGACCTGATTCTCAATACCAACATCAGCTCGGGCGTGGGCAACATCAGCGCCATCGCCAATAACAATGTTCAGCAGAATTCCGGCGGATGGGTTGATAGAGGGCGCCAGATCGATCTGATAGGAGGAACATTCGATCACATAGACCTTGTCCGGCGCTGGCTCGTCGAGCAGCAGCACCGCCGTGCCGATATTGCCGCCCATCTG
>JAUIHQ010000105.1 GCA_030432155.1 bacterium | reverse complement strand
TCACTGGATGAGATATTCAATGGGATGAAAACGGGGATACGTCGTCGTTCGATTACAGAAAAACGTCACGGATAGGCAATTCAAAATCAGGCAAAATATCATAACCGAGTAAGGTATCGTCAGCCGTGAGGATGTTTCATCCCGCATCGACGGATCGTTGCTTCAAATGGCCATTCTCCTGGTCGTCGTGTTTCTCATCACGCTTCTGACCGCCAAAATCCGTATGGCCCGTTATCTCCTCCGGTTTCAGGATGAGGAATGGGAGATTATCACCCCGTCGAAAATGGACGCATCCTTTTTCTCCCTCCTCGCCCAGTGGCGTCCGCTCGTCTATATGCCGCGGGCCTACCGCGCCTGTGACCGGGGCATTCTGATCGAGGGGTGGTATTATGCGATGCCGATTCCGTTTGAATTGTTCCAGAACATTTCCCGGGTCAGCAAGGCCGCCATCATGAATTCCGGCCATTATTACGCCACATCCGCCCACGCCCTGATCCGCATTGAACTTCTGGAAAGCACCCTGCCCACGTACATTTCGCCCAAGGACCGCGATGAGTTTTCGCGCTATTGTGCCAAACATGTGGCCCGGCGCAGCGGGACCTCACAGGCGGGAACCCGCCCCGGGACCCGTCCGGGAACCCGTCCCGGCGTGCGCAATGATCGTTCGACCGCCGCCCGATCGTCCTGACGGAGATGTCCCCTTCTCCGATTGATCCCCGTTTCGCGGAAGCACGCGAGCTGGTCCGGCATCTGCGTGACCATGGGTACCAGGCTCTGCTCGCCGGCGGTTGTGTCCGCGACCACCTACTGGGAGTTCCGGCCAAGGATTTCGACATCGCCACCGATGCCCGACCGGATGACACACTGCGACTCTTTCCCGGTTCGATACCGATCGGCAAGGCCTTCGGTGTCATCCTCGTCAAAGGCGCCCATGCCGACTATGAAGTGGCCACATTCCGGAAAGACGCGGGGTATGAGGATGGCCGCCGACCCGTCTCGGTCACTTTCAGCTCCGACCGGGAAGATGCTCAGCGCCGTGACTTCACCATCAACGGCATGTTTCTCGATCCGTTGTCGGATGAGGTCATCGACTATGTCGATGGACGAAGCGACCTGACCGCACACATCATCCGCGCCATCGGGGATCCCGCGCTGCGGTTCGGGGAGGATTATCTTCGCATGCTTCGCGCGGTCCGTTTCGCATCGGTTTTCGGATTCCGCATTGAGCCGCAGACCTTTGAAGCCCTGCAGGCCAACGCCGGGGCGATCGTCAACATCAGTGCGGAACGCGTTCAACAGGAATTGAGCCGGATTCTCTGCGAATCACCCAGGCCCGGTGACGCCGTGACCCTCCTGGATCAGGCCGGACTTCTTCGTCCGATTCTGCCCGAGGTTGCCGATCTCAAGGGAGTGGAACAGCCTCCGCAGTTTCACCCCGAGGGTGATGTTTTCGTGCACACGATGCTGATGCTGAACCTGATGAAGGACCCGTCCCGTCCCCTCGCCTATTCTGTTCTCCTCCATGACATCGGCAAACCATCCACCTTCCGGATCGGTCCCGACCGTCAAGGCGGCACCCGTATTCGCTTCGACGGACACGACCAGGCGGGGGCGGTTATGGCGGAAGCTGTCCTCGCCCGGCTGCGGCTCCCGCGGCGGGAATCCGAAGCGATTGTTCATTGCGTGCGAAACCACATGAAGTTCATGCATGTACCGGACATGAGATCTTCGACGCTGAGAAAACTGATCGGCGCACCCACATTTCCGGTGGAGCTTGAGCTTCACCGATTGGATTGCCTGGGCAGCCACGGCGACCTGTCCACGTATGAATTCCTTCTCGACGAACAAAAACGGCTGGCCGCGGAACCGGTGCTGCCGGATCCCTGGATCACCGGACGCGACCTGATACGGCTTGGCATGAAGGAGGGACCGGCCATCGGCCGGATCCTGAAACTGGCCTATGAACAGCAGCTCGAAGGAGCCGTGTCATCGCGGGAAGAACTCCTCGCCTGGGCGGCGGCGAAGATCAGCGAGTCCGCCTGACTACTCGATCAGGGCCAGGGTTGCGCACCCGATCATACCGGCCTCGCTGCCCAACTCCGCGGTTTTGATTTCAATCCGGTTCGCGAAGTAGGGACTCAGCCGTTCATTCAGGTGAAGCCGCAGCAGCTTGAACAGCAGCTCGGCTTCTTCGGCAACTCCGCCGCCGACGATGAAGGCCTGCGGCTGGAGAATGTACGTGATCGACGCGAAGGCCGTGGCGAGACTGTCGGTGATGGAATCGATGACCTCATAGGCCACTCCATCGCCCCGGTTGGCAGCTTCCTTGATGATCTTCGGACTCAGTTTGGAGCGGTCGCCTCCGCAGAGATCGTCGAGAATGGATGTTCGCCCCTCTTCCAGCAATCGAACCGCATGTTCTACGATCCGGCGGTTTCCAACGTATTGCTCGACGCCGCCTTTGCCCTGCGGCGATACGCGTCCCTCCTTGTCGATGGAAACGTGGCCGATTTCCCCGGCCATCGAAAACGCGCCCCGGTAGAGCCGGTTGTTGAGCAGGAGACCCCCGCCTACCCCGGTACCGAGGGTCACGAACACTGCGTGCTGGTAGGTCCGGCCTGCACCGAACGTACACTCGCCGAGCGCCATCGCATTCACGTCGTTGTCGATGCGGACCCGGAGACCGTCGAGCCGGTCCTCCATGATCGACGACATCCGAACCCCGGTCCACCCGGGTACATTGGGCAGTTCGTAAATGTAACCCCGCTCATGATCGACGAATCCGGGAACTCCGACCCCCACACCACGCACGTCGCAGTCGCCCTTCAGTTCGTCAATGCCCTTGCAAACCGTATCGAACCACGCATCCTGGTTCGGCAGATCTTTCGTTTCAATCCGTTTCCGTTGGAGAATCCGCCCGTGGTCATCCACCAAGGCAATTTTGACCGATGTTCCGCCGAAATCGACCCCGATGGCTTTGCGTCCTTCTGATGTCGTCATGCTGTCTGCCCGTCCAATTGAAACAAGGTTGCCGTGTTCAAGGCGGTTTCCCGCTTGATCGTTTCTACATCAACCCCGCGCACCGTGGCAAGGGTCTCCGCGACATGTACCACGTAGGCCGGCTCATTGGACTTGCCCCGGTGAGGAACCGGAGCGAGGTAAGGCGCATCGGTCTCGATCAGGGTGCGGTCGGACGGTACAAGTTGGGCAGCTTCCCGGAGTGAATCCGCGTTACGGAATGTCACGATACCGCTGAAGCTGATCATCATGCCCAGATCCAGCAGTTTCCGGGCAAATGCGCGATTCCCGGTGAAACAATGGAGGACGCCCGGCCCGCCGGGGTCGCCTTTCCAGTTTCGGGTGTATTCCCGAAGCATGGCGAAGGTATCGTCATCGGCATCGCGGCTGTGCACCACGACCGGCTTGGTTCGCTCGGCAGCCAGTTCCAGCATGGCGGCAAACAATCGCTTCTGGTCGGTCGCGGTCTCCGGTTCATAGTGATAATCCAGACCGGTTTCCCCCACCGCAACCATACCGGGTTGGTCCAGGCAGGCCGCGGCGTCTTCCACCGGAGGCGGACGCGGGGCAAGGTCTCGGTCGTATCCCGCCGTACCGAAAACCCGTCCGGGATATGCCGCAGCGAGGCGCACGGTACGGCGGTTGGCCTCCGGCGATCCGCCGATGGCCACGACCGCACGGACACCGGCGTCGCGTGCCCGATTCAGCATCGCCTCTACATCGCCCGCTTCGTCAAATGTGTCGAGATGGGCATGGGAATCAATCATGATGTGGTTACCTCATATCGTGGCATCAGGGGTATCGGCAAGTCCAACCGCGGGGATTCAATCGATCAGCAGCGGAAGCAATGTGTCATCGATACGTTCCAGAAGCGACAGAGCCGGTTCGTCCGGCCATCGTTCTTTCAGTGTTTCCGACAAGTCTTCCGCCTCCTGTCCCTGTTCGAGCTGTCGATAGAGGTAGATGCACTTCGCACCGATCCGGGCCGCGGTCCGTGATGAGTCGACAGTGGCGAGGATTTCCCGGTAGATCTCCAGGGCGCCGTCGTGCAACTGATTCACCGTATACAAATCCCCCAGCTTTTCCCCGACGACCGGGTCACCGGTCTTTCGCCAATACGCCCGAAGAAGGGCCAGGGCCACGTTGAGCTGTCCCGACCGGGCCTGCCGGTTGGCGACGCGGACCAGCTCCCATGGCGAGACATCTTCCTGCTGCGATATTCTCACCCCCATCCAGGCTGTACTGACCCGGAACGGCCGATACAGGGGATCCCCCACCAGGGTAATCTGCCATGACAGGGCGGTCATGGAGGCATAGGCCGCTTCCGCAAAGGTCACCCCGCTGCAAAGATAATCGGTAAACACACTCAGATCCGGCGTATACGTGAGGTATGGTTCGTCGATCGCCCCCATCACAACCGCAGCGCCTCGGGCTAGCAGAGGCCCGGCCCAGTGCTGATCCCGGCTGCGCAGCGTTTTGGCGCTTCCGGAGTGGATATGATACGCGACGGCGCCGGGCTGAAACGCGAAGTCATTACGGAGGAACGGACCCTGAATGTGCTCGGCGTACCAGCCCATATAGATCGCGGCCTGCTCCATGGGAATATCCGGTCCAATCACGCCCGGCGCGTGATCCATGTAGACGTCGAGCCCTTCGCGGTCGCATCGGGCCGCAGCTTCCCGGATCCAGTAGTCCCCCATGATATAGCCGGACTCCCGGGTGGACTGGGTATCAAAATAGGCCCGCCCCTGAAGGCCCCGCTCTTCCGTTCGGACCGCATCATCAATCATGCGGCGCACGACCTCCGGATCCGGTCCGTCCAGACGCGTTACCAGCAGAACCCTTCGCTCCGGGGTGGTGCGGATCCAGCCGGGCAAGCGGTTGTAATAGGGATTCCCGAACGGTCCCTCCAGCGGCACCCGATCATAAAGGGCCAGAGCCAGCTCGGTATCCACCGATGCACTGTCCCGCCGCATCGGCGAATCCAGCAGCGAGGCCACTCTCTCCATGAAGAACGGGCGCAGTCCGCCCACCCGGAGCGGTACGCCGTACATCAATGCCACATACTTCACATCGCACCGGGTGGTCGACCATCCGCTCTGATGCCGGTCCGTGTTTGCCGGATCAATGCGCACCTGCTCGATCAGGCCCTGATCCCGCAGCCATGCGAGAAAGGGATCCCGAATGAGGCTTTCGTATAATTCACGGGTAATGGTCTCGCCGATCGGTGCATCAATCCGACACAACCGGTTGGAGGGGATCTGTCGGGCCTTCATGTAGTGGAGCGCGAGATCGACCGAGGCAGCGGGATGACCGACGACGATCGCCGCCACCTCGACCGAGGCCGGCTCCCGAATATTGGCAACCACCACAATGGCCTCTTCCTCCTGGGCTTGTACCGGAGGTAAGGCGCCCCACCCTAAGGCCAGGGCAAGAATGATCCATCGAACCGGCATGTATGAAAATCACCGCGCCTGTATGAGAAGGCGGATATTTGTATGCAGAGGCGGAACGGTGTTGGTATTGACCCGCAGGGCCTCATCGTCCGCACCGTACGGGGAGCCCGTATTGATGATGGCCCAGGGATCCCAGTAGGTGGCGATCAGGCTTTCCTCGGCAAGCGCCTTGAATTGACCGCCGATGATGACCGAGCCATTGAAGACCCAGTCCCCGTCAAGCAACGAACCGGTTTCCCGCACTTGAACAAGGTCTTCGGCGGGAATCCGCCGTTTTTCACCAGCTTCCTCCCATTCCACGGTAAGATCGACCGTATCGCCCTCCGGCGGCCCCATGCCAAGGCTTGCCATCGGTTCGCCATGTTTGAGTCCCAGAAGCAGCAACCCGGTCTGAATATCCAGCGGATTGGCGAACAGCACGAAAACACTCTCATGGGTTTTGCCCTTCGGTCCGCAGGCAAACAGTTCGATCAAGCCCACGACCTGGTTGACATACCCGGTTGTCACCAGGGTTCGGGTTGATGGATGAATCTCCACGGTGCCAAGGCGAATGATCTGTTCATCACGATCGCCGGGACGCGGCACGGTTGAACATCCCACCGGCAGAAGCATACCGGCAATGATGGTGACGGCGGCACATTCTCGAATCCAATTCATCTGCATTACTCCAGCAATTGCAAAGCGTTCACCGCTTTGCGGGCTTTCTCCAACTGCTCATGGTACGTTGCGAGATTGCGGGGAGGCGCATCTACTTCTTCGACCAGGCGCACGGCCTCGATCGCCGCCCGCAGGGATTGTTCGTAATTTGCCATCACGTAGTGAACTTCGGCCAGCGTACTCCACACATGGTAATCATCCGGTGTTTTCAGGAGTACATTCCGAATCAATTCAATCGCCCTCTCGGGATCGTATACGGAAGGGTCTTTGGTGGTGACAAGAATCCAGGCGAGGTTGTTCTGTGCCACAGCTCCCAGCGCCTCATCAGCGGCAACCCGTGAAAACAATTCAACCGATTCCTTTGATTTTCCCTGGCCGGCCAGAATGTTGGCATGAATCAACATGAGATTGACGTCGTCGGGCCTCTGTATTCGAATTCGGCTGATCATCGATTCCGCCTCGGCCAGCCGGTCGGATTCCATCAGCGCCAGAACCGTTCCAACCCCGTTGTCCGCGGCGGCGCCGGATGCTTCCGGATTTGCCGGGGACGTCTCGTCCTGCCCGGATGACGGATACGACAACATCCAGCCGGCGATAATGGCGAGGATGGCACACCGCTTAATCGACATAATCCATCTCCGCACGCACCGTGGGCGGATCGATGCCGATGATGTCGACGCCGGAGGCGGTGGGGACACGAACCGGAAGATCTTTGCGATCGCCGGGCGCCAACTGCTCCGCATCCACGAATGCCTTCACGGAGGCAGGCTGAATATTGGTCATGGCATCCGACCGCCCCTTCATTGCAACGTTGACCGTGGATGGAAAGAACATAACCGAGGCCGAGCTGCCGGCCGGCAACAGGGCATTGACCGGGACATTGGTGAAGTCCATTCGCATCGACCGCTCGACAATCGAAACTTCCACCCGGACCTGGGACGGTTCAATCCGGGCCGTCCAATTTTCGCCGGGCGAAAGCACCGCACGGTTCAACTGAAAGGACCGAAGGCGGCCTTCCAGGTCCAGGGGTGCGGTTCGAATGACTTCGATCGATCCGATCCGCCGTTCCGGCCCGTGAATCACCACATCGGAAGGCGACACGACGACACTCTCGACGTCATACCCGTCCGGCGGCTGACCGAGAATATCCGCCTGCACCGGAACCCGGCGCTCACTCTCCCGGTCCAGGGTGAGGGCGATTTCCGGCGGGTCAATATACGCGGCCCGGATCCCTTTCGGAAGAACCACATTTTCCGTGCCGATCTGAATGATCTGGGTGGTTCCGTTCGTGGTCGGTCGCACTTCGAGCTCGATCCGGACGTCGTCCTTGTCAAGAAACCGGATCTGGCTTTCCGAACCCCTCACCATCACGTTGACCGTATTGATCGACCGGGACTGGACGGCCCAGCCCCCGGCCACCGTGATCTCCACCGGCACATTCTGCACCATGTCCTGGAAACTGGTGGCATCACGAATGGTGAACCAGGTGGCAAATGCAAGGATGACCGCGAGCATTTTCAGTGCACGGTTCTTGGTAAACAGATCCATCAACCGGTCAGACGCTGACACCCTGCTCCTCCGAATGCGTAGCTGCTGCCGGTCCTGAGGACCGCGTCCGGTTTCGACGAATTTTCGCCAGAACATTCCACCGCCCGGCTTTACCCTTCTCCTGGGCCTTGAGCCGGCCGGGGTTCAGGAGCGAATTCAAAACCCGGATCAGACGATCTTCATCCAGCCCGCGGCGAAGACGCCCGTTCAGCGCAACCGAGATGGCGCCGGTTTCTTCGGACACCACAACCACCACCGCGTCCGTTTCCTCGGTTAAGCCGATGGCCGCACGGTGGCGTGTACCAAGCTGGCGGCTGAGTTCCTCTTTCTGCGATAGCGGAAAAACACATCCTGCGGCGGCAATACGGTTATCGCGGATGATCACCCCTCCGTCATGAAGCGGCGTACGGGGAAAGAACAGTGTGGCCAGCAATTCCGAGGTGACGGCCGCATTCACCGCGGTACCGGTATCCTGGTAGGCCACGGTTGAAACATTCCGCTCGATCGCGATCAACGCACCGATCTTCTGGTCGGCGAGCTCGACCGTTGCATTCACCACGCTGTCGATGTACGAGGTATCGGCCGCGGTGCTGCTGAAAAAATGCTGCCGGCCCACCTCGGCGAGAAAACGGCGGATCTCGGTTTGAAAGATGATGAGAACCGCGAACACGATGTAAAAGGGTGAGCGCTGCAGGATCCAGGTCAGCGTTTCGAGTTGAAGAACATAGGTCAGGACGATCAAACCGGCAAAGATCAGGGCCAGTCCGGTGAGAACCTGCGCCCCCCGGGTGCCGTGAATGAACAGCAATAGATAGTAAAAGCCCGCGGCAAGGATGGCGATCTCAAGGACACCATCCCATCCGGGAAGCGTTAGTCTATCCAATATCGGCATTTATGACCCTTCTGATGGATTCAGTGTATCCATCAACCGGAAGTAATCGCAAGTTTCCTTTACGTCATGTACGCGAAGAATGGCCGCTCCGCGCTGAACGGCGAATGCCGCGGCGGCCAGAGAACCGGCAAGCCGGTCATCAACCTCCCGATCCAGCAGAGCGCCGATGAACCGTTTGCGGCTGGCCCCGATCAGGACCGGCCGGTCTGAAACCAACCGGCGGAGATCGGGAAGGCCCCGCAGCAGATCGAGATTGTGCTCGATGGTCTTGCCGAAACCGATCCCCGGATCGAGAACCATCCGGTCCCGGGAGATGCCCCGCCCCTCAAGGGTTCCCATGCGGTCAATGAGGTACTGACCAATGTCGGCCACAACATCCTGATAGACCGGGTTGGCCTGCATGGTACGGGGCGTACCCTGCATGTGCATGAGAATGATACCGGCCCCGGAGGCCGCCGCGGTATCCGGCATATCCGGGTCGCCGGAAAGCGCCGTGACATCATTGATAATATGCGCGCCGGCCGCCACCGCTTCCCGGGCGACTTTCGCCTTGGCGGTATCCACCGATAACGCATACCCCATGTTGCTTCCGGTCAGGGCCTCCAGGACCGGCATGATCCGGTGCTGCTCCTCGGTCGCAGACACAGGTTCTGCGCCGGGGCGGGTTGATTCCCCTCCAATGTCGATGATCTGGGCCCCCGCCTCCACCATGGCCATTGCCCGCTCCACCGCGATCTCCGGGTTGCCCCATTGGCCGCCATCCGAGAAGGAATCCGGGGTGACATTGAGGATACCCATGATAAGGGGGGCCGGCCCCCAGCGCAGGGTGCGGTCTCGGATGGTCCAGTTGTGGTGCGTCCCGGTCATTGTCTTGCATCTTGCAGCGGTTACGGATGCCGCGGCCGCCGGGACGATGATCTGCGTACCGTGCGGTTTACGCGGGCGATGGATTGGAGGACGGTTCGCCGATCACGGTAGAGTTACCTTCGACCTCCGGCGCCTGTTGTACTTCCTGGGCAGCCTTGTCTGTACTCGAGGACGCGTCGGAACGTTCGACCTCGGTCAAAAGACGTCCGTGCTTCATCAATTCCGCAACCTGTTCGCCATCGAGCGTTTCCCGTTCCAGAAGCGTTTCCGCAAGCAGGTCCAGCTTATCGCGGTGATCGGTAAGGATCTGCTTCGCCCGGCTGTACGCCTCTTTCAGCAGACGCGAGACCTCGCTGTCCACTTTGCGCGAGGTATCTTCGCTGATTTCGTGCTGCCGTGCGACTTCCCGGCCGAGAAAAAGAACTTCCTCATTCGATCCGAACGACTGCATGCCGAGATCATCGCTCATACCCCAATCGCAGACCATGGAGCGGGCGATACGGGTCGCCTGCTGAATATCATTGGCGGCGCCGGTCGTAATGTCGTCGCAGGCCAGTTCCTCGGCCACCCGGCCGCCCATGAGACCGGCCAACATCCCGATAAGCGCCCGGCGTCCCTGGGTATACCGGTCTTTTTCCGGCAACTGCATGGTCGCTCCGAGGGCCTGCCCGCGGGGAATGATCGTTACCTTGTGGAGCGGTTCGGAGTCCTCCACTTCGGCCAGCACGATGGCATGGCCGGCTTCGTGGTACGCCGTGGTTTTCTTTTCGCTGTCGTCCATGAGACGACTGCGGCGTTCACGGCCCCAGCGCACTTTGTCGCGGGCCTCCTCGAGATCCTTCAGTTCCACCGCATCGGCGCCGCGGCGGGCGGCAAGCAGGGCCGCTTCATTGACCAGATTGGCGAGATCCGCACCCGAAAAGCCCGGCGTTCCCCGGGCGATACGGTTCAGATCCGATTCCCGCGACAGCTTGATCTTCTTTACATGGATTTTGAGGATTTCCTCCCGACCGGCCAGGGACGGGAGGTCCACGTATACCTGGCGATCGAAACGACCGGGACGCAACAGGGCGTTATCCAGCACATCCGGTCGATTGGTGGCGGCGATCATGATGATCCCTTCCTGGGTATCAAAACCGTCCATCTCCACCAGCAACGCATTCAGCGTCTGTTCACGCTCATCGTGACCGCCCCCGATCCCGCTGAAACGACTGCGACCCACCGCGTCGATTTCGTCGATGAAAATGATGCAGGGCGCATGCTTGCGTCCCTGTTCGAACATGTCGCGAACGCGCGAGGCGCCGACGCCGACGAACATTTCGACAAAATCCGATCCGCTGATGCTGAAGAAGGGCACATTTGCTTCACCGGCGATGGCTTTTGCCAAAAGGGTCTTGCCGGTGCCCGGAGGGCCGACCAGCAGAACACCCTTGGGAATCCGTCCGCCGAGTTTCTGGAAACGCTTGGGATCCTTGAGAAAGTCAACCACCTCGAGGAGTTCTTCCCGAGGCTCTTCGACGCCGGCAACATCCTTGAACGTCACCTTGTTCTTGCCCCGGGTCAGCATCTTTGCCCGGCTCTTGCCGAAGCTCATCGCCCCCTTGCCCGCCATCTTCATCTGGCGGATGAACAGGAAATACAGCAGACCGATCACGATCAGGATCGGAATCGCCCCTGACAGGAACTGCCAGAGATAAGGATTCTGCGGGCTGACTTCAAACCGGACACCATTCTCCACCAGCAGCGTTGGCGATCGCTACTCGACGCCGCCGCAGGACAGTGCACCGCAAGACTATTCGCCGCCAGCACAGGCCGGACGGAGGATTCAAAAAACTGACCCGGATCGTCGGCCGCCCGGGCAACGGCGGGAAGGAAGGCGCAAAGCGCCAGAATTCTTGAGGTAACGGGATGCATCGACTGTTGTAGGACAAACTATACGCTTACAAACTACCGTCAGGAAAGGGCGATTTCTTACAGCAAATCGCGGTGAATGTACATAGAGAAGCCGCCTCCCCCTCTGCAAAGAGAAACGGCCTCTCACCCTCAATTTTGAAGCTCCCGAACCCTCTGCAAAGCCC
>JAUIHQ010000437.1 GCA_030432155.1 bacterium | reverse complement strand
ATCCGTAGGATGAAGGTTTCCGGTCACATCGATTATCACCGCCATTCCCACCCCGGGCAGATCCAGGCATTTTCGCATGGACTCGCGTATGGCGGGCCAGGCCTGTGATGCACCTGCGCTCGGCAGTTGTACGTATAAAAATGGAAATGCACCGGCCTCGGAGCGGTTCGCCGCTTCGACCCAGGCATTTCGCCAGCCGGTGATCAACCCGCGAAGCAATGATTCATACCCTTCCGATCCCCCCGGCATACGGGTATTCGCTTCACCCTGGTACCAGATCACGCCTTTGATCGCATAAGGTTGCAGGGGCTTGATGAGCTTCCGGTACAACACGCCCACATCATGCTGATAGAGAGCCAGCAATTGCGGCGAGCTGTAACTGCATTCCGGCTTGGGCAGAGCCTGAATCTCGTCCCGGGTCAGCCCGCGGATCTTCTGCCGATAGGCCCGGTCCTCCTCCTGATATCGGCTGAATGCCTCTCTGGCTTCCTCTGTATTGCAGAATTCGAGCATCTCAGCCCCGTACGTCGTTCCCGCCGTCATGTCCCTCGACATCCAGCGCTCGATATGGGTTCCCCCGACACTCCGATTGATCAATCCAATCGGGACATCAATTGTGCTGCGGAGTTCCCGGGCAAAATAATAGGCGGTGCCGGAAAAACCGCCGGCGGTTTGCGGTGAACATACTTCCCAGAGAGATGAGCCGCTGCGATCGGCCCGGTTGTGACGAATCAGGGAATCGTCCGCCGCGGCAATCACTTCGGATGCATGGTCGGTGTCTTTCAGCTCCCATTGCATATTCGATTGACCGGAACAGAGCCAGACATCGCCGACCAGCACATCCTTGACTACGACGACTTCCCCGCCTCCGCGAATCGTCAACGCACGGGCTTCGCCCGATGCCGTCATCGCGGGAAGCCAAACGTTCCATGCTCCATCCCCATCGGCGACTGACGTCACGTCATGACCGGCGAAGGACACCTGAACCTCCGTCCCTGCCGGAGCGTACCCCCATACCGGTGTTTCCACACCGCGCTGCAGCACCATGTGATCGCCGAAGACATCCGCCGCCCGCAAGGTTGCTGCATCGGTCGATACCGCCAGGGTGATGATCAAACCCGCGATCCAGCCGATATTCTTCCTACATATTCTCAATGCACAGCCTTCCTTTCTTTATCGCTGATCCGTATCACGCGGCACGACATCGCTTGTTTCCTGGTACCAGGTCAGGAGCCGTTCTCTGAGCTCATCACGAATCCCGGCAAGGGACGGATCCTCAATCCGATTCACCGTTTCCCCCGGATCCGCCGCCAGGTCATAAAGTTCATCCTGTTCGTACAAACGCTTCACATATTTGTGGGTCCGGGTACGGCACATGGCCGCTTTGGAGTGATAGGGCTCATCGTCCCGGATCTGGGCGCGGATTCGAGGGGAGTACAAACCGTGGTCCGATGTTGCCGAACTGCTTTGCCACTCCATCGCCTGGGTTTCGCCCTTTCTACGGCCTCCCTCGCAGAACACGGCATCTCGGTGCTCAACCGCCGCGCCGGATACCGCAGGCAGGAGACTCCGGCCGAAGTGGTCATACCCCGGATCGACGCCGGCAAGGTCATAGACCGTCGCCGCGACATCGACGAGCTCCACCAGAACATCGCTCACGCCGGGCTGCACCAAAACGCCCGCAGGCGGTTTGACGATACACGGCACCCGGGTCAGGCAATCTTCGAACGTATTCTGGGTCTTTTCCACCAGCCCGTAGTCGCCGGTGAAATCGCCGTGATCGGCAAAGAACAGGATCGCGGCATCCTCATAACGGCCGGCCTCGCGCAGCGCATCGGTGAACCGGCCGAACTGATCATCCACCCGGGCGCACATGCCGTAGTAGACGGCCCGTAATTCACGCCATCGCTCTTCAGACCATCCGGTCAACCCCTGGGCCCGGCGGATTTCTCCGAGGATGGACGGCTTGTCCCCGGGATGATCCGGAGCCGGAATCCGGGGAGGCAGCATGGATCGATCCACCGCGCTGTACCAGGGTTCTTCCACACAGTACGGCGGATGGGGATATCCGAGGGCGAGAAACATGCACAACGGCTTCTCACCGTCGTACTGATCGAGAAAATCCATCGCGCCGAGGATGACCGCCC
>JAUIHQ010000104.1 GCA_030432155.1 bacterium | reverse complement strand
TGGTTGGCCTTTTGTGCCTTTATCCGTTTATCTACACGCTGACCATGAGCCTGAGTACGGCGGTGGAAGCCAAGCGGGAAGGGTTTCACCTCTACCCGCGCGAAATCAGCCTGGCGAGTTACCGCATGGTGCTCAGCAATCCCGACATTCTCACCGGCTATGCAAACTCCATGCTTCGGACGATCGCAGGAACTATTTTCACGGTTGTAGGTTGTTCGATTGCTGCCTATCCGCTGGCTCGCAAGGAAATGCCGCACCGAAGCATGATTACGTTTCTTATCGTTTTCACCATGCTGTTCAACGGGGGGCTGGTACCCACCTACCTGCTGGTCAAGAAGCTGGGGCTCATCAACACCATCTGGTCGCTGGTCTTGCCCACCATGTTGGCGGCGTTCAATATCATTATCATCAAGAACTTCTTTCAGGCCTTGCCGGAATCGCTGGCGGAATCGGCCCATATCGACGGCGCGGGCGACTGGCGTATTTTGTTCCAGATCTACATGCCGCTGTGTTCCACTGGAATGCCTGGTTCGATGCCCTGCTCTACATCACGGACGATCATAAGCAGGTATTGCAGATCTTTCTGCAGCGAATCGTGGTGGAAAGCAACACCCAGCTCATGGAGCTGGGGATTACCGACACTTCAGTCGTCCAGTTCACGTCTGAAACCATCAAGGCCGCCACCATCATTGTAACCATTCTCCCCATCATCTGTGTCTACCCCTTTCTTCAGAAGTACTTCGTCAAGGGCATCCTGCTTGGCGGGGTGAAAGAGTAGGACGTCGCCTTCGCTTTCTTGCATCGCTGAATGGGACGACTCGATACAACGGGCTTTCTATTCGCGCCATCGACATCCGCGGCATCGTTCCGTATGCCGATGCAGCTGTTTGTGTAAAAACTAGAGCTGAAAGTGCATGGAGGAAACGATGAGTTGGGCTTACTATGAAAACATGGCCGATTCTGTTTCCGCCATTTCGTCAGCCAATGTGTTCTAATGCAGGTTCAATCAGAATGAATGACACATGCAGTAAGCGTTATAGTCAATTGCTTCGCACCCACATCGCCGAACATTACCAATCCATGTTTCGGGAACCATCCGGGGTATTGGAATACCCATATATTGTACCCGGCAGCGATCAATATGCCACGAGTCTGTGGGACTGGGATTCGTGGGCCACGTCCATTGCTCTCCGACAGATGGTTATGGATGGCGGCGACGTTCAGGAACAACGGGATACCCTCAAATACAGCAAGGGTTGTGTGCTGAATCTGCTCTCCTATTCAAGGTGCGGGTGGGTTCCGATTGTGATTGTGAATCCCCCCAACAAGGATCCGGAGACGAATCTTACGATCCGCTTGCCCGACAATTGCCATGTGGTGAACATGGCTAAACCCGTTCTGGCCCAGCATGCGGCTTTAATCGTCCGCTCCGAAGGGGGAGACGCGGAATGGCTACGGGAGGCGTTCTATCCGCTGCAACAGTTTCTGGGAGGATATCTTCACCACCGCCGCCATGCGGGAACGGGTCTTGTTTTCTGGAACGAAGACGGAGGTCTCGTGGGCGACAACGACCCCTGCACCTTCAATCGCCCCAACGGCAGTTCCGGGGCCATATTTCTCAATACGTTCCTGTATAAGGAGTTGACCGCAATGGTCTATCTGGCGGAATGCCTGAAACAACCGGAAATAGGGGAGCACTTCCAGCGCTTTGCCGATCAGATCAAAGCGTCAATCCTTGAGTATTGCTGGGACGAACGGGATGGCTTCTTCTATTCTGTGGATCTCAATCTGAAGAAATATCACACCCCGAAATCGTCCGGGGAACTGCATCACGGAAATCCCTGCCAATGGCCCTGCCTGATTCAGCGGATTGGCGTCTGGACCGGCTTCCTTCCCATGTGGGCCGGTATTGCGACGCCGGAGCAGGCCGGCCGCATGGTGAAGGAGCACTACCTGAATGAAAGAACGTTTAAAGCCGATTTCGGTGTGCGTACGTTGTCCAAAATGGAAAAGATGTATGATCTCAGGGCAACAGGGAATCCTTCATCCTGGCTCGGGCCGGTTTGGGGAATCAGCAACTACCTCGTTTTCAGGGGGTTGGTGAATTACGGGTACGAAAAAGAAGCCCGCGCGCTTGCCCTTGCCACCATTCGTTTGTTCGGGCGCGACGTGGAGCGATTCGGCGCCATGCACGAGAATTATATTCCCGAAACCGGGGAACCCATACTGAATCGTGGGTTCCAGAATTGGAACTACCTGGTGCTGAACATGCTCGCATGGATCGAAGGCCGCGATGTGGCCATGGAGTTTTGATCATGCCGGATACGCGTCCCAACATCCTTTTCCTGATGACCGATGAGCAGCGTTTTGACTGCTTGGGCAGCGAGAACCGTGTGGTCAGGACTCCGCATCTCGATGCCCTGGCAAAGGACGGAATACGCTTTACCCGCGCCTATACCACCAGTCCTTCGTGCGTTCCGGCCCGCGCGGCGATTTTCACAGGAAAGTACCCATCCCAATGTTCCTGTCCCACGTATATCACCCACTTGCCTGCAAGTGAGGTTACCTTTATGTCGCGTCTTCGCGACGCCGGGTATTACACAGCGGGTATCGGTAAACAGCACTTCGGCGATACGGACATTCCCCACGGCTACGATTATGAGAACATTGTCGACAACCACTTCCCTCCCGTTGCCGGGGACATGAAGAACGAGAATGCATACACGGCATTCACAAACGCCTCCGGATTGAGCGCGTTCTCCGAGCGGCAGAACCGGTTCTGTTTCAGATGGACCGCGCCGATCGAATACTACGTGGATGAGTACGTGGGCGAGCGTGGCAAGGAGTGGATTCGTGACCACGCTCCGGCTGATCGGCCCTGGTACTGCCATATTTCATTTCCCGGACCTCACATGCCCTACGACGGACTGGGCTTGCCGGATGAAAGAGAATATGACGGGGCCGACATCGACTTGCCCGTGACAAGCCGGGACGATCTGAAGCAGAAACCGAACCATTATCTGGAGCAACTTCGCACGGGTTCGGGAAATCCGGGAATGATGCCGGTCGATAACATTACGGAAGACGAGCTGCGCCTAACCCGGCGGGCCTATTACAGCAACATGACATGTATCGACCGCAAGATCGGGGAGATCATCGAAGAACTGAAGAAGTGCAGCCTGTATGACAATACCCTGATTGTGTTCTGTTCGGACCACGGTGATTTCATGGGGGATTTCGGCATGATGGGGAAGGGGCAATATCTCGCGGAAGTGCTCATGCGCATCCCCTTCATCATCAAACCTCCGGCGGCGCATGATCTGAACAGACAGGAGGCATCTCTGGTCAGTGCGGTTGATCTGCCCTGCACCTTCATGGCGGCCGCGGGGCTGCCGCCCAATCCGGACCTGCACGGCAAGGACTTGTCCGGTTACTGGACCGAAGGGGATGGGGATGCTTCGCGCAATACCGTCTACTGCGATGCGCAGGGACTGCGCAGCATTCGCGACCGGACACACAAGCTGGTTCACTATGCCGATCGCTCATACGGCGAACTTTACAATCTAGTCGAAGACCCGTGGGAGCGGGTCAACCTGTGGGATGATTCCGGGCATCAGGAGGTCAAACTCGAGCTAACGAGGCGACTTCTCGACGAAATGATTCGGGTTCAGCCCCGCAGCCATGAGCGCTGGGCCGGCAACAGTCCGAATATTTGAGGGGTTATACAGGTTCACGTTGTACAGAATCACCGTTTGCACAAATCGAAAAGGAGCATTCCGCATGACGACCAGAATGATTGTTTGTTGGGCCGCACTTTTGCTGACTGTCCTTTACGTCCAGGCAAAGGACTCGTTGCCTCCCCTTCAGGACGGCCGTGCTCCCCAGAACCTGAAGGAATTGTGGGGTGATTACGATCCAACGACCGAACCCCTCGAGGTCAACGTCGTCAGGGAGTGGGAGGAAGACGGCGTGGTTGTTCGGTATGTGACCTTCACGGTCGGGACGTTCAAGGGAGAGAAGTCAACCATGTCTGCTTTCTACGCCTTTCCCAAAGGAGAAAAGAACCTCCCCGCAATCATGCATATTCATGGTGGCGGCCAGAGAGCGAGTTTGGTGAAAGTGCAATGGGCCGCCTGGAATGGCTACGCAGGACTTTCGGTGAACTGGGGCGGCCACCCGCCGTTGAAATTGAAGAAGGGGGAGGCCAACACCGATTGGGGAGCCCTTGATCCGACCCAACGGCACAATCGCTTTTTCCGCGTGATGAAGGCGGATGGGAAAACCCTGGATGCCGTGGAATCCCCCCGCAACAACAATTGGTTTATCCTCACCCTCGCGTGCCGGCGTGGAATCACCTTTCTCGAACAACAGCCGGAAGTGGATCCGGAGCGGATCGGGGTGATGGGGCATTCCATGGGCGGCAAACTGACTGTAGACGTGGCGGGTATTGATCCGCGCGTTAAAGCCGCGGTTCCGAGTTGCGGCGGCTCCGGGTCCGCTCAGGGCGTCGTCTCCGGGATGCCGGGTTCGGGTATGGACAAGGAGTTGAGTGATCTATTCCTGCAGACGATCGACAATATCGCCTATATACGCGAACTGACCTGTCCCATTCTCTATATGGGGCCCAGCAATGATTTTGCCGGTCCTATGGACAATATGTACTCGAATTGGAAGAATATCGGCAGCTCCTTCGTACGATATGCCATCTCGCCCCATCTCAATCATCATCACGACGAAGAATTCAGTGTCGGTGGATTGCTGTTATTCGAGCAGTTTCTGAAGAACAATTTCGATCTCCCGAATACGCCCAAGCTATCGGCTAATTTACACACGACGAACGGTATCCCTCGCGTCACATTGGTTCCCGACGCCTCCATGCCGATCGAGAAGGTTGACATCTACTACTCTGTAGATCCTCATGTGTTGACCCGCTTCTGGCGCTATGCCGAAGCCGAGATGCAGGGAGATGCCTGGGTGGCCGAATGCCCCGTCATGAGCACGGAGCAACCCCTGTTTGTCTATGCGAACGTGACCTATGAGGCGGACTTATCTGATTACGTTCGTGAAATGAGCCGAAAGAATTACGAGAACAAGTTCGCCCTCAGTTCGAATATGCTTCGGATCATGCCCGAGGAACTAAAGGATGCACAGGTCGTGGCAACCGATAGCGAGCCGGAGCGGCTGATCGATGATTTCAAGCACGGCTGGCGTGACTGGTATCGCCTCGCGTGGGGTACATCTGCCCGGTGGGTCGCCGGGACCCGGAAGTTGAAAGACCCCAAGTACCGCGCACCGAAGGGGGCCGCCCTCTTATTGGATGTACAATCACCGGAGGACAACACGCTTGTGTTTGAGTTCACCATCAATTGGTGGAGACCGTACCCGGGCAAGCCGGGAGGCAGATTTACCGTGGTAAAAAACATCAAAGGATCCCCGGAATGGCAAACCATTCAGGTGACCGAGGACGAACTTGCTCCTTCCACGCTTAAGCAGAATGATCAAGGAAAGCCTGAGTTCCGCTACACAACCGAATTAACGCTCTCACCTGCCGGCTCCGTCGTTGAGAACGGAGAACTGACGGAGATCAAATCCGACTGGCAGGGACCCGTGGATGGGCAGTTTCGCGACTTGCGATGGTCCGGCGGCGTCTATCCGGACGACATGGAGACATCCAGCGACCATACCGACATTACGGACCATGAGTTAAACAAGATGATCCGGCAGTCGATCGACGACTCCTTGAAAGAATAAGGGAATGACATGATCTTTTCAGCGCTCAACTCAGGCCATGCGGAACGATCGAACTCGCTGACGCGCAACAAGCCTCGCGGCATGTCATTGGGAACGCTCGTGCTCATTCTGTGCGTGGGTTCCATGCCGAGCGCCGCCGTTCCGGCCGACTCTTCCGAAGCTGACGGCAAGGCCATGTCGTTGACCTTCGCGTTTGACGGAAGGCCGGCGTCTTTATCCGCCGGAGGCGATGAGTACATCAATCGTCGAAATCCCGGTCGCGGGTTTGTGCTGCACGGCTATGACTACAGGGCCGGCAAGCCCATCGCGATGCGGTTCAAATCGGTCAAGTATGACGGTCGTCGGCTGATCGCCTCCCTGGGTGACTTTACCCGGATAGAATTTGATGTGAAGGCGACGCCCAGGTACCTGGCTCTACGAATGACGCGTGTAGAGGGTGTTCCAAAGAGTAATTTGCTTTGGCTATCCTTTGAACTTAATTCTCAAGGGCCGGTTCGCGCGATCCCCCTTGATTACATGACGCAAGTTGGAACGGGATGCGACATTCGCTGGCCCTGGTTGTGGGCGAGGTCGGAACACGTCCCGTTGGGTGGGTTCGCAATCTATGCACCGCAGGATGAGGCGGATGAAGATGAGACCCTGCTCCATATCTGGGCCAATGAGGATTTGCCTCATCCGCGAATCGAAGGGGAATGGACGGTGGATACCGCCAGAACATGGCTTTCGATTTGGCAAAAACGGTTCTCAGATCAAAGCCAATTGAATATCAGCGCGAAAACACCCGAGGAGCTATACCGGCTTGCGGACTTTGCTTCGGAACTGGGCATGAGGCAGTTCTACATGCATACGGATACCTGGCGGGGAGAGTACTGGCCCAAGGAGCACGGATTCCTGCATCTGCATCCCGAGATATTCCCCCGTGGCGAACAAGATCTTCAGGCATTTGCCGACTACACGGCAAGCCGGGGCGTTGGTCTTGTGATTCATACCGTAAGTGCCGCCATCGCAAATGCAGACCCGGACTACATTGTCGGCGGAATAGATCCCCGGCTGGCCACATGGATTGAAGGCACGCTGGAACAGGATGTCTCCGCCCGTGAAACGACCCTGCGGTTTCGGCCGGGCCCGGGCTTCGAGATGCCGCTCGGTGTCACGCGTACCGTAACCGGCCCGGCTCACAAGTTTCCGTGGAGCGATATTCAAACCCTCCGGATTGGCAACGAGCTCATACATGTGGGCGAATTTCTGGACACCGACCGGGATGTCTGGCGCCTGGTGGACTGTCGCCGCGGCTTTTTCAACACCTCCGCAGCAGACCACTCAACCGGTGCCGGGGTGCTCGGCTTGTATCGCCCCTACAACCAGTGCTTCACCGCTGACAGCGACTCGACGCTGGTTGAAGAGCTGGGCCGGCGCATGGCGGAGTTCTACAACCGCAACAATATCATCCATTGTGAGCACGATGCGGCTGAGATTCACACGGTGAATCACAAGTGGGGCTATGACAAGTTTTCCGAAGCAGTCTACACCAACCTTGACCATCCCGTGACCAGCAACAACTCCGGCGGCCGATGGATGTCCTGCCAGTTTGAGTATCGGTTCAACAGCTCCAAACCCGTACTCGATGCCAGGCGGCGTCTGAACGGAAAAGTGTTGCTGACCATTGCCCGGAACGGCCGACCGGCTACCGGACCCTATGAACTCGACGCCCTGACCGGAAAGGCCGTCGCCCAGGGCGCCCGGGGCATCACCCTGGCAAAGCCCGAACCCTTCTTTGGCATTACGACGGAAATCCTGGAAGAACACGGTTTGTCCTCTCTCGTTGCCGAGCTTGTCGTCGCCTGGAGGGAAGTTGCGCAGAAGGCATCCCCGGAAACGCGTCAATCCATGCTTGAGGCGGACGACCATGTTATCTTCCGCGCTCAGCAAAGCGCATCGGGGGTGGAGGTTACACCCCGCCGAATGCTGGCGCGGCCGGGAATTGACATTGGGTGGAGTGCGGGGTCGGAATTCGGAGCTGTCGTTCCCCGGCAGTACATCAAACTGGGAGACACACTCGGCGTGGTGAATCCATGGCAGCCGCAAACTCCGGAATTTGTCATCCGCGTGATGAACGGATTCAACGAACAATCATATTCTCTGGTTACAGCCGGGCCATCCCGGGAAGACATGTCGTCGGAAGATCAGGCTCTTCTTGATGACTATAATGTCGGGGCCGGTCTGGAATCCGCCGCTCAGAACAAAAAGAAGTCATCTGAAGCTGCACCCAGGGCTTCACAGTCTCCGAAACATGATATCCAACCCCAAGCGGGTCAGATTGAGCGTCCCGGTGACCATCGCTTTTTCGATGCAGCCGACGGGCTTCGGGTGCGTTTTGAGAATCCCCGCAATGAGGAGATCCGGAACGATAATGATCTTCCTTACTGGAGCTGTCATGCGGATATGAGCCAGGCACGCGGAATCGGTCTCACGGTGACCGGCGACGGCAGCGGGGCCATACTCGTCATCCAGGCGCATATGGCCGGTCCCAGGGATTACATTGTGCCCCTCGACTTCACGGGGGAAAGGGACATTGTCATTCCGTGCGGAGAGGCGGCCTGGGCGGATGCGCGCTGGGGATGGCGCTTCCAGACCAAGGGCACTCGATACGGCCCGCTTCGGCAGATCTCCATGGGTCTTGGCTTGGTGCCTCCGAGAACGGCTGTGGATATCCGGGTGAGCAAGCTCCGTGTGCTGTCCGAAATCCCGACGTCGCTTGTCAATCCGACCATTGAACTGGGAGACGGATCCCTTTCCATCCAGGGGTCGATTCCAAGTGAATCCTACTTGTGGTACGGCGGTGGTTCCACGGTCGGTGTTTACGATCTGAATTGGAATAAGCAAGCGGATCTGCCGGTTGAGAAGCACGACTTTGTCGCTCCCCGTGGTCCGCTGGATATCCGGATCCATGGAGAGGCGGGCTCCGCCGTCCCCTGGTTGGAATGTCAGTTTTTTGTCAAAGGTAACGCGATCAGCGTCGAATGAAGGCGAGACCGAACATCCTTTTCGTCCTCTCCGACGATCATGCGGTCCAGGCGGTATCCGCTTTGAACCGTGACGGGGTTCAACTCAACCAGACACCGAATCTCGACCGGATTGCCGATCAAGGCGCGATCTTCCGAAACAGTTTCTGTGCAAATTCCATCTGCACCCCCAGTCGCGCGTCGATTCTGACCGGCAAACACAGCATGCAGAACGGCGTATTGACGCTCAATGATTCTCTTGCACAGAATCAGGTCACCTTCCCCGGCCTATTGAAGGCATCAGGCTATACGACCGCGTTGGTGGGCAAATGGCACCTGCATAACAATCCGCGGGAGGAGGATTTCGATTTCTGGGAGGTACTTCCGGGACAGGGTAAGTATTACAACCCGGACTATATCACCCCGCATGGTATCGTAAACCGGCAGGGGTATGTCACTGATCTGACCACGGACAGGATGCTGGATTGGCTTGATAACAGCCGTGACAGAGAAAAGCCGTTTCTGGCCTGTCTGCACTTTAAGGCGCCGCATCGCCCGTGGATGCCTCCGCCCCGCCATTACAGCCTCTACAACGGGCATACCTTTCCTGAACCGCCTACTCTGCGGGACGACTACAGCAACCGCTGCGAGGTGTTGAAAAAGAACCAGTTGCAGATCACCAGGCATCTGCACTGGAATGCGGATCTCAAGGTGCGCGATCCCGGGCCGAATGCACACAGGCTGGACGCGGTTCCTGAAGATCATGGTGAGTACGAGTGGAACCGCATGACTCCGGATCAGCTCAACGCGTGGAATGAGGGATATCGGGCCCGGGAAGAGTTCGTGAGGAGCCGGGTGTTGAGCGATGAGGAATTTGAATCTTTTGTTTATCAGGCCTATGTAACGGATTACCTGCGATGCATAGCGGCCCTGGATGATAATGTGGGACGGGTATTGCATTTCCTCGACGATCAGGGCCTATCCGAGAATACCATTGTTGTCTACTGCTCGGACCAGGGCTTTTACCTGGGCGAGCATCGCTGGTTTGACAAGCGTTGGATTTTCGAGGAGTCGATGCGCATGCCGCTTCTGGTGCGGTGGCCCGGAAAAATCAAGCCGGGAACGGTCTATGATCAACTCGTGCAAAACATCGATTACGCTCCCACGCTGCTTGAAGCCTGCGGGGTCGGGATTCCCGACGACATGCAGGGCGTTTCACTGCAGCGCGTAATCGAAGATGGAACGGAGATACACGATGCGCTCTATTACCACTATTACATGCATGGCGATCATGGTGTTCCTGCTCACGACGGGATACGCACACACCGGTACAAGCTGATTCATTTCTATACCGTGAACGAATTCAACCTGATCGATCTGCAAAACGACCCGCTGGAATTGAAGAGCCTGCACAATGATCCTGCCTATGCAGGCATCTTGAAGGCTATGACATCACGGTACGAGCATGCTCGTGCAGCATACGGGATCTCCAGCGAATACGGACCGGAAGGAACATTTGAATTACTCTAAACATGTTGGAACAAGGAAGAATGGACAGTATGCGATACCGATTTCTGCTGGAGTTGATTCCTATGTGCGGGTGGATGAATCGGTCATAATCAAGAAGTAATCGGCGATGGAGCATGAAGAAGTTATCCCGAAGTACTAATGCGACAAAGGCTCCAACGAGTGGGTTCACGCTCGTTGAGCTTTTGGTGGTCATCGCGATTATGACCATCCTCGCATCCTTGCTTCTTCCTGCCATAAAAAGTGCACGGGTCCGTGCGGAAATTGCCGCCTGCGCTCACCAGGTTCGACAGATCGGGTCGGCTTTTTTCATGTTTGCCGGAGATCATTACGGAAGGCTCCCGCCGGGATCCGCGCGCGTCGAAGTTCAGGGGGGGGGGTGGTCCTTACAAATTGGACCCTATCTATCGGGGGGACAGAAGCCCAGCGTGGACAGCCCGATCGCGGTCCTGCACTGCCCTGCTCACCGCACGCCGCTGGTGATTAAAAATACTCCAGGCTACTTAAACCGTGCCGTCGGATCTTATGCGGCCATGATTAGCAATTCGTTTGAATTGAGTAACCCGCTTGATCCCTGGCCGCGTCAACGTGTGTTTCTCGGATGGTTTGGAGGAAGAGATCAGCCCAGACTTGTGGAGATGCGTCCTGTGTCCATGATTCCGGCACCATCCAGCACAGCCATGCTGACGGAACTTGCACACGACCGCAACAATCAGGCCAGCGGCGCCGCATTGAATAATATCGACCCTTTTCAGATTGATCCCACCAGCGTGGGGGTACAGCTCGGATGGGCAAATGCAAACAACGTGACCTTGACCCTGCATAACGGCCGAGTCAACTACCTGTTCGCGGACGGTCGTGTTCAGAGCTATGATATTTTCGATCCGGAACTGTATGGAAGCGGAAGACCGGATTACCCTCGGGGTGTTTGGACCGTGTATCCGGATGACTGACCGGGACGTATGTTCCTCAGGAATCCATTGCCTGTTTCCACATCAAAATACCTGTCATATTCATCTGCACCGGTTGACGCGTCATCTTTGATTGATTCATCGCTGCGTGGCGACTTCCTTTGGGGCACCACGGCCATGGCAACGCGCCCATTGTCAAGCATGTGGCCCAGCTCGGCAGACCAGTGAACCATTCGCGCGATTAGCAGGGGCGGCAGATCGTCCGGATCGGGCAGGTGAGCGTCGGGAGTTAGGTAGGGAGCGCCGCATAGTGAGACAATGGCGTCTACGTTGGAGTGCGTTTGAGCGACGCGTAAAAACTCTTTGT
>JAUIHQ010000103.1 GCA_030432155.1 bacterium | reverse complement strand
GGTGTGCGACGAGCCGCTCGTTGACGACGAACAGCTCGTCGACCCACTGCACGGCGGGAAGGTTCACCGGAAACAAGCGGCCGGGAAGGTGTCGTGCCGTTCAATGAAATCCGGCGCAACGGAACCGCAGAGGCTTATGCGGATGATGCGTCCTTCGACTTCGGCGGCGGGGCCGACGGCTACATCAATATCGACGGCGAAATCGGAACCGGCATCACCTACAACGAGCCGCACATGCTCCATGCCATCGAGAACACCACCGCCACCTACACCAACCTGTTCCTCGGATGGAACGTCGTGTACGGCCGCCCGTGGAAGCCAGCGCAACGAGATCACCACCTACCTGTCGAACAAATACGGGGCCACCCTGGCTGCTCCATCCATCGGA
Organism: bacterium; assembly: GCA_030432155.1. GTDB lineage: Bacteria > Verrucomicrobiota > Kiritimatiellia > CAIVKH01 > CAIVKH01 > JAUIHQ01. The sequence continues at coordinate 11,187 of JAUIHQ010000103.1, read as the reverse complement.
ACAGTCGGAAGTATCAGCGGTTCAGCCGCGGTCTGCGCGGGTGAAGACGGCGCGGTGTACGCCATCGACGCCGTGTCCGGCGCCCTGGAGTATACCTGGAGCGTGCCGAACTTTGCCTCGATCACCGCCGGACAAGGCACCACGCAGATCACCGTCGACTGGGGTACCGCCGCCTCGGGGAACATCTCCGTTTCCGCGGAGAATCCCTATGCGATCAGCTCCACATCCCTCGCGGTCAGCGTCAGCTCCGCCCCCGTGATTACCGACTCACCCGACAACCTCTCGGTCTGCAGCGGTCTCGAAGCGAACATGACCGTGACCGCGTTTGGGGCCTCCACGTACTATGCCTGGCGGAAGCTGGGCTCCGGCTGGGGACACGGGTGGAGCTTCACCGGCAGCGGTCACGGCCTCGGGGCCTCGTCCGCCAACAACAGCGGCGACGCCACATCCAACGGCGGGATCGATATCGGGAACACATCCTGGCTTCTGGCCGATTCCGGGTCGGATGCGGTGCGCAATCTCGGCAGTACGCTGAGCGTCGGACAGGTCTTCAGCATCGACCTCGATCACGGCAACAACGGCGGTACCGTCGGTTTCAGCCTGCGAAACGCATCCGGACAGAATGTCATCGAGTTCTACCATGAAAACGGCTCCGGCTACGTCATCAACGCGGGCAGCGTCAATGGATACTCCGCCCCCTCCTTCACCCGTTCCGGTGTCAACGTGAAGATCCGGATCTCTTCATCCTCGACATACTATGCCGAGGTCACACGGCATATCGACGGCGTAACCGCGGCGGCGATCGGCAACCTGCTCAGTCCCGCCGGTGGCCAGGCGATCACCCAGCTCCGGCTGTTTAATGCGTCCGGTACGTCCGGCGACAACGCCTACAATGTGTACTTCAACAATATCAGCTTTGCCGGAACAACCGACGAGGGCGCCAACTACGGGACCTGGACCGATGCGTCCGACCTCGGTGAAGCGCCCCTTGCCGACGGCGGTGCGATCTCCGGCGCCGAGACCGCCAGCCTCACCATCAACCCGGCGACATCCGGCGATGAAGGCGACTACAATGTCGTGGTCTGGAGCTCGTGTTCCCGCACGACATCCAGCAATGCCACGCTGACTATCTTCGACGCCCCCACCGCATACAACGTGACCGGCGGATCGGCCTGCGCCGATGCCGGTGTAACCGTCGGGCTGGACGGCTCGGATGTCGGGATCGATTACCAGTTGTACCGCGACGACGTTGCAGTGGGATCCGCCGTGCCCGGTACCGGAAGCGCCATCAGCTTCGGATCTCAGACCACGGCGGGCGAATACACCGTGGGCGCATCCGAGAACGGAAATTGCACCGCCTACATGTCGGGAAGCGCCACCGTGAACCCGACCCCGTCCATCACCCTCGGGTCGAGTCCCACCGTCATCACCGGATCCGCCAGCGCCAACCAGACCTATGTGGCAACCACCGGCAGTCCGAACCAGTACAGCATCGACTACGATGGAACCGCCGAGGGGCAGGGCTTCGTCGATGTCGGCTTCACCACCCTGTCCGCCAGCCCGATCGTGCTGATCGTCCCCGGCGGCGCATCCATCGGGACCTACAACGGCACGCTGACCGTGCGCAACAGCGCGACCGGCTGTGAAGGTGTCGGCGTTCCCCTGACCATCACGATCTCGGCCACCCCTCCCCCGCCGGACGCACCGACCGCGTTCGCCGCGACTCTGGTCCAGCCTACGTCGTTCCAAGCCAACTGGAGCGCTTCGATCGGGGCCGACGACTATCGGCTGGACGTTTCCACCGTGAACAACTTCGGCTCCTTCGTCAGCGGGTACAACAACCTGACCGTCAACGATACCCTGCAGGCGGTTTCCGGACTGACCGCGGGCCAGACCTACTACTACCGGGTCCGGGCGTCCAATGCCATCGGGACCAGCGACGACTCGGGAACCGCGTCGGTTACCCTGCCTTCGACCGACCAGGTCGACATCCTCGAGATTCCCCCGGTCACCACGGCCAGCGGCGAGTTGAATTGGAGCACCACCCAGGGTGCGAATTATGATGTCTACTACAGCGACAGCAATCCCGGCGGAAGCATGTCATGGAGTCTGCTCCAGACCATCCAGGCCGCCGGCGCGTCCGAGACCCTGAACGTTTCTGAAGACAGCCGACGCTACTACAAGGTCGTGATTTCCGGGGCCGATGCCTCGGCCAGCGCCAGCCCGACCTGGGGCGTCATCAAGCCCGACGTCGTACCCAACGGCGGAATCACGCTGATGTCCCCGCCCCTCTCCACCGACCGTAATCTCCAGGGCGACCTGGGGAATCAACTGGCCGACTCCCTGACCAGCGGATCCAAGATTATGGTCATGGCGCCCGGCCCATCCCCCACCTGGACCGAATTCACCCTCAACGGGGACGGGGACTGGCTGCGTACATCCGGGGCGGGATCCTTCACCCTTGATCCCGGTCAGGCGTTCTTCCTGCAGACCGGCGGCGCCGAGACATCCCTGCGCATCGCCGGACCGGTCGGGAACAGCGGCGTCCGTACCAACGATCTGGTCGTCGGATTCAACCTGATCGGAATCTCCGAGGGCGCAAACCTGGCCGCGGCCACGGCCTTCAACAATGCCAACCCCATCGGAAGCTATGATGAGAATTCAGCCGACCAAATTGTTGTACTCGATACCGACGGCTCGTGGCGGCGCCTGATACGTCGACCCAACAACACCTGGTACGACACCGCCAATCCCAACAGCACCGGGAACACCACGCTGCAATTGACCCCGGGACAGGCCTACTACTACATCCGCCGCACCAGCGACACAAAACTCACCTTCTAAATCCATGAAGCACACCATTCAGAACTTGATCCCCCGCCTTGCCGGCATCCTGCTGATCGCCGCCATCCAAACATCATCCGCCGCCATCCTCGTGCTGGAGGATTTCAGCTCGGATATCGGCGTTTCCAGCCGGGACGGGGAGATGACGGTGACGTATGACGGAGGCAACGACTGGATGAGCGGATCGTTCGCCCTCCAGGGTTTCCCCGTGCCGCAAACCGATGCATTCGTCGTCGATAGCGCCGATTTCACCGGCGACTACGTGACCCCGGGAATCACCCAGATCCAGCTCCAGATGTACGCGGTCAACATCCTTCCCTCGGACCTGTTCATCCGATTGGTCGACGGGACCAACACTTTTTCGCACCAGTTTACGCCGCTGGCCGGGATGTTCCAGAACTGGCAGACGTTTACCGCGGACCTTGTCTGGTCGGCGGGCTGGAACGGACCCTCGGAAGTCGCCTTCAATTCGGCCCTGTTGAGCGTGGATCAAATCGAGATCCAGCTCACCCGGAACAGCGGGATCGCCCAGACCTACTACTTTGACAACCTTCAGACCCTCGATACGGAACTTGATCCCGGCGATGTCGAGACTGCGATACCGGAATCCCGGACCTTGAGCATGCTCCTGCTGTCGGTTATCCTGATCTCCCTGGTCCGCCGGAACCGCATCCGTACATCGGCGGCGCCATGAGATTCTGAACATGAACCCAGCCCGCTTCTTCTGCATACTCCTGTTGAGCCTTACCCCTCTGCAGAGTCTGGAAGCGGCCAGTCTCACCACCGAAACGTTCACCGCCGGTGCGAATGGTTGGCAGGGATCGGTTGAATTTGAAGGGTCTTGGACAATCTCAGGGGGGATCGCTGAACTGCAGTTTGCGGATACGGGGATTATCGCCATTCCATCCAAGGGAACGCTCAGCAACCTGACATCGGCAACATCCGGCTCATTCACTGGAGATTATATCGCCGCCGGCATCAATCTGCTCGACTTCCGATTCCATGTGGGACCGGAGCGCCCCTCAAGCGTGGACATTTTCTGGGGCGATACGACAAATGTATATTTTCGTTCCTTCACAACGAACAATTTCATGATGCAAACACAAAGCTGGCATACAATATCCGCTTCTCTGTCCGGTCCGGATGAAGGAGCGTGGAGTGCGTTGACCGGATCGATTACGAACTTTTATACCTCTCTTCAGAACGTCCGGTATATCGCCATCCGAATCGCCCGGAGCGGAACACTTGCCCAGAACTTCGCGCTTGATGATATACGACTGGCACGGCAGCCATCGGCCTCCGGGACTTCCCTCGGCGAACCGGTAATCCAATGGAACGACCTGATCGCCGGCAACAACTACACCGTCGAAGGCTCTACCAATCTGATCGACCCGGCGTGGGCATTTGTCGATACCATCAGCCCGACCGGGACCACGTATGAGTTCATACCGGCGGTCGATCATCCCTTTGCTGTCTACCGTATCCTCATGCCATGAGGTATGTTGGAGGCATGGAATCGATTGTTCTCCCTGTGCGTCGCCCTGATCCTTAGCGATGTCTCGGCGCTCAAGGGACTGAGCGCCCTACCTGGTAGGGCGGCGAGTCCCTTCGCCGCCGCGTTGCGGCGATCACCTGGATGGTGAAACGATTTCAAGGTAGCTAAGGATCAGGGCGCGTCGCTTGACCCACGGAATTCCATTGACAAGGTTACGCGCGTTAGCAATACTTCTATTTACCGGTTTAGAACACCATGCGAAGGAGCATCCAGATGACTGCATCGATTCAATATCCCATTCGCTTTCGAACCTTGATGGCCTGCCTGCTGATAGCCCTGGCCTCCGTCCCGCTGGCCCGGGCCTTCACGCCCACCGGCGATGTCACGGGCTGTGTCATGTGGTTCAGCGCGGATGCCCTGTCCGCAAACGACGGCGATTCCATTACCAACTGGCCCGATCAGTCCGGCGCCGGAAACGATCTCGTGCGCACCGGCCTCGCCTTCGGAAGTGCACCCCTGTATCAGACCAACGCTCCCGGCTTTCTGAACGGTCAACCGTCCCTCTCATTTGATCTTTCCACCCTCTGGACCGAACCGGCGAATCCTGCGATCACCGTCCAGGAAATGTTCATTGTCGCGACGTTGGCGTCCGATGCCGAGAGCATCGCCACCATGCTCAGCCTCGGCCGCGAAGGCACCGCTCCGTTCAACGAGATCCGACGGAACGGACCGGCGGAAGGCTATGCCGCCGATGCGGCCTTCGATCTCGGCGGCGGCGCGGACGGCATCATCCGAATCAATGGCGAAATCGGCACCGACATCACCTACGGTACGCCTCACATTTTCGGCGGGGCCGAAAACAATCCCGCGATCTACACCAACCTTTACCTCGGCTGGAATGTCATCTGGGGCCGCCCGTGGAAAGGGCAGATCGCGGAAATCATCGCCTTCGACAACCGCCTGAGCCAGACCGACCGCAACGCGGTGAACCAATACCTGGCCGACAAGTACGGCATTGCCGGTGTTTCCTACCCCGCTCCCGATACCCTTCCCGTCACCGATGGCCTGGAAATGTGGTTGAATGCCAACAACCTCGGATTCGATATCGAGAACGGTGATCCGGTGACGTCATGGACGGACAGTTCGGGCAAGGATATCGTCGTCAACCGTGACGGCCTGGTGTTCGGCGGTCCCCCAACCTTCCAGACCAACGCCCCCGGCGTGTTCAACGGCCAGTCCACGGTCTATTTTCCCGGAAACACCTACATCCATACTGCCGGCAGCGACCCCGTCATCCCCGCCCAGGAAATCTATGTCGTCGCGACCATGTCCGGCAGCTCGGAAAGCATCTCCACCATGTTCACCATCGGCTTCGAAGGAGTCGTACCCTTCAACGAGATCCGCCGGAACGGCACCAACGAAGCCTATGCCAATGACGGCTCCTTTGATTTCGGCGGAGGCGTCGATGGCGTCATGCGCATCAACGGGCAGCCGGGAAGCGACATCACCTTCGACGAGCTGCATATCCTGAATGCCAACGAGAACAACCCCTCGGCGTATACCAACTTCTACCTGGGATGGAACCCGCCGGTCGGCCGGACATGGATCGGCAACATCGCCGAAATCATCATCTACAGCAACCGGCACACCCAGGCCCAGCGCAATGCCATGCACACCTACCTCGCCGGCAAATACGGCATCACCAACGTGGCCGTCCCCGAGCTCGCGCCTCCGCCGCCGGTCACCAACGGCCTGACCGCCTGGTTCAATGCCGGGAACCTGTTCGATTTCGCGAGCGGCGATGACGTGACCGAGTGGGCCGATGCCTCCGGGAACGGCATGGACCTCGATCGCACCGGGCTTGCCGCCAACGCGCCCACCTTCCAGACCAACGCCCCCGGATTTCTCAACGGCCACCCCTCGGTCTTTTTTGACGGCGACACGATCTGGACCGAGGCGATCGACCCGGTGTTCGATGCCCAGGAAATCTTCGCCGTAGTCTCGCTGGCCGATGATGCCGAAGGGCTGGCCACGCTTTTGAGCATAGGTGCGGAAGGCTTCCCGCCGTTCCAGGAGATACGCCGCGACGGCACCAACGAGGCGTATGCCGATGACGCCGCATTCGATTTCGGCGGCGGCGCGGACGGCGCCCTGCGCGTGAACGGTATCCAGGGTACAGCGCTCACCTTCAACGAACCCCACATCTTCAACGCCACCGAGACTGCGGCCATGACCTACACCAACCTCTATCTCGGCTACAACGTCATTCACGGCCGGTACTGGAAGGGCCATGTCGCGGAAATCCTTCTCTTTGACCGCGACCTCACCGTCGACGAACGCAGCGAAATCGGCATTTACCTCGCCGACAAGTACGACATCCAGGAGTCGCAGTACCGCACACCGGACGCCCTGCCCCCCTCTTCCGGAAATCTCACCGCATGGTACAGCGCCAACGATCTGCTCGATCTCGCGGACGGTACCGATGTCACGATCTGGGAAGACCGGTCCGGCAACGGAAACAATCTCGTCCGTACCGGACTCGGCGGCCCGGCGCCGGTGTTTCAGACCAACGATGCCGCGTTCTTCAACGGCCGCCCCACGGTCTCGTTCAACGGCAGTGCGATCTGGACCATCGAGACCAATGCGATGCCCGCCCAGGAGATTTTCGCCGTGCTGACGCTGGATAGCGACAACGACAGCATCTCGACATTGCTGTCCCTCGGCGCCGAGGGTTTCCCTCCGTTTCAGCAGGTCCGCGCCTTCCCGGGCACCGCTGCGTACGGCGACGATGCCGCATTTGATTTCGGCGGCGGCGTGGACGGAACCATTCGCATTGACGGGGCCGAGGGAACCGCCATCACCCTCGGAGCGCCGCACACCTACAACAGCACCGAGAATGCCCCCGGCATCTATACCAATCTCTACCTCGGATGGAACGTGATCCACGGACGCTACTGGAAAGGCCAGGTTGCGGAGCTGATCATCTACAACACCGCGCTGAGCACGGGTGATCGCGAGTCGGTCTATGATTACCTCAACACCAAGTACGGATTCATCGAGATCCTTGACCCCCTCGCCGGCATCCTGACCCTGGGTCCGGACGGCGCTGCCATCGACTGGGAAAGCCTGCAGTCCGGCACGAATTATAACTTCGAGGCGAGCGATGACCTCACCAATCCGTCGGGCTGGACCATCCTCACGACCTTCACCGCCACCAACGATGTGGTAACGGTCAACGACACCAATGAACCGGTCGCCCACCGCACCTACCGCCTATACAAACCATGATCAAGGGCATCCCCCACCCCCGGGAGGGCGAGCGGCCCGCGAGCCGGCTTGATGTTACATGATCCGGCACAACGCCAATCCCCTCCCCCGGAGGTGTGGCTGCGCGGCAGCGGAGACGGGGCCTTACCCGACCGACTTACTCGAACAAAATTCCGGATGGTTCCAGAGAAAGCCAATGCCATGAAACCAGGCTCACGGTTTCTCAAGCGTACCTCTCATCATAAGTGACAATCGTTGGAGGCACGGTGCCCTCACCGTGCATATGTGCATCTTTGCCATAAAAATGATCGTCATCCCCGGTGGGGGCATCCGCCTTCGCGCCTGACGCTGCGGCGAGACGCCGCCCGGGCTCCATCAACTTGTATGTGTGCGTGATTCAACCCGGTGATATGTTTCTCAACAGCCCGAGGGCACGCGGGAGCGTGCCCCTCCGGACCGTTCACAGAAAACAGCATTGTCACGCCTGATAATCCGGAGGGGCAAGCTCCTGCTTGCCCGGAGTACCCCCCCCCACCCCCGGGAGGGCGAGCGGCCCGCGAGCCGGTTTGATGGTATATGACCCCGTGCAACGACGCACCCCTCTCCGGGAGGGGATCATTGTCGACCTGGTACAAGCATTCCGCCCTATCTGACCACTGTGGAACCTATTGCAATCAGCGCGGGGCTTTCCGGTTCCAGCTCAAGATTCAGCACGAGATCGCCGCCGTCCAGGGCCGCGGATGCGCCGGTGACGTTGGGCAATCCATCCGATGCATCCAGGTTCAGTCGCGCGAGCGGCACGCGGATCTTGCGGGAGATGCTTTCGCCGGTGAGGTTGAAGACCATCAGGACGCCGCCCGGCTCGCCGGGCAGGGTGTGCAGATGCAGGGTCTCGTCGCCGTCGATGCCGCCGAACGCACCGTGGGTGAAGTAGCGCTTGAGGCGGTTGTAGGTCTTCATCTCGCTCTTGTAGTTGGCGAACCGGGTCTGCTGCTGCTCGGGCGTAAGCACCGGCAAGGCGCCGTGCGGCTCCATGCGGGCGGCGTGGCGGAATCCGCCGAAGCCGATGTGGCGAACCGTGCTGGCCATCCACCAGAAGACGAGGCTGTTATCGTTGTCGGCGGTCATGTTGAAGTGCAGGTACATCGGGATGTCGTAGGCGAGGTTGTAGTAATAGAGGCACAGGGCCATTCCGGAACGCAGGTCATGGATCGAGTTCCACATGAATTCGTAGGCCCAGTTCTCGTCGTAGTCCCCGTCAACAAGTCCCTGCCGGAAGTAGCTGGGCAGGTAACGACTCCCCCACGGCCATATCGCGTCGTGCATCTCGATGCGAAGGTTCGGATGACGCCGGCGCAGCTCGCGGGCGATCCCGTAGATCGAATCGATGTGATCGATCGTGGTGGACGGAACACCGTGACTGTGATCGTCGGCATAGCACGGTCCATTCCACCCGTGGAAATCGAACATGAGGAAGGACAACCCAGCTTCAGCCAGCGCAGACAGGCGCCCGAGCCGCTCGGCACGCCAGTCGCGATGCGACATGCAGAGTTCCGGCACCGTCACAAGCGTCGTGACCCCGTCGCCGTCTTCGACTTCGGCAACGGCCTGTTCACCCGTTACCTCGTAGATTTCAATTTCATCGATCCGTACCAATTCGCCCAAAGGCTCAAGGAGTTCGACGCGTACCCATCTGGCTTCAACGGGTTCGAATGCGAAGTTCATCTGCCGGCCGAGCGGCGCGCCGTACTGTTTGTACCGGGCAACCTCGTGCCAACTCGAAGCGCGGCCGTCGGCATCGTACTCCGTCGCGACAAGAATACGGAACGAGGTCGCGGCCCGGTCGCTGTACTGCTGGGTCTGATCGTTGCTGAGACTCACCTCGGATATGCGGTGAGCCGCGCCGAGGTCGACTTCCACCCATGCCGGCATCGCACCGGCGATCCAGCTCGACGCGTTGCCGTAGATACCATCGTTGAGGTGGGCGATCTGATGATAGGAAACCCCGCCGTCGGCAAATACCGAGGAAGCCCCGGCCCGGGCTTCGGGAAGCAACGCGAGGTTGCGCCGGCTGTCCCGGGCTCTTGGCGCGACATTTTTCGTAGTCCATACCTTGCGATAGAATTGTTCCGGCCACTGCCCGTCGTGTGAAACCCGGCTGGCCGTCCAGAGACCCAGCTCGAGACCGTAGGAGTCCCGCATCAGCGCGACCATCTCCTCCAGCGAACCGAGCCGCGCTTCATCCCACACCGCCGACCCGAAGATTCCACCCTTCTGCCAACCCGGATCGAGGTAGAGCCGCGTACAGCCCGCGTCACGCGCGAGTGCCGCCTGCTCAAGCACGCTTTCGCGCGACCACTGTCCGTCGCCGAGATCGAAAAGTGCGTTCCATTGAACCTGCGGTTCATAGTCGTCGGTCAACCCATGCCCCTGCCCGTTGATGAATGCCTTGTAGACCTCGTATCCCTCCGGCCATCCTCCCTCATAGGAAAGGTAGCGGGTCGAACCGAACGTGAACGTCTCGCCGGGCTTCAGCCGGTTCGCCTGCACCGGCTCCTTGTGCAGCACGAACGCGCAACCGCCAAAGACGAGGCGGTTCTCGTCAGCCATCCAGTTCACCGCGGAGTGCTCGATCGCCTCGTTATTATACTTGAGCACGAGCAGACCGTTTGTTCCATCGGTGAGGATCCAGCTCTCCGAGCGGAACCGGCGGTGCTCTTCGTCGACCAGCGGAGCGACCGGCAGCCAGGCCGGGTAACAGGTGGAATTGATCCGGGCGCTGCCTTCGGCGATGGCAACGACATCGGCCATGGCATAGTCGTGGATGGTGCCGTCGGCCTGACGCCGATACGGCACGGCAACCAGCCGCAATAGATCGGTTGCGGGATCGACCTGGCGGGTGAAACCGGTGCGTATGTCATCGATCACAACATCACGGTCGGTCGGATTGCTCAGGCTGATCGTCTCAGCGAAACCGGAATCGTCAGCCAGCAACTCAAACCGCTGCTCAATATCGAGCGGCCCCAGCTTGCCCGTCACCCGCAGCATGCCCTTTCCCAGAGTTTCAACGCTTGGTGAAGACAGTCCGTCAACATCATCCCCGTCGATCGTCGCCCGCCAGATGTACGGTCCCTCGGCGAATTCTCCCAGACCGGCGATCGACAGGCCGGCCCTCATCTCCGCATCCGAAACGTTCACCGACAACGACGCACCGTTTCCTTCCAATGTCGTCCCGTGGGCGGAGAGACCGAGTATTGACAGAACAGAAAGACCACTCAACAGCTTCACCACGTTATTGTTCCTTGAATCGAAACGTTTTCTGTAGCGTAACAAACCTCAACGTAGTGGGGGCGGCTACCGTCCCGGTCAAACGAGTCCAGGGCAAGCGGGAGCTTGCCCCTCCGGCCCGGTGAGTGAAGATAATATTGCACCGACATGTTCCAGAAAATGGCATCACGCACCGGCCTACTCATGAATGGTTACGGCCTGCGCGACAGCCCAGCCGGACGGGCGCAGCATTTCGTCGAGCGCCTGCACGATCACGTGGTAGGTACCCGGCTCGGTGAACGTCACGTTCAGTG
>JAUIHQ010000102.1 GCA_030432155.1 bacterium | reverse complement strand
GTAGTAGGGACTCAGGGTTTCATTTTCCAGGGCGACCACGGACATCCGGTTGGGAATGCTGATGTCCAGTTCGTTCATCAGGGCGTCCATCAGGGCGAATCCCTGGTTGTCGCTGAAGTTGATGCAGGCGGTACAGCCGGCATCCCGGATCTGCCGGGCAATCTCCAGCGGTGTCTGCTCGGACACGGCAAATACGTGTTCCCGGTCGATGCCGTGGTTCCGTAAGGTATCCCGGTAGCCATTCTGCCGGTTCTCGACCCCCCAGCCCTCCCGCTCATCGAGGACCATGGCGATGGAGCGGTGACCGGCGGCAAGGAGATGTTCCGCGGCGAGGGTCGCTTCGGCGGCGTGGTCGGAGCCGATCATGTACCAGCTATCCGAGCGGGGCCGCTTGTTGATGACCACGGTGGGCACGGTGGGCAGGCCCTCCGCATGATTCAGTTCCTCTTCGGTGAGGCCGACTTCAATGATGCCGTCAACCAGTCGTTTCGTCGCGAGTTCGATGGCGCTGAAGGGAATGAATTCCACATAGAATCCCGATTCCGATGCATAACGGATGATGTGCTGAATCAGCCGTGTTTTGTAGCCGCCCGCGTTCAGGTTCTCGAGATGACCGACGATCACCGCCAGAATACGGGGCTTGGAAATGAGCCGGGGGGTGTAACCGACCTCGCGGGACGCCGCGAACACCCGTTCACGCATCTTGTCGCTGACATGGGGATAGTCGTTGAATACACGGGACACCGTAACAATGGACACACCCGCTTTACGGGCGACGTCGTAGATGGATACGTTGGTCGCAGCGTCCGTTGACTTCATGGCGTGGAGCCTGATCCCTTCAGGGATACCTGCCTTCCTGTTGGCCTATGTAGAAAACCGCGGGATGCGTGTAAAGGACTTATATGCAGAAACTTGTCATTCAACCCGCCGGCGGGTTGTCCGCGAGGTAATCCACGAAGGCCTCCAGCGGAACCGTGGCCGCGCCGATCACCTTGTCGGCGCACCCGTAGTACACAAAAAGCGTGCCGTCGATCACCACATTGCCGGTGGGGAAAACCACGTTGGGGAACATGCCGCGAAGCTCATAGTCCTCCTCCGGCTCGAGGATGGGCTCCGGTGATCGTCCGATGATCATACGGGGGTCCTCGAGATCGAGCAGGAGCGCGCCGGCCCGGTAGATGTGATCGCGGCATACGCCGTGATAGAGGGTCAGCCAGCCCCGATCGGTACGGATCGGAGGCGTGCCGCCGCCGATTTTCTTCCCCTCCCACTCGAAGGCGGGCTGGGCCAGGATCTCACTGGAATCCCACTTCAGCATGTCGCCGGATGATGAAATCCAGATGGACGGACGGTCGCATCCATATGCATCACCCACCCATTCCGAAGGCCGGTGCATCCGCCAGTACCGACCCTGGATCGGTTCGGGAAACAGAATCACATCCCGGTCATCGACGTCGGGGGCGGTGATGGGACCGAGGCGGGTCCATGCACGGAAATCGGTTGTGGCCGCGAGCCCGCTCCGGGTCAGGTTCCATTTCATGGCCTTGGGCGCGGACTCGTGACGGAACGGTTCAGGTACGAAGTGGGTGAGGGAAATCGTATTTCGGTAATAGGCGCCAGGCGGAAACATGCGGGCTGCGTAGGTCACATAAAACACCCCGTCCAGCTTCACGATCCGGGCATCCTCCACACACCCGCCGTCGAACGCCCCCTCCATGGGGCCGAATACCGGTTCCTCGCTGACCCGTTCGAACGAAAATCCATCCCGGCTCCGGGCCAGGCCGAAATAAATCGGATGTTCATCCGTATCCGGTGCGGCCCGATACAGCATCGTCACGGTACCGTTTTCATACCAGGCGCCGGGATTGCACACACAGAAGCTCTCCCACAGCCTTTCCGGCGTCGGGGTCAGAATCGGATTTCCTTTGTATCGTGTCAGCTTCATCAGGCAGGCCCAGATTGATAAGGTTTATCAAAATCTATGATATGCCTGTCGGATGTCAAGCATGCGGAAGGCAGGAATGTTAATGAAATCTCTCAATTGTATATCCGGCCAGTCTGGCCATCGGGTCGGTATGGCCGGGCAGGGTGTCCAGGGCTCTGGTCGCATCATCGATCAGGGTTCGGGCCCGGGCCTTTGACTCTTCAATTCCATACAATGCGACAAAGGTTTGTTTTCCGCGGGCTTCATCGGTACCGGTTGCTTTCCCGAGCCGTCCGGCATCGCCGGTCGCGTTGAGAAGATCATCGGCGATTTGAAACGCCAGGCCGATGGCGTCGGCAATCCCGGTCAGGGTGCTCAGGGTTTCATCCCGGGCCCCGGCCGCCATGGCGCCCAACCGTACCGAGGCCCGGATCAGGTCGCCGGTCTTGTGTGTATGGATGTACGTGAGGGCCTCCTCGGACAGTGCCTGTCCCTCGTGCGCCATGTCCTCGGCCTGTCCCCCGATGACCCCCTCGCTGCCGCCCGCGGCGGCCAGCTCATGAATCAAGTCGGCTACGGAGCGGGGCGGGGGGACGTCCGTGCCGGCAAGGACCCCGAAGGCCAGGGTCAGCAGGGCGTCACCGGCGAGGATCGCGTTGGCTTCACCGAAGGCCCGGTGGCAGGTCGGCTGTCCCCGGCGCAGATCGTCATTATCCATGGCCGGAAGGTCGTCGTGGATGAGGGTATAGGTGTGGAGCAGTTCAAGAGCCGCCGCCGGCGCAAGGGCGACATCGGCCGGTGAACCGCAGGCTTCAGCCGCCGCGAAACACAGAAGCGGACGGAATCGTTTGCCGCCGGCAAATACGCTGTAGCGCATGGCCCGGTGGATCACCGCGGGCCGTCGGTTCTCGGGCGGCAGCACCCGGTCGAGAAAGGCATCGATCCGCGTCCTTCCCTGCTCAAAATACGGGTCTGGGGATTGCATGCACCTCTTGTAGCCATCCCTCTGCACCCGGGCAAAGGAAAAACCCCGGAAAACCGGTCATACGGGTCATGTTTCGGCCCCCATGTCGCTGTCTTGCGGGGATTTGACATCCCAACAGCCCCCGCCTATAGTGGCCGACTGTGTTTGATCCCGGGCGGGAAGGGTTTACGGCATGCCGACATACGAATACGAATGCAAAAAATGCGGACATGAGTTTGAGGCGTTTCAGTCGATTACCGAGGAACCGCTGAAGACCTGTCCTACATGCAAGGGCAAGGTGGTCCGGAAAATCGGAACCGGTGCCGGACTGTTGTTCAAAGGCTCAGGTTTTTACACGACCGACTACCGGAGTGAGAGTTATAAAAAGGGCGCCAAGTCGGAGACAAAACCCTCCACCAGCTCCGGGGATTCCGGGTCTGCATCATCCTCTTCGTCCTCCTCGTCCGATGCTTCATCCAAATCTTCCTCGAAAAGCGAGTAAGCATTTATGACTGTTACCGTAAGCTGCAGCCAATGCGGCCATGAAAATCGAATCGGCCAATTGTTCTGCACGCAATGCGGCGCCAAGCTATCGGTCAACCAGCAGTCTATTCAGAAAGCGGCGAAAAAGGCTGACCGGAAAACGGGAGGCATCGTTGCCCGTATCATCCGGCTCGTGGTCACGCTTGGACTTCTGGTCTGCCTTGCGTTGATGCTGTGGCCGTCGCCGGTACCCTCCGAGGTCGGTCCCCGCGAAGAAGCGGTCGAGCTCCGGCGGACCATGGAAATGCTGCGCACCGCGGCGGTGACGGCAAATCCGGCTGCCGCGACCGTTACCGAATCCGCGATCAACGCCTACATGGCCGAACTGGTCGGATCGGCGAAGGATCCGGGCGGCCTGTCCTACACGTTGAAAGATGTCCGAATCGGGATCCGGCCGGACCACGTCACCGTACGGTTGAACGGCAGCCTCGGTCCGGCGCCGCTCTCCTACCGGGTGGTCGGCCGCGTTGATAAGAAGGAAGGCGAACGTTTCCATTTCCATCCGGACCAGGTACAGATCGGGCGGCTGCCGCTGCCGGGTTTTGCCGAGTCCTATATATACAACCAGGTTGCCGGCATCTTCAAAGGCCTGCAGGAAGAGGCGATCCTGCTGAACCGCCTCGACCGTCTCGAACTTTCGGAGGGCACGGTTGAAGCAGTCTTGCTGGATCACTGACCCATGGAGCGGCTATGAAGGATAAACAGGAATTTTACGACGTACTGACCGAAATTGACGGCAAGGACTACACCGAGTTCAGCCGACTGATCGGAGATTTCGATTTCACCCGTTATACATTGAAAATCACCCGGGTGCCGAAATCGCCCGAAGATCACCGGATCGTGGTCGTCGTGCGGATCCCGCAGGCCGTCGCCGGATTTCCCCCGCCGTCCTACAGCACGCCCATCCGCCGTACGGCCCTCGAAGATCTCCTGACCCGGAAGATGGTGGAGCAATCCGAGCGGATGGCCCGGTTCAATGAGAATGGGGTGGCTGTCCGCCGCATCCATATTCCCCGTCCCGGACAGAAAATCCTGCCCCGCTCCTCGATCGTCTTGACCGAGGATTATCTTGAAGCGCGGATCATGATTCTCTTCCCCATGCGCCGGGGGCGGATCCAGAGCGAACCCTGCATCGATGTGTTTTTCGCCGAGCTGCCGGAACTGGTGAATGAGTCTTTGTTGTACTGCAACATCGACGCCTCGGAAGTCGATGCCTACACGAATCTGATGGAGGATGCCGACCAGGTCCGCCAGGCGCTGCCGACGCGGGGGCTGATCGGGTTCATCGGGGAAGGTTCGTTGATCCGCCGCGCCGGCGGCACCGACGAGCCGGACTACACATTTGACCAGCCTCTGGAGATCGACGGTCCGCTCATCAGCGAGGTGGATGTTCCGAACCGCGGGACGGTTCGCGGTTTCGGCATCATGAGCGGCGTCACCCTGATTCTCGGCGATGATTTCTCCGGGCGCAACGAGCTGATGAAGGCCATCGCGGCCGGAATTTATAACCATGTACCCGGCGACGGGCGTGAGCATATCGTTTCGATGCCGGACCTCGTCTATATTGCCGCCGACCGCGGTCGAAGCATCCAGCATGTCGATATCAGTGCGTTTCTGGATGTGGCGGACGTCGACTCCGAAGCATTTACGTCGCTCCACGCCGATGCTTGCGCAGCCCAGGCTGCGTCCACGGTGGAAGCGTTGGAAGTCGGCGCCCGGGTGCTCCTGTTCGACGAACAAGATTCCTATCCCGGTTTCCTTGCCCAGGATTCGCGGATTCACCGGGCGACCGGCGCATCATCCTCGCCGATCATTCCTCTCGCCGCCCGGGCCCGGCAGTTTGCGGATGATATGGGGATCTCGATCATCGTTGCCGGTCATTCCGCGGTGGCGGAATTCATCCCCGTCGCCGATACGATCCTCAGCATCGACAACTACCGCATTCGCGATATCACCGCCGATGCCAAGGCGCTTTCCATCGAGACCGCGCTTGAGACCCCGGCCGACGACAAGGTTTCGAAGCTGGTGGACCGCAGCCGATGGGTCATTCCCAGCAGCATCGATCCCGGCTCGGGCCGTGAAGACGCGGTGATCGAAGCAAGGCCGGGTCAGCAGCTCCGGTTCGGCAAATATGAGCTGGATCTCTCCCATCTATGCCAGCTCGCGGATGAATCCCAGGTGGAGACCATCGGCTTGATCATGGAATACGGCCGGGAGCGGTACATGGAGGACAGCCGTCCGATCCGGGAAATGCTCGATCTGGTGGATCGCGACCTCAGCACCGAAGGTCTGGAGTGTCTGGCCGATGACCTGCGCCACGACCTCGCCCGTCCCCGTCGGTATGAGATCGCCGCGGCGTTGAACCGTTTGCCGTCCCTTCGCATTTCCAGCATCGAAGGCTGATCATCCTTGAAGCTGGTCATCCAGCGGGTTTCCTCGGCGTCCGTCGAAATCGAAGGCTTTGATACGGCGGCGATCGGGCCGGGGCTTCTCATTCTCTGCGGCGTCGGCGCCGGCGATACCGAAGCCGAAGCGGCATGGCTGGCCGGCAAGGCGGCCCG
The DNA here is from genome assembly GCA_030432155.1 of bacterium. Taxonomy (GTDB): domain Bacteria; phylum Verrucomicrobiota; class Kiritimatiellia; order CAIVKH01; family CAIVKH01; genus JAUIHQ01. Next base: position 5,594 of record JAUIHQ010000102.1, on the reverse strand, counting down.
CCTCCGGATCTTTGCCGATGAGGAGGGCAATATGAACCGTTCGCTGCTGGACGTCGGCGGTGAAGCTCTCGTGGTCAGCCAGTTCACGCTGTACGGGGATTCCCGGAAAGGCAACCGGCCCAGCTTTACCGACGCCGCCGATCCCGATCGCGGCAAGGCCATGTACGAACGGTTTGTCCAATGTCTGGAAGCCGAAGGGGTTCCGGTGAAGACCGGAATATTCCGCGCGATGATGAAGGTGTCGCTGATCAACGAAGGGCCGGTGACGCTCATGCTGGAGCGGAGCCCGGGCGCATGAACATGACGAAGGTTCTCCGGTTGCCGGTTGTCGCTATGTTTCCTTTCTTGGCGTTTTCGATGCCGGTTTCCGGGCAGATGGATGCCGGAACGGCCGACCGTTCGATTCCGGTTTTCGTCAGCAGCTCACGGCGCATCGTGATCCGGAATATCCGTGACCGGGATGCGGCGGTCCTGAGCCGCATGCTCGAACAAACAATCGCGCATGTCGAATCCCTGTCCGGCCGGAGTCTCGACATCCGTCCGATGAATCCGATTATCATTCGGGGGCGTGAACTGCTGGGCGCCATCGGGGGAGGGGTTCTTCGTCGTCAGGGGGGGACCCGCGGGCAACCGGCCCAGGCCCTCGATATGATGAATCCGGCGAGTGTATCATGGCCGGAACTCGAAGAAGCGTTCACCTGGCTCCTGCTCAACCGGATCGGGATGTCCGGGGCAGATGCAGCCTCCACGATGCCGGAAACAGCGGACTGGCTGGCCGCGGGCCTCACCATCTGGATGGACCCGGCACGGAGGGACGCGGCCTCCGACCTGGCTGCCCGGGCCTGGCGCGCATCGGCTGATCCGGATGTTCGGGACCTGGTGCTTCAGCGCCATTTGCCTGAAGGTCCGTGGGCGGGAAAAGCGTGGTCCTGCATGGTATTGCGGTTTCTTTTTGACGGCGGCAGCCCGGGATATGTCCTGGAACAACTGGCCGCTTTGGATTGGCTGGGACCGGATGATGAGGTTGCTGCCGCCGTTGCATCGTTGTATCCGGCCGCCTCCTCCATGGAGGAGCTGGAGCGGTACTGGGATCTGTATCTCGCCGATCTCTCCACCGAACGCGAAGCCGCACGCGTAACGCTTGAGGAGAAGCTGTCCGGACTGCTCGTCCTGAGTCCCGCGGAGTTCGGCCCATGGCTGCAGGCTGCCGAGACGCCGCCTCGCGAGCTTGCCGATCTGATCCCCGTGCGGGATCGCGAGTGGGCGGCGCAACTGGCCCGGGTCATCGCCACCCGATTGCAGGCCCTGGCAGTTCAGGCCGATCCCGAGGCGGAGGATGTCGTGAATCTTTACACCCGGTTTCTGTCGGCCCTCGCCGGGGATGTGCCGGGATATACAGGAGGATTGCTCGGCCGTCATCCGTCGGCCTCTCGCCTGAACAAGCTCCTTGACCAGGCGGAAGATGCGCATGCGGCGTGGCGGGAGCAGACCCGGCTGCGCCGACAGTGGATGGATGACGTCGAAGCCCGCCGACATCATGCCGGGATGTACCGGGAGCTCGGGATCGATCCGGAACGGGCTGAAGCCTTCATGAACAAGGCGGCTCAAGGCCAGAGCGAATAGACGTACGCACCGTAGAGGACAAACAGGAACAGGCCTTCCCGGCGGCCGATCCGCATGCCGGTAATCATCAGTGGAACCAGAATAAGGGTGATCAGCACCATGCTGTTCAGGTCAAACATCCGGATCCCGTCCGCCACCACCGGCTTGATCGTGGCGGTGATGCCGGCAATACACAGCAGGTTGAATATGTTGGAGCCGACAATGTTCCCGACCGCGATATCCGACTCTTTTTTCAGCGCGGCCACGATGGAAGTCGCCAGCTCGGGCAGTCCGGTACCGGCGGATACAATGGTCAGGGCGATGATGGCTTCGCTGACGCCGACCAAACGCGCCAGGTTTACCGCGCTGTCGATCATGATCCGGGCGCCGAGAAGAAGAATCACGATGCCCCCGGTCACCAGCATGACATCGAACAGGACCCCGTGACGCTTCGCGTCCGGAAGGTTGTCTTTGAATTCATCGACGATCAGCTCTTCCCGGTTGCGGAGGGCCAGCCAGACGGTCAGGGCGATGTAGAGCAGAATCAGGACAATAAGAAGAATGCCTTCGTTTTGCGTGAGAACTCCGTCATGCACCAGGACCCGGAACAGCACGGTGGCGCCGAGAAGAATCGGAATATCCTGACGGATCAACTGGCTTCCGATCCCCACCGGAAAGATCAGGGCGGAGATCCCGAGAATGACCGCGATATTGAAGATGTTTGAGCCCACAACATTGCCGATGGCGATCGAACCCTGCTGTTGCAGATTCGCTTTCACGCTGACAAACAGTTCGGGAGAGCTGGTGCCGAATGCAACCACGGTGAGACCCACGACCAGCGGGGATAGTCCCAGCCGGAGAGCCATCGATGCGCTTCCGCGAACGAGCCCCTCCGCCCCGCCGGTGAGGAGCAGCAATCCTGCGATCAGTATGGATATCTGGATGATAATCTCGGTCATGACGCAAACGGGCGCAGTGTACAGGGTGGGGCAATCGACATCAACCGGCGAATCATGGAACCGGTGAGGCGCGGGGAATTACCCGCCGCAGTTTTCGAGATCAAGGATGCGGTTGCCGACGTGGGTTCGGGAGTGTTCGGCGTCCTCGAGATACGTAGTCGTTCGGTAATAGCAGGCTGTACGCATCTTGGCCAATACGTCGGCGATCTCCTCCGCCGCCTGGCTCATATTCTCAAGTAGATCGGTAATCGCGTCCGGGCATTCCCGGAGTTGATGCTGCAGCAGGTTCAGGCTGGCCAGCAGCACGGTGGCCGGCTGGCCGATATGATGACAGGCGGCGGCAAGGCTGGCCACCATGGCTTCCCGGCTTTCCGCTTCCCGTTGCGCATGTTCGGCGCGGATCCGATCGGAAATATCGAGCAGGGAGAGAATCATGCCGGCCGGTTCATCGTCGGTGTTGTAATTACAGGATGCCGCCACCTGGACGGCCACGGTTCCGGTATCCGCCCGCATGGCGGTAAGAACCCCGGTCCAGGGTTGCTGATCGCGGAGAACCGTTTGCTTGATATCGTGGACAGCCTCATGGTCCAGCCAGAGCTCCTCGATAGGCATGCCGGTCATTTCGTCCGCACTTTGATAGTGCCAGATCCGGGCCGTGGCGGGATTCACGTATACGATGCGGCCCTCAACGTCCGCCATGGCGATGCCGCTGGTTGAATTCCGGATGGCTTCGTAGGCGGTCCGCAGAACTTCTTCCGACTGTTTTCGTACTGTGGTATCCCGGATGAAAAGGCAGAGTTTTTTCTTCTCCGGCAAGAGCAGATTGGCGGTGATTTCCGCGGGAAAGATGGTGCCGTCCTTGCGGCAGAAATAGGCTTGGATCAACACATGACGGTTGTTGCGCAGTATCTGCATGATCATGGGGATCATGTCGTTGTCCGATCCTGAAATAAGATCGGAGATGACTCTGCCCTTGAGCTCATTCTCGCGGTACCCAAGGAACTGCTGGATCCGTTCATTGGCGACATCGATCCGCCCATCAAGATCGGTCAGAACCACCCCGTCATACATGGCGCCGATAAAGGCCTGCAGAATATCGTTCGGAATCGGCTGGGTGTCCTTTTTGCGCGGCGTCATGCCGGCTGCCGCCGTAGCTCCCCCGCGCTTGCCTTGAACCGCCTGGAAACTTTCCAGAAGCTCCGGCGGGATGGCGATGCGCATCGTCTGGTAGAAGTCAGATTCCGCTGCTTCGCTGGATGTACCCTCAATCATGGCCAATTCTGATGCAAGACGCATACCAAGCGGCCCTGTAAGCAGAGCAGGAGGGCCGGAATCTAGCCGGCAGGGCCAATATTCACGGTTTTTGCTGCCCGAAGCCGGGGTAGGGGCGGGTCCGTGGAGGTGAATTTCGGAGGTATTTTCGCAGTTTTGAAAAAAGGAAGCCCTTACATCCCCCAAAACAGCATCAGGGAAACCCCTACATGTTGTTGGGGTGGAGGGGTTGGCAGGCTATATATGGCGTGGAGGGATCGCCGCACGAATGTTTATATAGGTACGCGCCGGGACGACGTCAGCGGTGAAGGCCTCGGCCGTGGACATCCAGGGCCGCTTCATGAACCGCTTCGGATATGGAGGGATGGGCGTGAACAATCCGCGCCAGGTCTTCCGAGCAGGCGGCAAATTCCATGGCCACCACCGCTTCGGCGATCAGCTCGGAGGCCGAAGGGGCGATCATGTGCACGCCGAGAATTCGGTCGGTCTTTGCGTCGGCGATTACCTTGACCAGGCCGGACGTTTCCTCCATCGCCTTGGCTCGCCCGCTGGCCGATAGGGGAAACACGCCGACGTTGTATTTGCGGGCCGCGGCCTTCAGTTGTTTCTCGGTTTTTCCCACCCATGCGATTTCCGGCATGGTGTAGATAACCCACGGTACGCTGTCGAAGTTGACAAACGACTCTTCACCCGCCAGCCGCTCCGCTACCATCACGCCTTCTTCCTGGCCTTTATGGGCGAGCATCGGCCCTCGTACGGCATCCCCGATGGCGTACATGTTGGGCAGATTGGTCATGCAGTAATCATCCACATGGATGTACCCCCGTTCATCGAGCAGGAGACCGACCGCGGAAGCATTGAGCGCCTCGACATTCGGCTTGCGGCCGACTGCTACAATCAGCTTTTCGCAGTCAATCGTATGGTCGCCTTCACCGTCCTGGTACCGGACCACCACGTGATCCTTGTCGGCTTCGGCTGACATCACCCGGGTTCCGAGGCGGATGTCGAGACCCTGGCGGTCGAACTCCTTCCTCGCTTCCTTGGCAATCTGTTCGTCGGCCATGGCAAGGAATGAATCCATGGCTTCCAGAAGGATGACCTCGGAACCGAGGCGCTTCCACACCGATCCGAGCTCGAGACCGATCACGCCCGCGCCGATGACACAGAGGCGGCTCGGAACGCTTTGAAAGTCGAGCGCGCCCGAGGAGTCGACAATGAGTTCCCCGTCGATCTGGACATTCGGGATGTCCCGCGGGACCGAGCCGGTGGCGATCACGATATTTTTGGCCGCCACCGTCATTTCCTCATCATCTTCGAGCACCGGGTGGATGTGAACCTGATTGTCCGGCAGCAGACTGGCTTTGCCCTTGAGCCAGGTGACTTTGTTTTTCTTGAAAAGAAATTCGATCCCATCGGTCAGGTTCTTGACCACCTTGTCCTTGCGGCCGGCCATCGCCGGGACGTCCAGGGTGATTTCCGATGCCCGGATTCCGTGCGCGCTGAGTTTGCGGGTCAACATGTAGTAGTGTTCCGATGACTCCAGCCAGGCTTTGGAGGGTATGCACCCCACATTGAGGCAGGTTCCCCCGAGGGCGTGCTTTCCGTCCTTGCCGACCCATGCATCCACACACGCGGTGATCATCCCGAGCTGGGCGCACCGCAGAGCACACACATAGCCGGCCGGACCGGCTCCGATAACCACGACGTCATATTTCTTCATGCTGTGTCTTTCCGTTTTTACACATGTAGCAGGAGGCGGGC
>JAUIHQ010000101.1 GCA_030432155.1 bacterium | reverse complement strand
GCCGAGGAGGATCCGATCGTCCGCGACAAGGTCTGCCGGATGATCCGTTGGCTGTGGCGCATCTACCCCACGATGAACCGCGCCTATTGGGAGCGGCAGCTCCTCCGCTCTCCCTACCACGACCCGACCGACGAGATGATCGCGTTGCGCGACCGCTACATCGACCTGATCTTCGCGCGCTGACGTCAGGCCATGATGGGGCGGATCAGCTCGCCCCCCTGGGCCACCCGGTCGGACACCGACACCTGCCCGCGCCGGACGTAGAGGAAGCCGTTGGCCCCCACGGAGTCGATGGACAGGATGAAGTCGGAGCGCGAATCCGTGAAGAAGTTGGCCCACCCCTGCCGCCACGACGGTGACTTCACCCCACGGTACACGCCCGTGCCCTGCTCGAGGCGGTCCGTGCCGTCGATGCGGTACACGGCCGCGCCGGGCACCCGGTTGACCAGCTCCGTACCGTCGAACACCCGGTCCCACATGGCGTGGCCCGTGACCAGGGTCACGGACCCGTCCCGCTCGGCGTAACGGAGCCGCACCTGCATGTCGCGTGCGACCCGTAGGAACTCGCCGAGGGCCAGGAGCTCCTCGACGCCCACGTCACTCCACGCTCCTGCGGCCGTGGGACCGCGACCCACCGCGGAGGTGGGCCCTTGCAGGTCCTCCCGCTCGGGGCCCTGGACCCGGATGATCCGCTCCACGCGGGCACCCGAGCCCGCGGCCTGGGCCGACACGTCGCCGACCGGCCAGGCCGCGGCCCGCTCGTTCGCGACCTATGAACGCTGCCGCCGCCATATCGAGGAGCATGGTACGCAGTTGACCAGCGTTCGCGAGGCTGCGGATGCCTGTCATGTGGACAGCGCGTACCTGTGCCGTCTCTTCAAGCGGTTCGGGCGGGAGCGGCCGCTTCACTATCTCCAGCACGTCCGGATGAATTATGCGATGACCCAGCTTCAGACCACCAACCGGTTGATCAAGGATATCGCGGCGGAACTTCGGTTCAGCGATCCCGCTAACTTCACCCGAACCTTCCAACGGTGGTTCGGCGTTCCGCCCCGGGCCATCCGGTCCGGATGATCGCCCTGTCTGCATCCATTTCCTGCCGGATTGCACCGCCGCGTCAATTGCGCGTAGAATGAGCGGGATGAAAACCCACGAACAGATCGACCGGAGAAGCCTGGAGCTTGCCCGCCGGATCGTTGCGAAGATGGATACCGGAAATCCGTCAGTGGGTGTGGCCCGCGCGAGGGCGGTCAATGCCCGTTGGCGGAAATCTTCCTCTTCGATGCTTCATCAGGAGTGGAGCGAGATTCTTTCACGGGGGTGGCCGGAGATCCGAAAGGTTTTGCTGGATCCATCGGAGAATGGCGCGCGGCTTCGACAGAACAATCCCTTCTGCGGTATCCTCTCGCCCCGGGAACGGTGGGCCGTCTACCGGGAGTTTCGTCATGACACGTGAACAAATGGAACACATTCTTCGCGCGGCGGCTGCGATTACAGGGGAAAGGGTGTTTGTTGTTGTGGGAAGCCAGGCCCTCCTCGCGTATGACCCGGACCTGAAGCCTCCGCTCAACCTGTCGATGGAACTTGACGTGTATCCCATGGAGAATCCGACGGCCGCCGATTTGATCGATGGTTCCATCGGCGAAGTTTCACCCTTTCATGAGGCTTTCGGATATTACGCCCATGGTGTCGGCCCCGAAACCGCCCGCCTTCCTTCCGGGTGGCAAGCAAGGGTGATTGTGGTTGAGAATGAGAATACCGGCGGCGCCCGCGGGCATTGTATCAGCCCGGCCGATCTTGCCGTTTCCAAGCTGATCGCCGGGAGAGAAAAAGATCTGGTATTTGTGCAGCACATGCTCGAACACAAGGTCATTGATGCCGAGATTGTGAGGCAATTGTTGCCGGAGCTCAAAGAGCCGGCGGCCGCGATGGTGGAGCAGCGGCTGGCCCGCCTCCGGCCATGAACCCGTCCGGCTCATCCGGCCCTGAGCTCCATCCCCTGCGGGCGGTATTCGCGAATTTCTCCCGGCGCAATGAGCGCCTGGTTGAATACATGGATGATCCCGGTGCGGATGAGGCCGCGCTCTTTCGCACCTATGCTCAATTTACGGTTATCAACCGGCTCCTGTCGCGCTGGCGCACCGTCTACAAGCGATACATTCGGCCGTTGGGAAAGGACGGAAATACGGTTACGGTGCTCGATATAGGTTTCGGCGGAGGCGATATCCTGCGCGACCTGGACCGGTGGGCGAAGCAGGATGGATTTCGTTTGCGCATCTCGGCCATTGAACCCGACGAGCGGTCGCACCGGTATGTGAGGCAATTCGAATGGCCGGACACGATCTCCTTTCATCATACAACTTTGGAAGACGTATGCAAAAGAGGAGACGTGTATGATGTTACCCTCACCAATCATGTGCTTCACCATCTGCCGGGAGAGGCGCTCCCCGGGTTTCTTCATGCCGTGGACCGGGTTACCGGACGCGTCGCCCTGATGAATGATCTGCGGCGAAGCCGGATGGCGTACATCCTGTTTCTTCTATCCATGGGGCCATGGTTCAGAACGTCATTCGCCATTCCCGATGGACTGATGTCGATCCGTCGCAGCTACCGGCGAAACGAACTCGTTCGACTGACGCCCGCCGGTTGGGATGTCCGGCCGCTCCATCCGTTTCGTTTGCTTGCGGTCAAGACCCGATGAGAGCAGGATGACTGCATGGCCTCCGAGTCCATATTGTTTGTCGAGGACGATGCCCGTGTGGCCGACGCCGTGATCAAGGGTCTTGCGGAATCCGGGTATGATGTCCGGCATGCGACTTCAGGGCGAGGGGCAAGAACGCAGCTCGATCAACGTTGTCCGGACCTGATGATCCTGGATCTCGGGCTCCCTGATATTGATGGGCTCGACCTTCTGGCGGAGTGCCGGGCCGGGGGGATGAGTATTCCTGTTCTGATTCTCACCGCCAGGGATCAGTTGGATGACAAAGTTCGCGGGCTTGAATCCGGAGGAGATGACTATCTCGTAAAGCCATTCGCGTTTGCCGAACTGCTGGCGCGGATCCGGTCGCTGCTCCGTCGCTCGTCCGGCGTCTCGGCAGAGACCCGGGTGGGGGATCTTCGCATCGACCTGGTCAAGCGGGATGTGGTTCGGGACGGGCAGGAGATTGTGCTGACCCAGCGGGAATTCGATTTGCTGGCGTACCTGGTCCGGAATCGAAATGAGAATGTGACACGGGACATGCTGGCCCGCGATGTCTGGAAGATTACGTCCCGGGCCACGCCGATCGACAATGTGATCGACGTACACATGTCACACCTCCGTGAGAAGGTGGACAAGCCGTTCAGTGTACGGTTGATCAAGACGATACGCGGGATCGGGTACCGTCTGGAAGAACCTTCATCATGAAAGCCCGGACGTTGCGGTTCCGGATGTTCTCATGGATCGCCGGGATCCTCTTCATCCTGTTTCTCCTCAACGCCGTGGTCCTGCTGGTGTTCAACGTTTATGAATGGCAGGAGCACCAGCATGATATGGAGGAAGAAATCGGGGAGTTCTTCGTCCTGCTGGCGTTGGATGCCCTGATGGTTCCGGTGACCCTCGGGATCGCGTGGGCGGCCACCCGGAAGATGGTGAAGCCGGTCAAGGATATGGCGCAGGCGGCAAATCGTATTCGCGAGGGGGCGTTTGAGGAACGGTTACCCGTCCGGGGTGAACAGGAATTGTCGGACCTCGCCCGGTCGCTGAATGACGCATTTAACCGATACCAGGAAACCCTGCAGCGTTTTCAGCAGTTCGCGGCGGATGCATCCCACCAGCTTCGTACGCCCCTGACCGCGATCCGTACAACCGGCGAGGTCGCCCTCGCGAGCCCGCGTACGGAAGCGTCATACCGCGAAACCATCGGGGAGATTCTGGATGATGCGCACCGCCTGGGAAGGATCATTGAACAGCTCCTGGAGCTCTGCCGGATCGGCGGTGTCGAGTTGCGGGATCACATGGAGACCTGCCGCCTTCCGGATATTCTCGACGATGTGTGCAATCGTTATGAACCTCTGTGTGACGACCGCGGCATCCGGCTTCAGAGAGCCTGGGGCGGGCCGGGCCTTTCCGTCGTCGGTATCAGCGATCTGCTCAGCCAGGCTGTCGGCAACCTTGTCGACAATGCCGTTCGACATGTGCCGGACGGCGGGATCATCCGGGTGTCCGCCGTGCGAGCGGACGACGGGACCCTTCTCTGCCGGGTCGAGGATTCCGGCGAGGGAATTGACGATGCCTACAAGCGGCTGATCTTTGAGCGGTTCAAAACGACGGGGTCTGCCCGAAGCGGAGGCACCGGCCTCGGCCTGGCGATTGTTGCCGATATCATCAAGGTGCATCGCGGTGCGGTCGAGGTGGCGGATAGTCCGCTCGGCGGCGCCTGTTTCAGCATGCACCTGCCATCCGCTTCCTGAATGAGTCTTCAGGATGCCGGAATTGAATTCCGGGCCTCATTCGCGAAAAGATGTCCTGCATGAAAACATTCGCACGTTACACATTCGTTTGGGTCGTTTCCGGTTGGGCCGGCATTGCGGTTCTGTCCGCGCATGCAGACCTTCAGGGGTCGTGCCTGGTTTCCTTTTCCGGCACGTCTACGCTTCATGACTTTGAAGGACACGCGGTCTCAGAGCCGTTCTCCGTTACGCCGCGGGATGACGGGGTTTACGAAATGGATATTTCCGTTCCATTGATCACGATGACGACCGATCATGATAAGCGGGATGCCAAGATGCTGCGATCACTTGAAGCGGATGCCTTCCCGGCCATCAAGGGAACGGTCACCGTGGCGGTGCCACAGGATGAGAATGCGGTCAGCCGTATGGTTCTCGAGCTCCATGGTCACAAGGAGCCGGTGGAGTTTACGGTGAAAAACTGGCAGGAGACGGGTGGGCGGATCTCGTTTGATGGCGAATTTGCCCTGGCGATGTCGGCATTCGATATCCATGTCCCGTCTGTCCTGGGCGTGATCCGGGTGGGCGATGAGGTCATGGTAAGCGCTCACGTGGAGATGGATGCGGGCGAGGTGGTGCGTTGACGGCCTGGCTCCATCGCATCGGAACCGCGGTACCCCGCCACGCGTTCACCCAGGATTTTGCGCTGGCCCGCATGAAGGAGTGGATGGCGGGGGATCCCCGAGCCCGCTACCTTTCGCGCCTGTACTGCCATTCGGGGATTGAAAAGCGACATACCGTGCTGGCTGCCTCTGACAAGGAAACCATCCCCCTCTTCTACGCCCGGGATGATCATGGTCAATTGGCGGAGCCGGACACGAAACGTCGAAACGATCTGTTTATTCGCGAAGCCACGCCGCTCGCAATCGAGTCGGCACGCAACGTCCTGGATGAAGCCGCCGGCCTGGGGAAGCATGACATCACCCATGTCATCACGGTTTCCTGTACCGGCTTTTTCAATCCCGGCGTCGATTTCCGGCTGATCCGGGATCTTGACCTGTCGCCTTCGGTGCAGAGGTACCATCTCGGATTCATGGGATGTTATGCCGCGATTCCTGCGCTGAAAATGGCGGCCCAGTTCTGCGAAGCGGATCCCCGGGCCGTGGTGTTGATTCAACTTACCGAGCTGTGCTCGCTGCATCTTCAGCTCGGCGGCGGGATGGATACACTTCTGGCCAATACGCTATTTGCCGATGGTGCGGCGGCGGCGATCGTCAGCGGTCGGCGGCCGATGTCGGATGCCGCGGCGATTCGGCTGGACCCTTTTTTCTCCACGTTGATTCCCAAGGGGGAGTCGGACATGGCGTGGGATATCGGAAATACCGGGTTCCAAATTGCCTTGTCCTCGTACATACCCGACATCATCGGCGGCGACATCCGGACCATTCTTGAGCCGGCGCTGTTTGCCGCAGGCAGCCATGCGGATGACATCGACCTGTGGGCGGTCCATCCCGGCGGAAAGGCCATCCTCGACCGGGTTCAGCAGGAGATGCTTCTCGAAGCCGGGCAGATTGAGGATGCCCGCGAGGTTCTGAGGGCGTTCGGGAACATGAGCAGCGTCACCATCATGTTCGTGCTGGCTCGCATGCTGGCCGCCGGGCGGAAAGAAAGTGCGCGGATTCTTGCCATGGCCTTTGGCCCGGGACTCACGGTGGAAGCCGGGTTGATGACCTATGTTCCCGCGGCGGCGTTGCCCAAGCCTCTTCCGGCGGATGTGGACGGCCGGGACAGCCACGCGTGATCGGGATGGCAAGCATGTCCAACTCATTATCGTCACGCATGCACTTCACCCGCGGGGAGCGCATCATCGCTGTGCTGTATGGATCTCTTTGCCATGTGCTGTTTGCCGCCGGCGTGGGGGCTATGGCGGTGGGTCTGTATACCGGGATGCAGATTGGCCTCTTGCACCTGCCCCACAGGATGGCCGCCGCCTGGAATTCCATGCTTCTGCTTCAGTTTCCGGTCATCCATTCGTTCCTGCTTTCCGATCGCGGCCGCGGCTGGTTGGATCGCCTGGCGCCGGTGCGGCTGGCGCGTGAGCTTCGTACCACCCTGTTTGCCATCACGGCCTCATTGCAGCTTCTTCTTGTCTTTCTGCTATGGTCTCCGTCCGGACATATGTACTGGCAGCCCCAGGGATGGTTGGCGGTTGTCCTGACGGTGGCATACGCCGCCGGTTGGCTGTTGTTGCTTCGTTCCATGTATGAAGCGGGGCTCGGGGTGCAGACCGGATCGCTCGGATGGATGTCGGTAGCGCGGAACCGCCGGCCGGTCTATCCGCCGCTGGCCCGGCGTGGTCTTCACGGCCTTGTCCGCCAACCGATCTACTTGTCATTTTCGCTCATTCTCTGGACGGCGCCGGTGTGGACGCTGGACCGGGTTGTCATCACCGGGCTGTGGACCGTATATTGTGTGGTGGCGCCTCTTTTGAAAGAGCGGAGAATGCACCGGATCTACGGTGAAACCTTCCGCCGCTACCGGGCCGTAACGCCGTACTGGTTGCCCGGCCTGAACGGAACCCGTGTGCCGCGCCGACATAGCCCGTCTTGCTCCGGTCCGGAGCTGACCCGGCGGATCGTGATTGCCGGAGCGGGACCGGTGGGGATGATGCTGGCGAACCTGCTGGGACGGGCCGGTGTGCCCTGTACCATATTTGAGCGGCGTCGCGACCCGGACAACCGGTCCATGGCCATCGGTGTCATGCCTCCGTCGCTTTCGATTTTTCAGCGATTCGGGCGGGCGGATGATCTGATTGCCCGCGGAATTCCGGTTCGGGAAGCCCATGTTCACGATGGACGGCGTCACCTGGGATCGCTGTCATTCCGAGAGTTGGATTCGGAGTACCCTTTTGTATTGTCGGTTCCGCAGCATGAAACGGCATCCCTTCTTCATGAGTCCCTGCGTGCTGCGGGACCGGTTACATTGATATCGGGGGTACAGGCAGATATTTGTTCGAATGGTCCGGAGCGCATCGTGCCGTCGCTACACGACGAACAGGGGAACCGAATGCTCCACGAGGCTTCCCTGGTGATCGGGTGTGACGGTCACCGAAGCGCTGTCCGGCATACGTCGGGTATCCGCATGCATGAGTCTGCGTTCCGGCAGCGTTTCGTGATGGGTGACTTTCCCGACGAAACGGGATTTGGCTCCGACGTGCATTTGTTTTTCACCGAGAGCGGGTCCGTGGAATCCTTTCCGCTTCCCGGCGGGATGCGGCGCTGGGTGGTCCTCGCGGGTGCCGCGGAGGCGACGGCACAGACGGTTTGTGAACGCGTATCTCAGCGAACCGGCCTGGCGCTGGATGCAGCGGGGGCAAAGAATGTCAGCGGGTTCGGCATTCGTCGGGCACTGGTGGAGAGGTATGTTTCGGGTCGGGTTGTATTGTGCGGAGATGCCGCGCATGTCATGAGTCCTATCGGCGGACAGGGCATGAACACCGGGTTTGGCGATGCGGAATTGCTGGCCGAGGTGCTGGTCGCCCTTCATGAAGATCGTATCGCGCCTTCCGAGGCGTTTGCATTCTACGAGGCGGTCCGGCGCAAGGCGTTTCGTACCGCGGCCCGAAGGGCTGAGTGGGGCATGCGGCTCGGTACATTGACCGGCCGCTGGCCTTCCGCGATCCGGTCGCGATTGATCGAGCAGTGCCTGCTCAAGGGTCCGGTGGAGAAGATGCTGCCGGCCTGGTTCTCCATGCTTTCCATTCCGCGTATATCCCTTTCAAACGAAGGAGCCCATGGATGACGACCCCGCCGCAAGTAGCCGTATTGAAATCCATGCACACCGGAGACCATCTCACATCACCCGATCGGATGCGGGCCTACAACCGCGAACTGTTCCGGGAAGTTGCTCCCCGCTATGACTTTATTACCCGGGCTCTATCCCTGGGCCGCGACGCTGCGTGGAAGCGGGCGTTGATTGAATCGCTGCCGGAGGTGGCGGCGCCGGCGTGTGTCGATCTGGCCTGCGGAACCGGGGACATTGCCCGCATGTTGGCGAAGCGGTATCCGGCGGGAAGGGTGATCGGCGCCGACCTTTGTTCGGAAATGCTGGACCTGGCAACGTCCCGGACGCCGCCCGGCCTGGCGGTCGAATACCGGGTTATGGACATGAACAACCTTGCATTTGATGATGCATCCCTCGATGTCATGACCGGCGGCTATGCCCTGAGGAATGCACCCGATCTCCCCCGCCTGCTGCAGGATGTTGCGACCAAGCTGAAGCCCGGGGGCGTTGCCGCGTTCCTTGACTTTTCCAAGCCCACCCATCGGGCCGGGCAGGTCATCGAACATGCCCTGCTCAAGTTCTGGGGCGGATTCTGGGGGCTCGTGTTGCACCGGAATCCGGATGTGTACGGGTATATTGCCGAATCCCTCGACCGGTATCCGGACCGGAGTACGCTGGAGCGCATGGCAACCGGCGCCGGCCTGACCGTGATGTCGTCACGGCCCTTCTATTTCGGCATCATGAACCTGTTGGTGCTGCGGCGCGCTTACGATGATTGAATCGGGTTCAAGGTTTGCATGCGTTTTTGTTTGCGCATGACCAGGAACATCGCGACGGCCCCGTTAAGAGCAAAGAGAACCATCAGCGGATACCACGCATTCCAGCCGAAGACTTTGAACAATTGTCCAAAGACGAACAGGCCGATTGCTGATCCATAGTATTGAAATGAATCAATAACACCGGCGGCAAAGCCTGCGAATTTCTTTCCCCCAATATCCATGGGAGCTGCTGCTCCAACAATGGAGTGAGTCGAGTTTACGGTTAGGGAGGTTAGCACGAGAAACAATCCTCCCAAAAATATTCCGCCCGGCCCGGGCTGGATCCAACCCGCAAACATCGCGATTGCAGCACAGGAAATCGTGCATGCCTCAATCAGATACAAGCCCATCGCAACAGGGGATCTCTGGCCGTTGAACAGTTTGTCAGAAATCCAGCCGGCGGCAATCGAGCCTACAATTGCAGCGGCCGTCATGAGATTAAGTATGATGATCACCTCGATGGGTTTCGAGTTCATATCGATCGCGAGGCGTTCGCTGAAAAACAGCACGGACATTTGATCTGAACTGTGACGAACGGCCCCGGTACTGGCGTATGCCAGAGCATAGAACCACACAAGCGGGTGGCGAAAGATCGTTCGGAAGGATTCTCGGATCGTAACTTTCGTTCCTATACTGTTGTCAATTTCATCCTCTACAGCATCCGGATAGCCGGCTGTGGAGGGCTCCTCCTTGACTGCAAAAGCCATGACGACAGCAAATAGCGCGGTGATAAAGGGAGGCACAATAAAGAGCAATCGCCATGTGCCAGGTTCGACCGCCCAGGTTCCCAATGACCACAATCCGATGGTGAAACCGGCGAGAAGCAGCGGGGAAAGCGTATTGCTCGTGAATTGACCGATCTGGATCATGATGCCGAAAATTCCGGCGAATGTGCCTCGTTCGTTACGGCGGAACCAGGCAGCATTGATCTTGATCATGCCCGGAGCACCCATGGACTGGAACCATCCGTTGATCAGCGCGATGAGGCTGAACGTAGCGAACGTGCCGATGAAGGAGGAAAACCCAAAGATGAAGTTACAGATGATTGTGCCGACAGCGCCAGTGAGCATCATGCGCTTTCCGCCAATTTTATCGGCCAGAAGCCCGTTGAATAGTTGGCCGGTACCGTATGCCAATGACCAGATCATCCAGAGATTAGCAATATCCGAAGCATCAAATCCGAATTCCTCTACCATGCCCGGCCCAGCCCACCGGAAGTTGTACCTGCACATGTAATAGGATGCGTACATCATCCCGAGAGAGCCCCAGTTCAAGCCCCGGCGGCGGCGGAATCCCTTGGGGTAATGGTGCATGAATTCGTGTTTACCGCTCATACTGATCTCCTTTGCTGCGTGCTGCCAACCGCTTGGGCTGATATCCGGCGCCGTTGTGCGTTGAACGCGACATGACAGGCCATTCTAGCACCTCGCTAACCGTTTGCTAACAAAAAATGGCGGCCCTGCGGTTGCATACGGATCGTAGCGAGGCCTCAGGCGATCCTCTCTCAATGTCGTTCTAATGGTCTCCGATCTTTACTTCAAAGGTCGCGGTGCGTAGCATGAAACGTCTTGCCGCACAGCGCGGCATCGCATGTAGTTGTTGGTGTGCATGGGGTTTCATGAGCAGGCGTAGAGAACATCTCGAACACGTGGCCGGGGATCCGGGGGCGTCCTCTCCGGACCCCGAGCGTCTGCGCGAGATCTCCGCCGATATTGCGGCCGGGCATCCGCTGGAACTGGATGAAACCGGCCTGGTCATGCTCGAGGCGGACCCTCACCGGGCGCATGCATACTGGCACATCGAGCCGGAGGCATACGACGAGGCTCGTGAACGGGCGGGCAGGAGTGCCCCCCAGGTGCTGCGGGTCTATGACGTTACCGGAGCGGATGGAGACTGCTCGAAGGCCGGTCAGGTGTTTGATGTGGAGGTGCAGGGCCTGCAGGGCAAGTGGTACATCGATATGTGGCGGCATGACCGGGAATTTGTCTCTGAAATAGGGTTTCGCACGTCGGATGGCGGTCTCGTCGCCCTTGCCCGTTCCAATCCTGTTCGGACCCCGCCGGCGGAGGACGTGCCGGACGTGGAAACGGCCGCTCAGGACGACGTGCCGGCGGTCGATGATGCTGCCATGGAGGCGGATGCCGTCGATGACGATGCAGCGCCGGTTGCCCGGGAACAGGCGAAGGTTTTGCCGGAGGATCGGGCGTTTCCCAATATCATGTGGACCGGAAGGGCCGGGGGCGATGCTCGAAGCGAGCCGCTTTTTGTGGGTGCGCCGGGGGAGCCGGAAACCCCGGGAGAGGAGGCCGCATCGGATCATCAGGTACAACTGTCCGGTAACGGCTCGCACCGGGTTGACCCGGAAGGCGCGATGCAGAGCGATATGCCGGAGGATATGCAATACCACCCCGAAGGCGCAGCGCCGGCTCGTGACGCGGATGCACCACATGACGTATCCGCACACGCAGGCGCCCGGCCGGACGCAGACCGTTCGCCCGATCCGGCGGCCTGGCCCTCCGCGGAGGACCTGATGGGGGCGGTTGCCGGCCGGGAGGACGCGGTTCGCGCGATGTATGATGCGGCCGG
>JAUIHQ010000436.1 GCA_030432155.1 bacterium | reverse complement strand
CCGCATCCGTCCGATTTGACGGGGCGGAACAGGAATTGAGAGTAACCCTTCCCGGAACAGAACGCCCCCCTCGTCCGGGGGATGCCCTGCTCCTGTGGTTCCTGATCCACGCCATGCGTAAAGGCTGCGCACTTCACATTCATGATGACGTATCCGGGGATCTTCTTGAGCACGTCAAACAGGGACAACGCATCTGTACCAACCTGCCGGTCTACGAGGGCTTATCGGTTGTTCCCCTTCATGCCGACCGCATACTCGATCCCATTCATCCGCCGTCGAAAGCGATGCCCTTCACCGTCGCCTTTGGATCCGGCGTGGATGGTTTCTGGTCCGCACTGCAGCGGAGATCCATCGCCGACTCCCTGCTGTTTATCCACGGCATCGACCAGTCGTTTCCAGACCCGGAATACAAGGCGCGCTACAGCGGTTGGCTGCAGGAAGCCGCGGGACGGCTGAACATGAACCTGATCGAGGCGGAATGCAACCTCCGCCATGTGTTGGTGGACGTCCTCGGCGGGCGATGGGACGACACCTATGCCATGGCGGCAAACGGAATGATCCACCTGATGCAGCCGCGGAGCGCGGGTCTGATTCTCGGCGGGGACCAGACCTACCTCGAAATGCAACAATGCCGGGTTGCCTCCAAGTATCACCCCCTCCTCGACCCCTGCTTCAGCTCTGCGGCCGTGCGTATCATGACCGACGGTATGGATACATACCGGCATGAGAAGGCAGCCTGGCTGGCCCGGGAGCATCCCTGGGTCCTGCCTCACATCCAGGTTTGCACCGCGCGCCTGACCGGCAGCTTCCGGGGCGGTCGCAATTGCGGCATCTGCGAAAAATGCCTACGCACCATGACCGCTTTCCGCCTTGCCGGTTTCGAAGAGGAAGCCCAGGCAGCGTTCGATGAACCCTACTCCCTCGAGCGGGTCGCCGGCACGACGATCCCCCTCAGCACGGTCCATGAAATCCGGGTGCTGTACTGGTTTCACATGATCCAGGTATTGCAGGCGAGAAACGCCGACCCCGAACTGCAACAGGCCATTGCCTCGCTGCTTGTGCGGTCGGAACCGGCATGGCCGAAAGGTCCGGAACCCTCCCTGACCGACCCCTTCCCCCGTTGGACCACATCGCCGGCCTGGAAAGACTACCTTGCGCAGCACGCGGAATCGGTCCTCGATAAAACCCTGTCCGGCATCCCCGCGGGGAGAATCCGTGATCTGACCCTCAGACGTTATCCCGGCGTGGCCAATGCGCTCCTTCCGCATGCCATCGACGCCCGGCTGCGGGCCGGCCTGCGGCATATGCTGCAGCGAAAGGCCGGGGCCGGATGAGTACCACGTTCCAACCATGTCCCGAGCCGGGTGCATCACTCCTCATTTCTGCGCCGGACATACGGCAGGATCCGACCGGAGATCACCGGTACACCTTTCCGGTGTGGCTGGTTCGTGGGTCGGGCCGGGCCCAGTTGCTTCACAGTGTCACCTACACATCCACGGCGCCGATCACTCTCGCCTCCGGAGCCGGCTCTCCGGCGTTCATCTCCGTCCTGCTGCCCGCGATGGCCCTCGGCCTCGACCTGAAGATCGAGGCGCCGGTTTCCCCGAAGCTTCTGTCCAACCTCGAGACCTTCCAGGGTATCTTCGCCAACTGGTTCCCCCATTACCGGCGCATTGCGATCCATGCGCCGGTACAACCGGAACCGCTTCCCGGTCCTGCAACCGCGGCCGGGATGTTTTTCTCCGCCGGGGTGGACGGCTTTCACACCCTGAAGCATCATCTCGCCGAAGTGTCTTCCCTCGTGTTCGTACACGGGTTCGACATCAATCCCGACCGCATCGAGCATCGATTGCTGATCGAGGACCAGGTGGCGACGGTGGCCCGGGAGCTGCGCCGGGACTTGATCATACTCCAAACCGATGTCCGGTCGTTCAGCGATGCCTATACCTGGTGGGGCGATTACTGCGGATCCACTCTCGCCGCCTGCGCACAGCTTCTTGAAGGCGTGATCGGCCGGGTATTCGTGGCCTCGAGCAACACCTATGCGGACTTCGCACCCTTCGGATCCACGCCGTTAACCGACCCGTTGCTTTCCACCGAAGGAACGACCATTGTCTTTGACGGCGCCGAAACATCACGCATCGACAAGGTTTTTGAATTGGCGCACT
>JAUIHQ010000100.1 GCA_030432155.1 bacterium | reverse complement strand
CGGTAAGTTGCCGCTTTGCCAGGATCTCGCAGGCCGTCTTTTCGGCATGCACGATGTGATCGACAAGAAACGACCCAAGATAGGATGTGGTGATGGCTTTTTCGACCGGTGTCCGCTCGAGCGCCACAAGTGATGCAATACGCTGCCTCAAGTAACGGCCAAACCCCCGGTTACCCGGGCTCCCCGTGATACGAAACAGCCGTGGAAATGAACGCGCCCTCAACTCATGAATGAGCGGGGGCGGCAACAAAGCTTCCGTGATCATAATTACCCCGCGACAGCCTACACCGATTGCTCATGCTTTGCCAATAGAGGATGCATGATTTTTCGCAAGGGGGGTGCGGGACAGGCCGCCAGGACGGCTCCAGGCCGAAACCCTGCCGTTCCTCGCCGGCCCTGACGACGGCCGTACCGGAAGGTTGCCGAAACCGGGGACCGATCCGGCGATCAGGGCTGCTCCGGGGTAGCCGGCGGTTCATCCGTATTCGCTTCAGCGCCGCCCTGCTCCTCGCTGGAGGCAGCGGGTTCCGGACTCGCCGGCTTCGGGGCCACGGCCGCCGGCTTCCGGTTTCCCGCTTCCGGTTTGGCCGGCTTGGGGGGCGGAGGCGGAGTTCCCTTGAAGTGGAACATGACCGCTCCGAGCGGGGGTAGCTGGACGTTGATGGAATTCTGATGGCTGTTCCACGGCACCGGCTCGGTGGACACCTCCTCGAACACGCCCACATGCCCGCCGCCGAACTCCCGGTGATCGGAGTTGAGAACCTGTTTATAGGTACCGGAATGCGGTACGCCGATCCGGTAGGTCTCGCGGACGACCGGGGTCAGGTTGAAGGCGCAGACCACGATGTTGTGCGGGTTCTTCCCCTTGCGGAGGAAAGTCACGATGCTGTTCTCGCTGTCGTGAAGGTCGATCCACTCAAACCCGTCCCAGGAGAAATCAATCTCGTAGAGAGGCTCATACCGCCGGTACGCCTCATTGAGCTTGCTGATGAAATACTGGAGCTTCTGATGCAGCTCGTACTTCAGCAGGTGCCAATCGAGGCTGGCATTGCAATTCCACTCCGCCCACTGGCCGAATTCCTGTCCCATGAACAGCAGCTTTTTGCCGGGATGGGCAAACATGAAGGTATACAGCAGACGCATGTTGGCAAATTTCTGCCAATCGTCGCCCGGCATCTTGTTGAGCATCGATCCTTTGCCGTGCACCACCTCGTCGTGAGAGAACGGCAGGATGAAATTCTCGGTGAACGCGTAGATCATCGAGAAGGTGATGTTGTTGTGGTGATACTTACGGTGCACCGGATCCTTGGTGAAATACTCGAGAATGTCGTGCATCCACCCCATGTTCCACTTGAGACCGAACCCGAGACCGCCGAGGTAGGTCGGGCGCGATACCATCGGCCAGGCAGTCGACTCCTCGGCGAAGGTGGTGATGCCGGGATATTCGGCATGGATGACCTCGTTGAATTTCTTCAGGAAATCCACCGCTTCGAGGTTTTCGCGGCCCCCGTATTTGTTGGGAATCCACTCCCCGTCCTTCCTCGAGTAGTCGAGGTACAGCATGCTCGCCACCGCATCGACCCGGAACCCATCGATATGGAACACGTCGGCCCAATACAGGGCATTGGACATCAGGAACGACCGCACCTCGTTGCGGCCGTAATTGAAAATGAGGGTCCCCCAGTCCTTGTGCTCACCCATCCGGGGGTCGGCATGCTCGTACAGGTGGGTTCCGTCAAAATAGGCCAGCCCGTGACCGTCCTTGGGAAAGTGCGCAGGCACCCAGTCGAGAATCACCCCGATGCCCTCCTGGTGGCAGCGGTCGACAAAATACTTGAAGTCGTCGGGGGATCCGAACCGCGACGTCGGGGAATAGTACCCGATCGTCTGATATCCCCACGAGCCGTCGAACGGATGCTCGGAAATCGGCAGCAGCTCGATATGGGTATAGCCGAGATTCTTGACGTAGGGCAGCAACCACTCCGCCAGTTCCCGGTACGTCAGCCAGCGCTGATCCTCATCAGGTACCCGGCGCCATGAACCGAGGTGCACCTCATAGACGCTGACCGGCCGGTCCATGTCGGGGCTCAGCTTGCGCCGTTCCGCCATCCATGCATCATCCTGCCACTCGTATTGGTCAAGATCCCACACCACCGAGGCGGTTTTGGGCCGCAGCTCGGACGCGAAGGCATAGGGATCGGATTTCTGGGCGAGATAGTCCAGCGGCCCCTTGACCTCGAACTTGTAGATATCGCCGGCTTTCAGCCCGGGAATGAACAGCTCGAAGATGCCGGAATTGCCTCGCTTCTGCATGGGGTGGTGGCGGCCGTCCCACCGGTTGAAGTGGCCGATCACGCTGATCCGCAGGGCATTGGGGGCCCACACCGCGAAATGCACGCCCTCGACGCCATCGACCTTCTGCAGGTGCGCCCCCATCTTCTGATAGGTGCGGAAGTGCGTGCCTTCGCCATGCAGGTGGAGGTCAAAATCGGTAAACTGGAGGGGGAACCGGTAGGGATCCTCGGCCTCCCGGCTCTGACCGTCGGATTGCCGGATTCTCAGCCGGTACTTGAACGGTTTCCGCCCGTCGAGCCGAAGCTCGAACAGCCCATGCTCGTGGATCCGCTCCATGCCATGGGCGTCATCGCCGTCCAGAACCTCCACCGATTCCGCAAACGGCTGAAACGTGCGCACCACAACCGCATCTTCGTCGGGTTGCAGATCGTGCATGCCCAGTACATCGAACGGCGACCCGTGGTAGGCATACACGATCGCATTGACGGTTTCCTCTGAAAGCCTGGAACTCATGACTGCACCCCGGAATCTAGCATTTTCCTTATGGACATCGGCAAAAACGGTTAACCGCTCGGAGTCTGTACTAAACCCTTTTCAATCCGACTTGTCACGAAGTTTCAATGGGACGGGACAGCGCTCTCGACAACCGGCGGGAATTCGTTATGTACTTGAGCACAGGATATTGCGCCATGAACCGCACCGACATCACCTGCGCGAACCGGATCGTCATCAAGATCGGCAGCCGGGTTCTCGTCCAGAGAACCGGCCGGCCCGACCTTCGCCGCATGCGTACCCTCGTGAATCAGATCGCCGCCCTGCACCGCCAAGGCAAGGACGCTGGGGATGACGAAGCGGCCGACATCCGTACCCGACCTTCAAATGGCGGCCGCGGTGGGGCAATCCCGGCTGATGGCGGCCTATGACGAGCTGTTCAGCGCCCGGGACTGCACGATCGGGCAGATTCTGCTGACTCATGACGATCTGAACCATCGGACCCGTCACCTCAATGCCCGTAACACCATGCTCAACCTGCTGGGCAACCGGATCATTCCTATCGTCAATGAGAACGATGTGGTTTCGGTCGATGAGATCAAGTTCGGCGATAACGACGTGCTCGGATCGCTGGTCACCATCATGATGGACGCCGATGTGCTGATCCTGCTGACCACGGTCGACGGCTTCCGTATTCCCGGCCCCTCCGGCCGTACCCGCCGGGTGTCGATGCTGGAAGGGATCGACGACCAAACCCTGTCCCACGCCGCGGGCAAAGGGAGCCACCTCTCCACCGGCGGCATGGAAAGCAAACTGCAGTCCGCAGCCATGGCTCTCTCCACCGGCATCCCGGTGGTAATCGCCAACGGACGTAAGGACGGGATCCTGGAGGCGGTTCTGGCCGGCCGCGATGTCGGCACCCTGATCACCCCCACCCTGCGCGGGGACCGTTCGGATTTTTCCCACCGGAAACGCTGGATCGCCTTTTTTCATCGCACCCGCGGAACCATCGTCATCGACGACGGCGCCGTCCAGGCCGTCACCGCCAAGGGCCGCAGTCTCCTCCCCGCCGGCATCCGGTCGGTGGAAGGGGCGTTCGGGAAAGGCGCGGTGGTCAACATCGTCGATGCCAACAAACGGGTCATCGCCCGCGGCCTCACCAGCTACGGCAGCGAAAACATCCGGGCCATCCAGGGACGGAAAACATCAGAGATCGAGGGAATCCTCGGATCCCGGGACTATGACGAAGTCGTTCATCGCGACAACATGGTCCTACTATAAACGTTCAACGTTCAACCTGTGAACGTTCAACGTTCATTGACCATTTGTCGTGCCAACATCCAGCACCCCTTCGCCGAAAGGGTGGAATGGCCCGAAGCGGCAAGCCATCATCCATTCCGTCCCGCGGCCTGCGGGCCGGAACGTCCAACGCTCAACGTGGTCAACGGCAAACGGTCAAAGGACGCTGGTCGGCCCCGGTTCACGGGCAAGCAGGAGCTTGCCCCTGGGGTTTGGCCTTTAACTAGATAATTCCTCGCGCTTATTCCCGTGTTGTTATTTTGTGCTTGTATTTGTGTGTCTAGTTATCTAGTTATATGAATAGACAAACAAAAAAGGAGTACAACATGCCGTTTCCAACCAAGGTCCAACTCATCAGCCGTAAGAACAGCGAACAGTGGTACATCAACTTCCCGTCTGCGGTGGCGCAGATGATGGATTTCAGCAAGGGGGAGGTTGTCAACTGGTCGCTGCACGACCGCGCGACGCTGGTGCTCGAGCGCACAGCCGTGCCGCCCTCGCCTCTAAAAAAAACGACACGCCGCTCCTTGAGGGCATCGAAGAGCTCCTGAGTCATTGCGAGGATCTGGGCGACGAAAGGATGACCGAACGGGTTCGGCAACATGTATTGAGCCAGCTGGTCTGCCTGGGCCGGCACACGCTGACCGGTGTGTTGGGCGCCTCCGGAGGGCTGTTCACCGATTGGAGTGCGGACTACCGGATGTATTCCCGTGGACGCATTGACCTGACCAAGCTGTTCGCGCCGGTACGGCGGATGCTGACCGAACAGCTGGCGCCCGAGGCCCCCCTGATTATCGCATTGGACGATACGCGCCTGAGGAAAACCGGGCGCAACATACCTGGAGTGTCCTATAACCGCGACCCGCTGGGGCCGCCCTTTCACGTGAACTTCATCAGGGCTCAACGCTTCGTTCAGATATCCATGGCCTCGCCATGCGACAGCGGCATGGCCCGCATGATCCCTATCGACTTCGCTCATGCTCCAACTGTTCAGAAACCGCGCGGAGAGGTGGACCCGCAGACGCTCGCGCAGTTCCGGAAGGCCAAGCGCGAGGCCGCGCTGCCTCAAGTCGCGGCGAACCGACTAGCCATGCTCCGAAGCGCCATGGATCACGACGGCCAGCAAAACCGCACGCTCTGGTCGGTGGTGGATGGCGGCTACACGAATCGAACGTTTCTGAAGAACCTGCCGAAACGCACGCGGGCCATCGGGCGCATTCGCGCCGATGCCAAGCTCTACGACCGGCCCGAAAGTTCGGTCGGAAAGACCGGCCGCAACCGGGTATATGGCGCGAGGGTTCCCACCCCCGAAGCGTTGCGTCAGGATCCGGCGATCCCATGGCAGCATATCGAGGCCTTTGCCGCGGGCAAAACCCATACGTTCAAAATCAAGGCCCTCGGTCCCGTGCGCTGGCAACCCGCAGGGGGACAGGACCTGAGGCTGATCGTGATCGCTCCGCTCGGCTACCGGCTCTGCAAACAAGGGAAGCTGCTTTACCGCAAGCCGGCCTACCTGATCTGTACCGACCCGGACGCCGCACTTGAACAGGTCCTGCAAGCTTATCTCTGGCGATGGGACATCGAAGTGAACTTCCGCGATGAAAAAACGCTGCTGGGCGTGGGGCAGGCTCAAGTCCGACACGAAGAGTCCGTCGAACGGGTCCCCGCACTCGCCGTAGCGGCATACGCGATGCTGCTGACATCAGCCACGATGAACCTCGGACCTGATGGAAAGCCGGCGAACGGCTTGCCCGCTCCCAAGTGGCAAACCAAAGAACGCCTGCGTGCATCCACTCAGTCGCTCATCAATCAGCTCCGACATGAACTCTGGGCACGGTGTATCCGTTTCCACAGCTTCGCGTCACCAACCTCCCCTGACACGAAGCCCCAGAAACCCGAAACAAACCTCGAAAGCGCACTGTTCTACGCCGTCGCGTGATGAGATAAGGGCCAAACTCCAGGGACAAGCTCCCGCTTGCCCCTGATCGATGGAAAGAGCGCCATGATCGCCGACGACCCGAACCCCTCCGGTCCTCAACCAGCCCCGGGCCCGGCTTCCCGGTTTGCGGTTTTCCGGAGTTGGGCAAGCTGCAGGCCGCGAACATTGAGAATGATCAAACCCACCGTCACGTTAAACACAAACTGCACGAGATGGGTCACCACCGAGAAGGCGACAGCGAACTCCTTGCTGAATCCATACGCCGTGGACAGGGCGAGGATGCAGCCGACCTGGAATGTTCCGATGAATCCGGGAGCGCTGGGAGCCGCTACGGCCAGCGCGATCATGACGTTGAGCACCATCCCGACCCACCAGCTCGGATGTTCGCCGAACGCCCAGAGGGCCAGTTGGTACCAGACCGCCATCATGCTCCACATCGCAAACGACCAGAACATCACCAGCGCGAGATCCCGGAAGGAGCGGATGGACCGCAGTCCCTGGAAGTATTCGTTGATCATGTGATTGATCTTGTCCGCCGCGTGGGGAAAGAAACGTCCCGCGGTCGCACCGACGATCCGGTGGAATACCTTTTCGACTTTGCCCGGAAGCAAGTAGGACAGAACCACGATCACCACCAGTACCGCGGTCAGAGCGGCCAGCGCCTGCGCCCCGGCCATGATGACCGGCGGTACGGATTCCAGGCGTGACAGACTGATCACCATGAGTGCGAGGAGGCAAACCGCATCCGACAGGCGCTCGGTGAGAATGCTGGCCAGCGCCGCGGAGAAGCTCACCGGCTGGAATTTGCTGAGAAACCACGGGCGGATGATTTCCCCGGCCCGGAGGGGTAGCACGAAGCTGGCGAAGAAACCGATCTGCGTGCCTTCGAAGAGCCGCAGGGTGGATAACGTGTCGCGGTTCGGAAGCAGCAGTTTCCACCGCAAGGCCCGTAGCCAGCCGAGTCCGATCAACATAAACAATAACAGCGGAATGTAGAGTAGGTTGATCCGTTGCAGGTAGGCCCCGACTTTGTCCCATTCCAGCTTGGCGAACAGGTAGGCGAGAATGGCTCCGCTGATGCCGAGACTGATGATCAGCCCGATGGTGTGCCCCTTGCCCTTTGACGTGTTGGTGCCCATGGCCGCGACTCTTTCAGGTAACCTCGGCCCGGTCAAGCCGGCAGGATGTCGGGATGGTTGTTGACGGCTGTTTGCCGTTTCTTCTAGGTTACGGGCATCTTCGGTTCCCGTCCCGCGCGGAACCGGTTCATGGTGAGAACAAGATCCTGACAATCTGCGAGGAACGGATGCCGAATACAGTATTGATTGGCGCCCAGTGGGGTGATGAGGGGAAGGGCAAGATCATCGACGTGCTGACCGAGCGCGTGGACTGGGTGGTCCGCTACCAGGGCGGCAACAATGCCGGCCATACCGTGGAGATCGGTGATGAAAAGTACGTCCTTCACCTTGTGCCTTCGGGCATCCTTCACAACGGGCGAAAATGTGTCATCGGCAATGGCGTGGTGGTGGATCCAACCGCCCTGGTCGAGGAAATCCGCGGGGTGGTGGACCGGGGGATCGACCCCGCCGGCCGTTTCTTCATCAGTGACCGGGCTCATCTTGTTCTTCCCTATCACCGGCTGATCGACGAGTACCGTGAGCGGCGCCCTACGACCGGCAAGCAGATCGGTACCACCAAGCGGGGGATCGGACCGGCCTACGGCGATAAGATGTCGCGCACCGGTCTTCGGGTGGGAGACCTCCTCGATCCCGACTTTCCCGCCCTTCTTCGTAAACGGGTTGAGGTCAACAACAAGATCCTCACCGCCCTCGGCGCCGCCCCGGTGGACGCGGAGGACATCCTGCAATCCTACAGCAAAGCCGCCGATTACCTGAAGCCTTTCATCGCCGACACGATCCCCATGCTGAACCAGGCCCTTGCCGGCGGGGAGTCGATCCTGTTCGAAGGCGCCCAGGGCACGATGCTGGATATCGATTTCGGCACCTTCCCCTTTGTCACCTCGTCCAGTGCAACCTCCGGCGGCGCCTGTACCGGCACCGGGGTTCCGCCGAACCGCATCGACCATGTCATCGGCGTGGTCAAGGCATACACAACCCGGGTCGGCGAGGGACCGTTCACCACCGAGTTGCTCGATGAAACCGGGGAGCAGCTTCGTAAAGCCGGCAACGAGTTCGGCGCAACCACCGGTCGCCCCCGGCGTTGCGGATGGTTCGATGCGGTGGTTGCCCGGTATTCGGCCATGATCAACGGCATCGACAGTTGGGCCATCACCAAGCTGGATGTTCTGGATGATATGGAAACCATCCGTATCTGCACCGCGTACGAATGTGACGGGGTCCGGTACGAGACGGTCCCCGGCAATGTCCGTATCCTGGAGCGCTGCACGCCGGTGTATGAAGACGTTCCGGGATGGAAGGCCTCCACGAAAGAAGCCCGGACGTTTGATGAACTCCCTGCCGGCGCACAGTCGTACATCCGCCGCCTCGAGGAAATCACCGGTGTACCGGCGGATATCCTGTCCGTCGGCCCCCGTCGCGAAAGCACCATGGTTCTGGACGGCGCACGCATCCCGGGGTTCGCGGCCGCGAGGTAACGATGACCGAACTCGATCCAGCACGGATACCCCGCCATGTGGCGATTATCATGGACGGCAACGGCCGCTGGGCAAAAAACCGGGGCATGCCCCGGATCAAGGGCCATCAGGCCGGAGCGGAATCCGTCCGTGAAGTGTTGAAAGCCTGCCGGAAGATCGATGTTGAATACCTGACGCTCTATGCGTTCAGTTCGGAGAACTGGGTCCGGCCCAAACCCGAGGTTTCGGGGTTAATGACCCTGTTGCAGAAATTCCTTCGTGACCAGTCGCATGAATTGCATGACAACCAGGTACGGTTGCGGGTGATCGGGCATGCCGGCGATCTTCCCGGTGCGGTTCGCAAAGAACTTAATCGGGTCATCGATGAAACCGCGCACTATACCCGTGGCCACCTGTTCCTCGCCCTGAGCTACGGCGGCCGAACTGAGATCACCGATGCCGTCCGGGCCATCGCACAGAAGGTCAAGGCGGGAGAGCTTGAGCCGGATGATATAAAGGAAGAAACGGTGGCACAGCATCTCTACGCCCCCGGGATCCCCGACCCCGATCTGATGATTCGGACCAGCGGCGAAATGCGGATCAGCAACTTTCTGCTCTGGCAATTGTCCTACGCCGAGCTGTATGTCACCGATGTCCTCTGGCCCGATTTTCGCGAACCCGACCTGCTTAAAGCCATCGAAGCCTACCAGCACCGGCACCGCCGTTACGGAGGAATTAAGTAGAGACCTGAGACCTGAGACCTGAGACCTGAGACCTGAAACCTGAGTGTGAGTCTTGGAAGGTGAAACAGGCGAAGGGTTGAATGTTGAAGAACCAACACCCGAATCCCGCATCCCGAATCCCGCATCCCGAATCCTGCATCACGTATCCCGAATCCCCCAATCCCCAATCTCAACACAACATGGGCGCGTTAAAGTATAGATTGATCAGCGGGTTTGCGCTGGCCGGAGCTCTGCTGGCGGGGTTGTTTTTTCTTCCTCCGCTGGGCGTGCTGGTGGTGCTGCTGATTGCCTGCACCATCGCCATGGTGGAGTTTTATGCGTTGCTTGATGCGTCGAAGATCCCCTGTTATCGCGGCTTCGGTATCGCCTGCGGCCTTCTGCTGGTCGGCGGTACCTGGTACGCCATGCAGCAGCGGGATATGCCGGGCCGCTATGACGTGGAGACCGTCCTGCTGTACCTGGTTGTGGCGGTGATCTTCGTGCGCCAAATCGTGCGCAAGGAGATCGAGAAGCCGTGGGAGACCATCTCCGGTACGTTCCTTGGGATCCTGTACGTGGCCTTTCTTTTCAATTTCCTGACCAAGATCCTGACCGTATATGGCGACCTGGATGGCCGACTCCTGCTCTTTTACCTGGTGGCGGTCGTCAAGATGACCGATATCGGCGCGTTCTTCACCGGTTGTTCAATCGGTCGGCACAAGCTGATCCCCCATGTATCCCCGGCCAAGACCTGGGAAGGATGCGCGGGCGGTGTGCTGTTCGCGATCGGCGCCAGCGTCGCCTTCCTGTATCTCGTGGCGCCCTTTTTCGAGCGGTTGTCGTTTACCCTGACCGACGCCCTGATTCTCGCCCCGCTACTTGCGGTGACGGGGATTATCGGCGACCTCGCCGAGTCCCTGCTGAAGCGGTCGGCCGGCGTGAAGGATTCGGGCACGTTCATCCAGGGCATGGGGGGAATTCTCGACGTTCTGGACAGCCTGATCTTCACCGCTCCGCTGCTCTACGCCTATTCCCGTCTATTCATGGACAACCTGCCCTGAACGGGTATAGTACCGCACCATGATAGCTGATCTTTTATCTCTTGTGTGGGCGATCGTACTCGTCCTCCTGTTGTTCGGCCTGACGATATTTGTCCATGAACTCGGTCATTTCCTGACCGCACGCTGGTGCGGGCTGAAGGTTGATGCATTTGCCATCGGCATGGGACCGGCTCTCTGGAAACGAAAAATCGGGGATGTCGTATACAAGATCAACCTGCTGCCGATCGGCGGCTATGTGGCCCTTCCGCAGATGGACCCCACCGGCACGTCGGCGGTGGATGAGAACGGAGACGACCGCAACCTCGGATATCCCGCCCCATGGAAGAAGATGATCGTGTCGGTTGCCGGTGTGATCTGCAACATGATCCTCGCGTTCATCCTCGCCTACATCATCTACTGGGACGGCCGCGAATTCGTTCCTGAATACACCAATGCAACCGTGGGCTATGTGGATACCAACAGTGTCGCCTACACGGAAGGTGTGCGAGCCGGGGATGTGATCCATGCGATCAACACCGAACAGGTCGATACCTGGGAACAGGTGCAGCTCACGTCGGCCTTGAATGATGATGTGGTTCTTTCCATCACCTCGCCCGACGGGCAGGAACGGGAGCTGACCTTGGCCACGGAGAAGGTCAGTGGCGTCCGCATGCTGCCCGGCGTGTTTCCCATGTCCTATTGCGTGGTTCTGGCCGTCCTGCCCGGGTCCAGTGCGGAGGACGCGGGCCTTGCGCCCGGGGATCGAATCGTCGCTTGGGACGGCATCACCCTCTTCAGCCGGATGATCGGGCTGGTCGATCAAAACCGCGGGGAGCCGACGGAGATCACCGTGGAGCGGGACGATGAGGAACTTCGTCTGACCGTGACCCCGCAATACGACGAGGAGGCAGGCCGGGCGCTGATCGGGATCCAGTTCCTGGTTGATGAAGTGCGGAAACCGCTGGACCAGGTGAAGTCCCACGCCACCCTGATCTTCCGAATTCTCAAGGCGCTGGTAACGCCGAGTGAGGCGAAGGCGGCGGCTGAGGGCATCGGCGGGCCGGTGCTGATTATCGATATCTTTCTGAAGGTGGCGCAGGTCGGGTTGATGGCGGCCCTCAGTTTCACCTGTCTGTTGAACGTGAACCTGGCCGTGATCAACATGCTGCCGTTGCCGGTGCTGGACGGGGGACATCTCCTCCTCGCGCTGTGGGAGGCAATTACCCGCAAGCCGGCCAGCCGCCGTATCGTGGAAT
>JAUIHQ010000099.1 GCA_030432155.1 bacterium | reverse complement strand
ATGCTTGATCCGTACAACCCGACCGGATCGACGATGCATGTTCACTTCAACACCTCGCGTCAACATCGCTGGGAGACCGACGCCCGAAAATCCCACGTCAATTGGGTGGTGCTCGACAGCGATTGGGAGGGCGAGTTCTGCCGGGTTGCGGAAGCCCACCCGAAGGTCGCCGCGTACGTCAAGAATCACGGCCTGGGGCTGGAGGTTCCCTACAAGTATGGATCCGAAACCCGGCGCTATCTTCCGGACTTCATCGGTCGCATCGATGACGGCCGAGGTCCGGATGACCGGCTCAACCTGATCGTGGAAATCAAGGGATACCGCCGCGAGGATGCCAAGGATAAGAAACTGACCATGGATACCTACTGGATTCCCGGCGTCAACAACCTCGGCAGCTATGGCCGATGGGCCTTTGCGGAATTCACCGATGTGTATGAAATGGAACGGGATTTCGGGAAAGAGGTGGCCAAAGCCTTCGAAAACCTGGTGGGATCCGTCCTTGAAGGCGAGGTTGCTTCGTGATGCCTTCGACGCCTTTGAACATCAATCCGGTTTCGGCCATCGATTGTACCGGGACTCTCCGGCTGATATTCATTGACCATGGTACCTGAAGTTTTCATGTCGATATCAAAGCATCTGAATGTGATTGCGAACGCAGTATCCGCTTGCGATCGTCATGGTATCTGCTCCTTGAGAGTAGGGCACTCCATGGATTCCGGAGGGTCCGAAATCCTGGGGCTTTTTTGTGCTACCCGCTGTTGTTCAAGGGGATATGTGCCGAATTCCTCTCCCGCCATACTGATTGCAGATGGTGAGGTTCAGGGCGTGAGCGGCTGTTCAGCTCAAACAAAACCGGGACGCTCGAATGAGCTTGGGCGAGTGCTCCGCCGATTCTTGACGCATGGCGCCGGTTTGACCTATAGTAAAAGGACATCCCCCTCGTGGGCTTCGGCCCCGGGGCGCAAGGTCGCGCCATCGTGCGCGGCCTTTGCATTTTCAGCCCCTGGCCTTCCCTGTGGAGGTCGGTTCCATTGAAGACGCTCTTCTACATCGATGGATTCAACGTCTACTACAGTGCCGTGAAGGGAACCCCGTTGCGCTGGCTTGATTTTGAGGCGCTTTTCCGGCGGGTCTTTCCCAAGAATGAAGTCGTCGGGATCAAGTACTTCACCGCCGAAGTGGACAACACCCCGGACAACCCTGACCAGGCTCAACGGCAACAGGTGTACTGGCGCGCACTCAAAACCATTCCCAATCTCGAAATTTTCACCGGACATTTCCGTACCCGCCGAACCTTCGCCCGGGTTGTTCGGCCCCCGCCTCCATCGATCGAAATCTACAAGATTGAGGAAAAAGGGTCGGATGTGAATATCGCTGCGCATCTCCTGATGGATGGATTTCGCGACCGGTATGAGTGTGCAATCGTTGTGTCGGGAGATTCTGATCTGGTAACTCCTATCCGGATGGTTCGTGATGATCTCAACAAACCGGTCGGTGTACTCAATCCTCAGCGACTCTCCGGACCGGATAAACGGCAGGAGCGAAAGAGCGCCGGACTGAAGAAAGCCGCGACGTTCTACAAAAAGGGCGTTACCTGGTCCCAACTTGCACAATCACAGTTTCCGGAACGTATTGAAAATACACACGGCGTTATACATCGACCGGAGAGATGGCGGTGAACAACCGTACGGTATGTTACGTTTGAACGAGGATTAGAACATGGCGGGACGAAAAAAGAAGGCGGCGGCGAAGAAGAAGGTGGAGACGCTGGTGCATCCGGATGCCACGCGCAGGAACATCCCCACCGCGGAATACCAGGCGATGGTGGAGAAGGAGGATGCAAATCCGGTCCGCGTAGCCTACGAGCGCCGCAACCGCGACCTTGACCCGCAGCTCGTGTGGCGGGGCAAGGATGAGCAGGACTGGTCCGATCTGGTGGTTCACGCCCCGCCTCTGTACATCCAGGAGAAGGTGCACCCGAAGGTCCTGATCGACGACCTCAAACGGGCGAGCGCCGAGACGGAACCGGGCGATGCGCAGCTCGACCTGTTCGGCGACTTCAACGGCATACCCGATGACGCCGATAAAACCGAGTTCTATGCCCACGACCAGAACTGGTCCAACCGGATGATCCTCGGTGACTCCCTCCAGGTCATGGCCTCGCTTGCCGAACGCGAAGGCCTCCGCGGCAAGGTCCAGTGTATCTATGTCGACCCGCCCTACGGCATCAAGTTCAATTCCAATTTCCAATGGTCGACGACGTCGCGCGATGTCAAGGACGGGAAAGCCGATCACATCACCCGCGAACCGGAACAGGTCAAAGCCTTCCGCGACACCTGGCGGGACGGCATTCACTCCTACCTGACCTACCTCCGCGACCGACTGACCGTCGCGCGGGATCTGCTGACTGATTCAGGTTCGATCTTTGTTCAGATTGGGGATGAGAATTATCACTACATAACAACACTTCTAGATGAGGTTTTTGGCCCAGATAATCGCATTGCACTTATACCGTTTGTAACTACCGGAGGACAGTCGGCGTCTGACCTTGGTAACATC
This sequence comes from bacterium, assembly GCA_030432155.1. Lineage (GTDB taxonomy): Bacteria > Verrucomicrobiota > Kiritimatiellia > CAIVKH01 > CAIVKH01 > JAUIHQ01. Next base: position 9,095 of record JAUIHQ010000099.1, on the reverse strand, counting down.
TTCAATTACCTCATATGGTATGCGAAGCATAAAACTACAATGAAGTATCGGCAGCTCTTCTATGAGAAGGGGCTGCGAGAGGGTGGGGGCTGGGCTCATTCGCGTGCTGAAATGCCAGATACCAGTCGTCATAATTTGGGCGTTCCAGAGATCCGGGCTCGATTAGAAGCAGGGCAGATCATAAGGCCATATTCGCTTGATGGAATAACATCACAAGGGTCCACCTCCAGTGGAAGCGATGTTTTTGTGTTTGAGGGGCGGGAGTTTTCTTGCGGTCATAATGCTCACTGGAAGACATCTGTTGATGGCATGAGGTGTCTTGCGCGGGCTAATCGAATAGAGAGTTCCACCAACAGTATCCGCTACGTCAGGTTTTTGGATGATTTTTCTATCCAACCAATAACGAATTTATGGGATGACACGAATCGGCCTGGATATATTGATGCTAAAACATATGTTGTGCAGACAAGTGCTAAAGTCATTGAACGCTGCATCTTGATGGCCACCGATCCCGGTGACCTCGTTCTCGACCCTACCTGCGGCTCCGGTACCACCGCCACGGTCGCCGAACAGTGGGGCCGCCGCTGGATCACGATTGACACTTCGCGGGTGGCGTTGGCCCTGGCTCGCGCCCGGATCATGGGCGCGCGCTATCCGTTCTATCTGCTGGCCGACAGTCCGGCCGGGCAGGAGAAGGAGGCGGAGATCACGCGGACGATGCCGTCCACTCAGCCGACTTATGGCAACATCCGGCACGGGTTTGTGTACGAGCGCGTTCCGCACATCACCCTGAAGTCGATCGCCAACAACGCCGAGATCGATGTCATCTGGGAGGAGCATCAGAAGACGTTGGAGCCGTTGCGCGAGAAGCTGAACAAGGTGTTGAAGACGAAGTGGGAGGAATGGGAGATTCCGCGTGAGGCGGGGGCGAAGTGGTCGGACGAGGCGAAGAAGCTGCATGCCGACTGGTGGAAGCAGCGCATTGCCCGGCAGAAGGAGATCGATGCATCCATCGCGGCCAGGGCGGATCAGGAATTTCTCTACGACAAACCGTATGAGGATAAGAAGACGGTGCGCGTGGCCGGACCGTTTACGGTGGAGAGCCTTCTCCCGCACCGGGTGCTGGGGGTGGATGAAGATGACGAGCTGATCGACGAGACTCGCGAAGGCATCCAGGTTCCCGGCCAGGATTTCGCCTCGCTGGTTCTCGACAATCTCCGGACGGCCGGTGTGCAGCAGGCCCACAAGGAAGATAAAATCAATTTCATGTCGTTAACCGGATGGCCCGGATATTACATCTGCGCCGAAGGCCGGTACATGGAAGGGAACCGGGACAAGGGGGCGACAAGGCGGGCAGGTATATTTATCGGCCCGGAATTCGGGACCGTATCGCGACCGGACCTGGTTGCCGCGGCCCGCGAAGCGGCCGAAGCGGGCTTTGATGTGCTGGTGGCATGTGCCTTCAACTACGAGGCCCGGACCACCGAGTTCAACAATCTCGGCGGCATCAAGGTGCTCAAGGCCCGCATGAATGCCGATCTCCACATGGCCGGCGATCTCAGAAATACCGGCAAAGGCAATCTGTTCGTGATCTTCGGCGAACCGGATATCGAGATCCGCGAAGCCGACGGGGATTTGATTGAAGTTGAGGTGAAAGGCGTCGATGTCTTTCACCCCAATACCGGCGAAGTCCGGAGTGATGGACCCGAGGGCATAGCCTGCTGGTTTATCGATACCGACTATAACGAAGAAAGCTTCTTCGTGCGCCATGCCTACTTCCTCGGCCAGAACGACCCGTACAAGTCGCTCAAAACCACGCTGAAGGCCGAAATCCATGCCGATGCGTGGGAGACGCTCCACAGCGCGGTTTCCCGCCCGTTTCCCAAGCCGTCCGCCGGTCGCATTGCAGTGAAGGTGATCAATCACCTCGGGGATGAAGTCATGAAAGTTTTTCGGGTATAGGCCGGACGATCCCGATTCCTCGAATCACATCACCACGCATTCGCGACCTTCTGATACCAATCGCAAATACGTATCGGTATACATGTGCCAGACGATTTGGTTTCAGGTTTCAGTGTTCAGGTGTCAGGAGGGCCTGAAACCTGACACCCGAAACCTATTGAGGAAGACTGAAATAATACCGATACGTTCTTCTGGCTGGGATGAATGGTGAAGCAACAGAAGAGAGTTGAGCGTTGGGGCCGGTTCATCGATACTTTCGCGCCATGACATCTCATTCACCGCCGCTTCCCCCCATGATCCTCGCCAGCGGTTCTCCGCGTCGGCGGGAGCTGCTGGCTGCGGAGGGCCTGGTATTCCGGGTGGAGCGGCCGGACATCGAGGAACGTCCCTGGCCGGGGGAGATGCCCTCATCCTATGCCCTTCGTCTTTCGTTTGAAAAAGCGGAGGAGGTCGGGGAGAGGGTCAGGGATCCGGATGCAGTGGTGATTGCCGCCGACACGATTGTGGTGAAGGGGCGGGAGATTCTCGAAAAGCCCGCGGACGAGGATCATGCCGCGGACATGCTTCGCATGTTGTCCGACGGATGGCACGACGTGATCACCGGGCTGTGTGTCCGGCATCAGCGGAACGGCCGTTGGATCGCCTTCGGCGATGCCGTCCGTACCGGGGTTCTCTTTCGCCCCCTTTCCGACCGGGAGATCATGGACTACATCGCGACCGGGGAACCGATGGACAAGGCCGGCGCCTACGCCATTCAGGGCGGGGCTGCCGGCATGGTCGCGGAAACCGCCGGATCGTGGACCAACGTGGTCGGGTTGCCGATGGAGCGCCTGCGCGAGGTGCTGGCCGGCATCAGATCATCTCAACCATGATGTCCAGTACGACCACCCGCGGATTCCCGCGGATGTGCTCGCTGACCTCGGACAACCGCTTTTCCACCACGGCTTTCTCGGCCGCCACCGTCACCGCGGCGAGATGGCACGACTGCCATAGATCCTGATCCCCGACCTCGGCCACGCTGATGTTCATCTTGTTCATCATGCGGTCCTTGAGGCTGCGGAGGATCATCCGCTTGTCTTTGAGCGAGCGGGCCTCGGGAATGCTGAGTTTGACCTGGATACAGCCGATGACCATCGTCAGGGCCAGACAACGAGCGCGACGTTGCTGCGCTCCTGCACATTGCGTGCGCTGCTGCGGGCCAATCCGCTGACCATGAAGCCGTACACTTCGCCGCTGCGGGGGCGGAAACCGGTGAGGGGGGATACGCCGATATGGCCGCCTTCCACCACTTTCTTCGGCTTGGAGGTCTGACCCGGGCGCAGCCATTCCCAGGTTGCGGCGTACCAGGTGCCGCCCTGGTTGACGAAGATCCACGGATTGGCGTTGACGCTGGTTCCGTCAATGTTCTTGGCCGGCCACGAGCCCGCCTTGTCGTAGTTCAGGTTGATCTGGTCGCCGCTGAACGAGACTTTGAGGTTGGCCGTCTGGTTCCAGCCCGATACATCGGTGTGCAGCCACTGCACCTCGCCGATGCCGGGGAACAGGGAAGACGAGGAATCGCTGGAAAGCTGGGGGTCGACCGCCGGCACGTCGGAGGCGGCATCGACATCCGGGGTGGACGCTTCGGCCGATTTGGCCTCATCTCCATTCGCGACCTGTCCGGTTTCCGAATCGACGAAATCGGACGAGGAGGAACCGGAATCCGAGGACGAATCCAGGGAGCATCCGGGAGCGAACACCAACAGGGCGGCGGCGAAGCCGGCAACAGACAAACGGCTGATCAGGTCAGACATCGATTATATCTCCTTTACCGTCCGGCGGACCCCGCCGGACATATGAACGTTTCACAATGACAGTATTCCGATCCGTACTCAGCAGGTAGTTGGCGATGCTAACAATCACCGCGCCACCCACTGCCGATCCGAAGCTTTCCACGTGGAAGCCCTGCACAATTCCACCCACCATGTAGAAAATCAAGGCGTTGATCAGCAAAATCGCCACCCCGAAGGTCAAAAGGATCAGGGGAAGGCTGATCAGCATCAGCAGCGGCTTGACGAAGGTATTGACCACACCCAGCAAAAGGGCCGCGACCAGCAGGGCGCCCCACGAGTCGTACCCGATACCGAGAAACCCGATGTGAGCCGCGATAAAAACGGCCAGCGTCAGCACGGCCCACCTTGTCACCAACGAAAGCATGGTGCGGACTATGGACGGCGGGCATGGTCATGTCAACCGAACCCGGGCGAAATCGGTAAGGAATTGGATCAGAAGCCTTTGCGAAGGTGCGAGGGCAGGATCTTCAGGGCGTCCCGGTACTTGGCGACCGTCCGGCGGGCGACCTTGTACCCTTTTTCCTTCAATTTCCCGACAATGGCCTGGTCGGAGAGGGGGTGGGCCGGGTCCTCGGCTTCGACCAGTTGCTGGATGGCATCCTTGATCGTCTGGTTGGACACGCTCTGCCCGTCCTCGGTTTTGTAACCGGGGGTGAAAAAGTACTTCATTTCGTACGTACCCCGGGGGGTCTGCATATATTTGTTGGCGATGGCCCGGCTCACCGTGGTCTCGTGGATCCCGACCTTCTCGGCGACCTGGGCCATGGTCAGGGGGCGGAGCTGGGTCACGCCGTGTTCGAGAAAATCTTTCTGTACCAGGACGATTTCGGTGGCGATGTTAAAGATCGTCTGCTGCCGCTGGTTGATGCTCTTGATGAGGAACATGCCGTTGCGCACCTTCTCCCGGATGTAGCTTTTGACCTCGGCGGTGGTCGATTCGTCCTCCATCAATTTTCGGTAATGGTTGCTGATGTGGAGGTGAGGAAGCTGCTCGTTGGTGAGGGTGACCACATATTCTCCCTTGATTTCCTGCACGATCACCTCGGGAATGACGTAACTCGTTGCCTCGGAGGAGAACCGGCGCCCCGGTTTGGGTTCGAGGGTGCTGATGAACCGGGCCGCCGCCTCAATGTCATCCATGCCGGTTTTCATGGCCCGGGCGATGTCCTGGTATTTGCGGGCGCCGAGCTCCTTGAGGTGGGTTTCGACGATCTTCACCGGCAGGGTGTCGATATGGCCCAACCGGTTGAGCTGGAGCATCAGGCACTCCTTCAGGTCCGAGGCCCCGACCCCGATGGGGTCGAACTCCTGGATCATCGCGAGAATTTCCCGCACCCGAACCGGATCGTAACCGGTGGTGGCGGCCAGATCCTCGGCCGGTGTCATCAGGTAGCCGTCATCGTCGATACTGCCGATAATCAGTTCCCCGATCTGCTGGTCCTCGTCCTCAAGCTCGGCCAGGGCAAGCTGGTCCATCAGGTGCTGCTGCAGCGATTCCGGCTGGGACAGGGAATCGAGAAAGTACTGCCGTTTCTCCTCGTCCTCCCGGCTGCGGCGGCCGCTTCCCGCCTGCTGGGAAAAGTAATCACGCCACTCGTCGTCGAGCTGGATGAGCTTGTCGAACTCATCATCAATCTCGTCATCCACAGCCTTCTCAACGTCGGACGTTCCCTGTTCAACTTCGAGATGGTCCGCCTCGAGCGGCTGATCCTCCAGCGTGGGATTCTGTTCCATCTCCTGTTGAACCAGCGTTCTCAGCTCCAGCAGAGGCACCTGGAGCAGTTCGAGCGACTGACGCAACTGGGGCGCCAGCGTGAGCTGCATCCGCTGCTGCTGAGTTTGCGATAGATAAGGTCCGGACATGGTATGAATTATGCTCTCGCACGAACTTTACGGGCTGGCCAACCTGTCCACAAGGTCTATTCGTCGTTTCCGTTGACGTTCCTGCCAAACCGGACAAAAATGCCCGGATCATGTCATTGCGAATCTGTGTTTTAGCCAGCGGGAGCAAGGGAAATTGCACGTGGATCGGGTCGGAAACGACCCGGATACTCGTGGATGCCGGTCTCAGCGCACGTGAGACCGCCCGGCGGCTGGAGCAGTGCGGATCCCGGATCGAGGATCTGGCCGCCGTCTGTATCAGCCATGAGCATTCGGACCATGTCGCGGGCCTGAGGGTACTCCATCAGAAGTATGGCATTCCCTGCTATGCGAACCGGGGAACATCCGAAGCGCTGGTCGGTTCCACGAAGATCGGGGCGATCCGGTGGACGATGTTCACCACCGGGTCACCGTTCACCATCGGGGACCTGACGGTCGAACCCTTTTCGGTTCCCCATGATGCGTATGAGCCGGTCGGGTACCGGGTGTCCTGCAACGGCACCTCGGTTGCGGTGGTGACCGACATGGGCATTGCCACCGGCCTGATCCGCTCCCGGCTTTCCGGCTGCAAGGCGGTCGTGGTCGAAGCCAACCATGACGACCTGCTGCTGCGCAATGCCGAGCGCCCCTGGTACCTGAAGCAGCGGATCGCGGGCCGCCAGGGTCACCTGTCGAACCAGGCCGCGGCCGAATTGATCGAGGAAATTGCCGGCCCCCACCTGGAACATGTCTACCTCGCCCATCTCAGCGAGGACTGCAATGACGGCCCGCTGGCCGAAAAGCTGATCCGTGATGTCCTGGGCCGCAAGTCCTGCGCCGCAACCCGGGTCAGTTTGACCTATCCCGACCGGATCAGCGATATCTGGCCGGCATGACCGTGGAAGCATCCAAACGCGTGGTGCTTATCCTGTCCACGATGCGGTCCGGATCCACCCTGTTGAAGGCGCTGATGGCATCGGCCGACGATGTGTCGGATCTGCCCGAAACCAATTTTCAGTCGTTCGGCCCGGATGATAGGGCACGTGTCGGGGCGCTCAGTGATCGGCCGATTGTTTTGATGAAGCGTCCAGCCTGGTTCCATGAAATACGGCGCTACCCGATCCTGCCGAAACTGCCGAATGTCCGATCCCTGGTACTGGTTCGTGATGTGTATGAAACCGTGCGGTCGCTCCGGATCATGATGTTCCGGAAAGCCGCCCCGGCGTTCGAGGGCCTGTGCAATCGCTTCCTGGCCGAAACCTACTGGGCCGGGGTGACGGAGCGACTCGTCGACCTCGCGGAACACGGCGGGGCATCGTTCCGGCTTGTGCGGTACGAAGATCTCACCCGGAATCCGGTGGCGGAGACCGCAGCCCTGTTCCGGTTTATCGGTTCGGAGCAGAAGGAAGGCATCGCCTCGTACAAACCGTCGGAGCATCCGTGGCGCTGGGGCCGGGATGACGGGGGTGAGGTGATCCGTTCGCTCGAGGTTCGGCCTCCCCGTCCGACCGACTATGCAAATTCACACCTGTTGAACGTGATCTCCCGTTCGCCGAGGATCGCCTCGCTCCGTTCACGCCTCGGCTACGGCCCGCTTCCGGCGGCGTAAAATCCAGTGCAGGTGAGGGTGCTCTTTGATGCGCCGGCCCAGCCGCAGCTTGTTGCGGTGGGATGCCAGCAGGTACATGTCCTCAAGCCGGTTCACAATATGACCGAGACAATGTTCCCGGACCTGCATCAGTGCGGCGTTCTTCATCCGGATGTGCGTATCGGGTCGGGTCTGAAGGATCATCATGCAGTCTGCGAGGCCGTCGATATCATCCGGCTGGAAAAGCAGGCCGTTGACGTTGTGATCGATCAGCTCGGGGATGCCCTTGGCCCGGGGACCGATCAGCGGCAGGCCGAACGACATGGCTTCCAGCATGCTGACCGGCTGGTTCTCGGTTTTGCTCGCGGTGACAAACACATCGCCGAGCAGGGGGATGGCCTCGGAGATCAGTGCGTGGTGGGGAATGCTTCCCATCCAGGTCACCGCATCATCCAGACCCAGGTTCCGGGTCAGCGTGCGCAAGGATGCTTCTTCGTTTCCGCCGCCGACAAAGATCATCCGGGACCCGCGGTGTTGCCCGTGAACAATCCGGAAGGCGCGAAGTAGCTGGTCGAGGGATTTCTCGGATGAAATCCGGCCGATATAAATGTAGTTGAACGAATCGAGTCCTGCTGCTGCACGCCGTTCCGCGATCAGGCGGTCCGGGACATGGCCGGGATCTTCGATGCCGTTGGACATTACGACCGCAGGGGCCTGCAGTCCGTTGGCCAGAAGGTGGGTCTTGACCGAGCGGGATGGTGCAATCACCGCATCGCAGCGGTTGAAGAAGCCCACGGCATATTTCCACATCATCTTCCGGGTCAGCCGGGTGTCGGGCATGCAGAAATGTTTCAGGTATTGGGGATCCGCAAAGAAGGTATGAAAGGTGCCGAACAGCGGGATGTTTTCCAGTCGTGAGGAAACCAGTCCCTCCACCCCGCAGCCCCATTCGGTGTGGACGTGGATGATGTCGGGCTGGAATTCCCGTACCGCCTTCCATGACGGCAGAAGAGTCGGCACCGCGATGTGAAGGTCGGGGAATCGGCGGTCGGGGATGGAGAGGGGCACGTCCCGGATCTCGATGTCCGGATGAATTTCCTCCATGGCCGCTTCACGGCTGCTTCGCGGAGGACGCGGCCGGAAGATCATCACATCATGCCCGCGGCGGACCAGCTCGTTGGCCTGGTTGATGACCGCGTAGCTGACCCCGGAAATACGGGGCAGGAAGCTGTCGGTGAACATGCAGATTCTCATGCGGCTTCATCCTGAACGACGAATATTAGCGAACCATGAGGTGCGCATGAGCTTTCATGCGTACGCCGGCGCGGTCTCGCCCCGGTCAAGGCCGGGACGAGACGCCGTCCATGGTCTTAAGATATTGAAAAAGCTCGCTGCCGGTGGAGAGGATCAACGTGGTTTCCCGGTCGAGGATCCGCTCGTAGGTTTCCATGGTCTTGGTGAATTCGTACAGGTTGACCGCCTCGGTGCTCTGATTGTACGCCGATGCGTAAATCTCCGTGGCCCTGGCATCGGCCTCGCCCCGGATCATCTGGACTTCCTTGTAGGCCAGCGATTCGATCTCCCGCAGCTCCCGGTCCTTGCGCCCGAGAATTTTCGCCGCCTCGCCTGCGCCTTCGGAACGGAAACGCTCGGCAATCTGCTGGCGCTCGCTGATCATGCGTTCATAGATTTTACGGCGGACGCTGTCGTTGTAGTTGATCCGCTTGAAACGGACATCCAGCAGCTCGATGCCGAATTCGCTGAGCTTCTCGGCTGCCGCGGCGAAGATTTCCTCTTCGATGATTTTCCGGCCTTTGCGGATGGGCAGAAGCACGCCGACCGAAGCGTTGGCG
>JAUIHQ010000435.1 GCA_030432155.1 bacterium | reverse complement strand
CGCGCCTCACCTCGGCGATGCCGAGAGCCTGAGGAACGCCGGTGGTCCGGCGGGGAGGAGGACGTCGATCTCGTCGTGGGTGTTATTGAAAGGGGTGCGGAGGATGGATACGCCGTCGGTGCCGTGTTCGAGGCGGGTCCAGACATCGAGATCGCCGGATTTCTCGACCGTGCTGCGGAAGGCGCTCGATGTATCGATGTGTTCGAGGAAGCGGAACAACCATCCGTCTCCGTCGCCCCCTTCGCGGACACCTGGCCCCTGGTATTCGAACTCCCGGACGACCCTCAGACCATCGCCCATGTTCTGGATGTTTGCTCACGCCTGACAAATACACCCGACGGAAAAACCGCCGCACGATTGAGATCAACAGCGTTCCGCGATTCCTACGGGCTTCCGGTGCTTCAAGTTGATCGTGAAAACCGCGTGGTTACGTTTCCCGTACACCCTGATCCGGAGCGATTGATGAACGACCAGGGCCTGATTCCCGCTGATCAGGTCACCGACTGGTATCCCGGTGGAGCCGGAACCTGCCGCGTGACCGGCATCCCCTCCCCGCGCCCCGCCGCAGGCTCCGCAGCCTACCTTTCCCGATCCGACGTACCGTGGTTGAGCAGCGATGATTCCGGCCATCCGTACATTCCCGGGGATTGGACGGTGATCGACTGGGTGCGCGGCTTCCGCAAACGCGCGGGTGATGCCATGCCCTATCTCGCAGGTGTCCTGCCGTCCGACTACGGCTGGTATATGCCGTCACCGTTTGACGCCGTGGAGATCATAACGCACTATTCCCGCGAAGCTGACGGGACGCTATCGCTGCCATCCTACCGGACCCTGCGTCGGCACCGCATCCTTGCCGGGTCCAAACCGGTCACCCTCCTGCCCGATCCGGCGATCCATATCGGGGATGGACCGGCCGCGGTTGCATTTCGTGCCCTGGGTCTTTTCCACGGCTACTACACTTTCACCACCGGCAGCTCTCCGGAGGCGGACCGGGATGCCTCGTACCGCCGGCAGCTCACGACCCTCCTTTCATCCACCGAGCTGCGAACCGCGAACGCGGCGCCGAACGAACCCGGCGATGCGCCGTCCATACACCACTACATATCCGGCGAGACCGAGTTCCGGCTGCGCCTGCACAGGTCCGATTCCGCCCTGAAGTTTGCATCACCCATCACCCCGGACAAGGGACAGGTATGGATCGATTTTCTGACCGGACGCATTCTCACCGACGAGGCCACCGAACCCCTATCGATCAGGATTGAGCCGCACGGATGCAGCTTTATCGGGGTTCTTCCGGTGCGGGCCTTGCGTGACCGCCTGTATCCTCTGGAGCTACACCGCAACAAGCATCCGGCTGCCGCTGCCCTGGCCCGGAATCTCGCATCCCTGGCCCGCGAAATTCGCGAGGGCATTCACCTGGATGTCCGGTATCCCGACACCCTCGAGACCGACATAGCCTCCGACCTTCAGGTCATTCTCCGGAATCGTACCGGGAACGATGTCGTGCCGGTGGAAATTGCGATCCGCGGCGATGCGGCCGCTGCATCAATTGAGCCGACCGATGCGGCGCCTGCAGGCGGGGACTTTACCTGGACCCTTCCTCTCGAAGCTACGTCAACCGGCCTCGTCACCTGCATGCTCGATGTGACATACCGCACCGCTACGGGAAGTGTGACCCTTACCCGGTCGGCCTGTCTCCCCGCCCGCGCGGCCCCTTGAGCACTTCACGGCGGAAAAAAACCTATTCAATGAAAGCCCGATTCGGCTAAGGTTGCGGGGCACGACCTGATGAGGAGTAGACCGGTCTATGGAAGTCATCATACAGCCGAATCCGCATACCGCCAGCCACCTCGCTGCACGCTACATCGCCCAATGCATCGACAGGAAACCGGACACGGTTCTGGGGGTGCCTTCCGGGCAATCTCCCCTGGTCCTGTTCCGGGAACTGATCCGGATGCATAAGGACGGGAAACTGGACTTCAGCCGGGTTCAGACCTTTCATCTTGATGAGTACGTGGGCATCGGCGGCACCCACCCCGCTTCCCACCAGGCCTTCATTCAGCGCCACCTGTATGATCACATCAACATCGACCCGGAGAAGATTCGCACCCCCGACACCAAGTCGAAGGATATCCCGGCGGCCTGCCGGGCTTATGAAGAATCGATTCGTG
>JAUIHQ010000098.1 GCA_030432155.1 bacterium | reverse complement strand
CGCAACCCGGGCCCGTGACGAACTTTTCCTGTGCTCGCCCTCCCTCCGGCGGACCCGCGACGGCGGCGCCCAGTTCTATCCGCCCTCCCGCTTCATCAGCGAAGTCCCCGGCGCCCTCTTGGATGTTGCCTCGCCGGCTTGAAAAAATTGGAAGAATGCATGCTGAAGGGTGAAAGGCCGCTGCGCTTCGCACCTCGAACGATAGAGCAGCCGGCCTGCCACAGCTTTGCCTGGGTACTCGGGTGTGATCCGGACTTTGCCGCCCTCGTTCGATATGCTACATAGTGTCGGCCGGATTTTCCAATCCCTGGAAATCCGCCGGTTGTAAATTCCAATCCCTGGAACATGGAGAAACCTTATGAGCATGAAAACGATTCGTTGGGTGCTGGCTGCGATGCTTCTGGCCGGTGCGGGCTGCAAGAGCGCGTACTATGGTGCGATGGAAACCGTGGGCGTACATAAACGGGATATTCTTGTCGACCGGGTCGAGGGCGCGGTGAAGGATCAGCGGGAGGCGCAGGAGACGTTCAAAACCACGCTGGAGCTGTTTTCCGAGGTGGTGGACATTCAGGCCGATGAGCTGGAAAGCGCCTATAACAAGCTCAACAAGTCGTATGAGGCATCGGTCAAGAAGGCGGATGATGTCCGCAGCCGTATTGCGGCCATCGAGTCGGTGAGCAAGTCGCTGTTCAAGGAGTGGAAAAGTGAAATCAAGCAATACAGCAATGCCGACCTCAAACGGAAAAGCCAGGCCCAGTACGACGCATCGACGAAGCGTTACAAGCAGATGATCGACAAGATGAATGCCGCGGCGAGCCGCATGGATCCCGTGCTCTCCGCATTTAACGATCAGGTCCTGTTCATGAAGCACAACTTGAACAGTGCGGCCATTTCGAGCCTTGAGAACGAAGTCGTGCGGATCGAGTCGAGTGTGGACGGACTGATCCAGGAGATGGAAGAGGCCATCGCCGAGGCCGAGGCGTTTCTCCGGGAATGGTCCGGAACGTGATCGGCGTCGCGGCCCCGTGCGGATCCGCCAGCTTTGATTCGGTGTTTCCCGAAGCCCGGCGATATCGGGAACCGGGCGTCCGCGCCGCGCTGCGCGATGAAACGGAACGTCCGGCAGCGTTCCGGTATTCGGAGCGGCATGTTCAGTGCATCTGGTTTGACCCGAGCTACCGTCCCCCGGAACTTCGCACCCTAACCGGCGAGCGGGTGATCGTGGAGGATCCCGGGGTCTGGAACCTTGGACCCGGTCCCGACTTCAGGCAGGCCCGGCTGCGTGTGGAGCCGGGCTCCCGCCGGATGCAGGGAGATGTCGAGGTGCATGTGCATCCCGGAGGGTGGCGCGACCACGGCCATGCCGGCGACCCGGCCTACCGCGATGTGTGTCTGCATGTGACGTGGTTCCCCGGGCACGTCGAACCGGGTCTGCTCCCGGCGGGAGCCCTCGAGGTCTCGCTGGCTGCCGAGCTGCAGCGCGATCCCGCCTTTTCATTCGAAATGATCGATCCCGCCGCATATCCCTATGGCTGCCGGGCCGATGAACCTCCCTGCCGGCGGGAAATGGCTGGTTGGTCCGGGCCGGAAAAACGGGCGGTTCTTGAGGCGGCAGGCCAGGAACGTCTCCGCCGGAAAGCCGAAATTCTTCGCGACGAAATGCAGCGAAAGGGCCTGGGCCAGGTATGGTATGAGGAGGTGCTTGCCGCCCTCGGCTACCGGCGGAACCGTAACGCCGCCCGGCGCCTCGCGGTCTCACTGCCTTTGGCGCGTCTGAGGAATCTGGCCGGCGGGTGCGAACACACCGCCTATGCGCTGCTTGCCGGTGCAGCGGGTTTGTTGCCGGATGAGCCCGAGGGTCTGGATGCCGAGGCGGCGGTCATGCATCGTACCTATTGGAATGCCTGGTGGAAGCATCGCGGTGATCTCGAGGATGCTGTTTTGCCCGCCGGGTCATGGACGCTGCAGGGTCTCCGTCCTCTCAATCGACCGGAACGGCGCCTTGCCGCCGCGGCCCGGATGGTCTGTGCCGTTCAGGATGCGGAATCGCGGCTTCGCGAACTGGCCATGATCCCGCTCCCGGAACTATCCGAACATATAACTTCGATGTTTGAACCTCCGGAGCCGGGCTTCTGGCACACCCATACAACCTGGACCGGCAAAACGTTGGCCCGCCCCGCCGCTCTTGTCGGCAAGGGTCGGATGGATGCCCTGATCGTGAATGTTGTCGTACCGTTGCTTGCATCCATCGGATCGCCGCGGGAATGGGCCGCCCGGCTGGACGGCCTGCCGGTGGAGCCGATGAACGAAGTGCTGAAACAGACGGCCTATCACCTCTTCGGTCCCGATATGCCGTCATCGCATCTTGCTTCGGGTTGCCGCCGGCAGGGGCTTATTCAGATCTTCCGGGATTTTTGCCTGCAGGACCGGGCACGGTGCGGATCCTGTCCGTTCCCCGGTCGCCTTCGGACCTGGAAGAAACAACCATCATACGCCGGCGCCGCCGGGAAGGAATCCGCATGAGAATCGCCACCTACAATGCCAACTCCATCCGCAGCCGGCTGGATGCCATGCTCGAATGGCTGGCCGAGCACCAGCCTGATGTGCTGTGCGTTCAGGAGACCAAGCTTCAGGACAGCGAATTTCCGGCCGACCCGATCCGAGATGCCGGCTATCACGTGGTATACGCCGGTCAGAAGTCATACAACGGAGTCGCCATCCTGTCCCGCGAAGAGCCGACGGATGTCATGACCGGTTTTGATGATGATGGTCCGGCCGACACATCCCGCCTGATTCGCGCGACCATCGGCCCCGTCACCATCGTCAACACCTACGTCCCCCAGGGCCGGGACATCGAACATGAGATGTATGCCTACAAGGTGGAGTGGCTCGGTCGCTTCCGCCGGTATGTCGATCGTCACTTCACCGCGAAAAGCAACCTGGTCTGGACCGGCGATCTCAACGTGGCCCACCAGCCGATGGATGTATACAACCCCGAAAAGCGGGCGAAGCATGTGTGCTACCATCAGGATGCCCGGGAGGCGCTGGCCCACGCCTTCGATTGGGGCTTCGAGGATGTCTACCGCCGTTTCAACCCGAAGGGCGGGGAGTATACCTTCTACGACTACCGGACGATCGATTCGGTCGGCAAGGGGTGGGGGTGGCGGATCGACTACATCATGGCCAGCCCGCCGGTGGCAAAAAAGGCTACCGCCGCTTTCATCGACCTCAAGCCACGGCGGCAGCCCAAAGCCTCCGACCACACCTATCTCGTTGCTGATTTTGACCTTTGAACGGGGGTTGGGGCGTAGACACCGGAGCCCTGATCCTTGGAGACCTTGACATCTTTTCACCATCCAGGTGATCGCCGCCCTATCCTTTGTGATCAGGCTTCCAGGCAAGGTCGGGCGGCTTCACTCTGGAGGAGCAACCTCCCGGTTGCCCATGGTCGATGGGAGGTAGGGCGCTCAGTCCCTTGAGCGCCGAGACATTGCTTAGGATCAGGACGCTGGAGCGGATCATTCCAAAGACGCTTTACAAACAAGAATGTAAGCGCTATCATAATGGGTGAATGAAGGACAAACTCAAAGCGGCGTTCACGCTGATCGAGCTGTTGGTGGTCATTGCGATCATCGGGATCCTCGCCGCGATTTCGGTTACCGCCGTTTCGAAAAGCCTCCAGTCGGCATACAACATGACCTGTGTGAACAATCTCAGGCAAATCGGCTTGGGGTTCGCGATGTACCTGGAAGATCACGAAGAGGTGTTTCCGGAGCTGGAGTGGAATACCCAGTACCGCCAATTCGATTTTCTGGCTGACTACACCGGAGGGGATGACGGGGTGTTTCATTGCCCCGCGGCTCGCAAAATGGATGCAGGCGGCAATGAGTGGCCGGAGTATTTCTGCCAGGAAATCGATGGCCGTGAAGTTTGCACGGACTACAAGATGAACGATTCCAACCGGGTGGGGGATGTTCCTCTCCGCTCCCTTCGCGATACGAGTCTGCTGATCATGATGATGGACCTCGACTGGTCGCTGGATGCCAGGCACAACGGAAAAGACAATGCCCTGTTCGCCGACCAGAGAATCGCGTCCTTAACCCGCGTCGAGTCCCAGTCGGCAGACAAGTACGGCAACCGTCCCTGGTATCACTGGGGAACTGAGTAACGCCCGGCCGCGAACCGCTCTTGAGATTCCATGACCGGTTCCCCTAGCATGATGTCATGCGCTGGTTCCTGACCCGATTCCTGACCGCCGTCGTGATGACGGCGCTGGTGCTGGTTCTGATGGAAGGTCTGCTGCGGTTGGCCGGGGTTGGTGTCTCCACCCGTTTTTTCATCCCCGATCCCGACCGGCCGGATTTGCGGATCGAGAATCCCTATGCCACTCGCCGGTACTTCGGTCCCGGACTGGAGAGGAGCCCCTGGCCATGCCGTTTCCCGGCGGAAAAACCGGCGGATGAGTTCCGGGTCTTCCTGCTGGGGGAATCCGCGGCGCTGGGCGATCCCATTCCCGAATACGGTCTTGCCCCCATGTTGCAGGTGCTGCTTCAAACATCACGGACCAACCGCCGGGTGCGGGTTGTGAATGCCGCGATCACCGCGGTCAGTTCGCATGTGATTCGCGACATCGCGGAAGAGGTCGCGGGATACGATCCGGATGCGGTGGTCATTTACATGGGCAATAATGAAGTCGTTGGTCCCTACGGTCCGGGGACGGTGTTTCCCACCGCATTCCAACATGCGGGGTGGATCCGTTTCATCACCTGGGCGCGCGGCCTTCGGGTGTCGCAGGTGCTGGAGGAGGCGATTGTCCGATTCGGGCCGGGGGGGCGGAAAACATGGCGGGGCATGGAAATGTTTCTCGACCGGCAGGTTTCGCCCGACGACCCGAGACTGGAGTCCATGTACGGAATGTTTGCCGACAACCTCGAGGCGATCTGCCGGTCGTTCACCCGGCGGGAGATTCCGGTCGTTCTCAGCACCGTTGGCGTCAACCTTCGCGACTGCGCTCCGCTGGCTTCTGAAGGAGCGGTCGATGCCTGCAGGGAGGCCTACCGTTTTCTTCATCGCGGTGATGCGGAGTCGGCCCGCGAGCAGGCGCTGGCGGTCTTGTCCAACGAGGGTCAGGTGGCCGATGCGTATTACGTGTTGGCCCGTGCGCTCGATGAACTCGACCGCCCCGTCGAAGCCCGCACCGCCTATCGGAACGCTCTCGGGGCCGACCGGCTTCGATTTCGTGCGGACGAGACCATCAACCGGGCGATCCGCCGGTTTGCCGGGCGCGTTGAGGGCAACGGCGTGACGCTGGTCGATGGCGAGGCCCTGTTCCTTGACGCCTCCGCACCGGCGGTTCCGGGCGAGAATCTGTTTTATGACCATGTTCACATGAACGCGACGGCCCAGGCGATGCTTGCGTCCGCCCTCGCACCGGCGGTCGCTTCTGCCGCAGGCATGCGGTACGACCCGCCACGTGAAAACGATCCCGCCCGGGCCGTCGGTTGGACCGCATGGAGCCGGAGAGATGCGCTCGTCGAGATGTACGGCAGGCGGCTTCGACCTCCCTTTGCGGGACAGATCGATCAGCAGGGCGTTGAAGCTCGTTGGGCGGACAGGATTGCCGGGGCGGATCGAGATTACCGTCGCGAGGGATTGGACGGGACGATCGAGAGGGTTTCGACGGCTGCGGCGGACCATGGCGCCTCCTTGCCGGATATCTGGCAGACGCTTTCCCGTTTGTGGATCGAGAAAGGGGATGCGGAAGCCGCGGGGCGGGCGGTGGATGAAGTGATTCGACAATGGGGATATCGTCCCCGTCTCGTCACCACCCGGGCTGCCCTGTGGGCCGCCGAGGGGAGAACGGACCTCGGGTTGGAGCTCCTGCGGAAACAGTCACGACGGAAGGGTAGAGGGGAGGATCAATATCTGGCCGAGATGGCGCGTCAGCTTGCGGGCTGGGGGTGGCTGAGGGCGGCGGAAAACCTTTATGACCGGGCTCGCGAACGGAATCCGGAGAACGCCGATGCGATGATCGCACTCGGTACGGCTCGAGCCATGACGGGGGATCACGAGGACGCCGTACGCATCCTTACCGCCGGCGTTGCCCTTGCCCCGGAAGACGATGTGGGGTGGGCCAACCTGGGCCGGGCCCGGTTTGAGAACGGCGACCATGAGAAGGGGATCGAGGCGTTGGAGGAAGCCGTCCGCCTGAATCCGGAGAATGCCGGTGCTTGGTCGTCTCTCGGCATATTTCTTCAACGGTTGGGCCGGTTTGAACATGCCCGCCGGGCGATGCGTCAGGCCCGTCTCATCGACCCGCTGGATGTCGATCTGTATGTCGATGCAGCCTTGTTGGAAATCGCTGACAATCAATGGGATGAGGCGATCGTCCTCTACCGGCGTGCGATCCGTTTGTCCCCGTTGGACAGCCGGCTTCCGGTACAGCTAGCCGAAACTCTTCAACGGGCAGGAAGATCCGGCGAGGCCGTGGATGCTTACCGAAAAGCCATCGAGCTGGGGGAGGATCGTGCGGATGTCTGGGCCGGCATGGCTCTTGCGGCCTGGGAGTCCGGACAAACAAACACTTCGGAACATGCTTGTATGCAAATTGTTAAGAGTGAGGATGCCCTGCCCGCTCATCGTCACCTCGCGGGCCGCATTCTCCTCGTAACCGGCCATGAACAGGATGCCATCGATCAATTACGCATGGCACTTAATGCAGAGCCGCAACGGGAGGATTGGCGAAGAAACCTGGTGTGGATTCTCAGTACATTTCCCGATGACCGGGTCTGCGATGGCGAAACGGCGCTTCTGCTTCTGGATGAACAACCTATGCCGATGACCCCGCGCTGGATGTTGCTGGATCTGCGTGCCGCGGCCGTGGCGGCTGCGGGTCGATTTGATGAGGCTCAGCAGATTGCGGACGAGTTCGATTTGACGGTTGTTCCCCTCGACTTCCGGGAGGCAGTCTCGACACGCATCGAGTCCTATCTCAAGCAAGCGCCGGTTATTGAGACGGCCGAATCGTTTGCGCCGTGAAACGGGTGCATTCCTCCGGATTTTCCCCAAATTATCGTTGTCGGATAAAGCGTTTGAATTGAGTTTGATAAGAAACTTAACGTGATCACTAGATTTTTCTTAACATTGACGGGATGAATCGGTTTATAATCGCGCTCTCACTTTCTTTATGTAAGTGGGTTCACGAAAGCGTGTCCATTGGGTATAAGTCTTATAAGCAGAGTATTCGGCTGGAGTTAGTCCGCTTCCTGGCACTGTTTGGTTGATGGACAGGGAAAAGAGGGGAGGACTTCGTCATTCGGCTGAATTGAAAAGCGCGTCACAGGCGCTTTGCTTGGGGACAAATTGGGAATGGGTAAATCATCATCAGAGATTGCTCAGCGCGGGTTTTTTCGGTCGCGCTGGGTACAGTTTGTGCTGATCGCAACACTTGCGGCGGCCATCTACCCCCGTGCCGCCGATGCACAATACAGCGGCTCCCTGTATGGTCCGGCCAATGTCGATACCGGGGCGACCGACGGCAATCTCAACAGTCCTGCAACCGCCACCCCGACCACCAACGGCAACATCCGGTATCAGTGGCGGTTGAACGGCAGCGGTACCAGCACGGCATGGGTTGGTTTCGAGTGGGATTCGCGCACCCGGGTGTTCTCGTTCTACGGGAACCCCACGTTCAGTCCCAACAATGACGTGATCATTCGCGGAGACATGGACATTGGAGGGTCGGCGTACGGTTGGGGCAACCCCGGGAACTTCGGGGTCAGCTCGATTGAGACGTCGAAGAAATACATTTTCAACGTCACCGATTCCGGGTCCACGCTCACGTCTGCGCCGGGCAACGATCAGATCCAGCTCGCGCTCACCGAAATCAATCACACCAGCGCCCTGGTGAATTCGCAGGACGGTGCGACCAACGGTATGTCGGTGTCCCGCAGTGGCAATACCATGACCCTGGCCATCACCAATGCCGCCGAGAACTCGGGATCGAACGAAGAGTTGTGGTACCAGTGGACGCACGACAATTTTTCCACCGCGAACTTCATTCAGGATACCGCGATCAGCGCGAACGATTCGGTCACCGTGAACCTGTCCTCGAGCAGCCCGATCCTACGTGAGGGTGATACGCTCAAATGGCTGGTGGCGCTCACCGGTCCCTCCGCCACGTCCACCGTCTCCTCAACCACCGGCGGAACGAAAAATTTTGACGTCATTGCCATCAACAAATCCCGTGTGGTGGAGCATACGATACCCGATGACGACACGACCGGTCCCACCCTCTCCGGATTCCGCCTCAGCGGCAATACCACCAACATCACCGATGGTCAGCTTCTCGGCGGCTTTTCAGTAACCGGTCTCGTCCAGGATTCCGGCAGCGGCGTCAACGTCAACGGCGCAACGGTCACCGGCGACAATTTCTCCCCGAATTACGACCTCTTGAATCACAGCGGATCGACCTTGCTGAACAACCAGACCTTCTCCACCGCACCGTCGGACGGCGGGGGGATGGCGAGCGCGGCCGCCCTCGCCGAGGCGGTCGGCGCCAACGAGGTCAATACCAATGATGTGGTGCTGGGTGACAACTGGCGCGTGACGATCAGCGTGACCGATAACGACGAGGATCCTTCGACCGCGTCCAACGACCGCACGGCGGTCATCAACACGCAGGTTCTCCGTTTCCGGGTGTATGACGACGATACCAGCGGGCCGGTGCTGACCGGGTTCGAAGGAAACACCGAGACGCTGAGCAGCGCAGTCTATACCAACACCGACCTCGCCGGCGGTCTCGGCATTACCGGTTCAGTTCAGGATGCCGATTCCGGTGTGTTTGCCGGCACCAGTAACGAGTTCGTTCTGACCCGCAACGGCTCATCGGTGACCAGCGGGTTCTTTGCCACCGATTTCTCCAACGCCGGCGCCAGCAACAGCGCTGGAACGCTCAGCGTGCTGATCACCGCGGATATCATCCAGCCCACCGGCACCTATACCCTGCGGGTAACCTCGGTGAACTTCGATCGCGACCGCGCCGGCGATACCGAAGCGACGACCAATGATTTCGTCTTCTCCGTGGCCGCCTCGGCGGTCGATCTCGATGTGTTCGGCAATGACGTGCTGATCGTCGACGGGGATACAACCCCCACGCTCGCCGATCACACCGATTTCGGCGATGTGCTGGCCGACGGTGGAACCCTGACCCGCACCTATACCATCACCAATTCCGGCGGCAGCGCGGTTGGGATCGGGAACGTGACGACCAACGGGTCCAGTGTGAATCCGGATGATTTCACCGTGACCACGCAACCCTCGTCCTCCCTGGCTGCCGGTGCAACCACGACCTTTGTGGTCGAGTTCAATCCGGCGGGCGTCGGATCACGGTCAGCGATTGTGGAGTTCACCAACACCGTATCCGGCGGGAAGAATCCTTATAGTTTCACGATCCAGGGTACCGGCACCTATGTCGAAATCGCGGTCAGCGGAAACGGCGTGAATATCGCCGACGGCGATGCAACGCCGGATGCTGCCGATCACACGGACTTCGGCGGGGTCGGCCTGGTCGGTTCCACCCTGTCCCGCACCTTTACCATCACCAATACCGGCAACCGGGCGATGACCCTCGGAAACGTCACCACCAGTGGAACCCATGCCGCGGATTTCACCGTGACGACCCAGCCGACATCGCCGCTAAATCCCAGCAATAGTACAACCATCGTCGTGCAGTTCGATCCGTCGGATGTCGGGGTCCGCAGCGCCGTCATCAGCTTCAGCACCACCGATGACGCGTTTTCCGATGCCGCAACGGAGAATCCGTTCAATTTCAGCATCCAGGGAACCGGCGTCGGACCCGGCATCTCCAACAGCCCGTCTTCTCTGTCCGTGACCTCGGTCCTCGGGTCGGTGCCCACCAATGTCGGGTTCGCCGTCACCAACATCGGTTCCGGCACCTTGAACTACAACGTGGCCACCAATATCGGTTGGCTCACCGTGTCGCCGGTATCGGGAAGTCTTTCCGCGGGCGGCGGTCAGCAGCACTCGGTGTCCTTCCAGAATCTTCCGGGCATGGAAGTGGGAACCTCGAATGCAACGATCACCGTGTCCAGCGGCGATGCGACCAACGGGTCACCCACCGTTGCCGTGGATTGGACGATTCAGGCGGTTCCCGTACCGGCATCGGTCACCGCGGCGGCCGATGGAAACGAGATGGTTCGACTGTCGTGGGTCCAGGCAAGCTACAACGTCATGGTGGTGTACCGTCAGGGCAGCGCACCGACTGCGGATCCTGACGACGACACAGCCTACAGCGTGGGTGATCTGATCGGCGGCGGAACCGTTTCTTACATCGGATCCGCCCAGTCGCTGCAACATGTAGTGGCCGAAGGCGCGGATCACTATTACCGTTTGTATTCGGTCAACAACGATTATTATTCGAGCGCGTATGAAACGAATGTGACGACCGGTTCGTACGCCGCGTACGAAATCGTGGAACCCTTCACCTACACCAACGGGATTTCGCTCAGCGGTCGTAATGAGGGATCGGGCTGGTCCGGGGCGTGGGACAGCGGCGGAACGTTTGTCTTCACCAACGGAAGCCTGCTTGCGCCGACGAACTATCCGACCCCCACCGCCAACCGGCTGTTCCTGCCCAACCCCGGTGTCGATGGCGGATCGGGTCTGGCCCGTGGATTCCCATCCATCAATTCCGGCCGGATCTACCTGAGCTTCATCATGAGTCCCGGCAACAACGGCGCCGGCACCTACATGGGTGTGCAGCTCCGGTCCAACGGCGTGGGTCGGCTCTTCATCGGTATGCGCGGCGGCGCCACGGTCATGGGCATCGAGGAAAGTATTTCCTTCGGCGGCGCCAACAGCGGATACACGCTATCCACCGGTACCAACAATGCCCATACCATCCTCGCCCGGTATGATTTCGCCACGCGTGAATTCGTGGCCAAGGCCGTGTACCGCACCGGCACGGTTTCGCTGTCCGAACCGACGGTCTGGGATGCAACCTATACCGTGCCTTCCGGCGTCGCGCCGGGATCGCTGGACAGCATCAACCTCAACGTCGGGGCATTCTCCGGCAGCAGCATCGGCAACAGTTATTATGACGAAATCAGGGTTGCCACGTCATGGAGCGAACTGCTGAACAATCCGACGTACGAGTGGGATGCCGACGGCGGCAGCGGTGACCGGGACTGGAGCACGGCGGCGAATTGGACGGCGGATACCGAGCCGGGTATCGGGAACGAAGCTTACATCGGCAACGTCTACACCGCCGAAGTGACCCAGGCCGGCGAGCGGGCCGCGCAGTTGAACATCGGTCTGACCGGTTACGGCAACACCGGTACGGTGGAGCAGACCGGCGGCGATCTCGTCATTGCCACCAATCTGTTGATGGCCTACGGCGCGGGGGATCAGGGCACGTACCTGATGACGGGCGGCGATCTCATCATCTCGAACAACGCCCTCATCGGTATCGACGGTCCCGCCACCTTCACCATCGATGGCCTCGACGCAAACCTCAACGTCGGCAACCTGATGCACGTCGGTATCAGCAACGCCAACAACAACGGATTCTTTGTGCATAACGCCGGTACAGTCACGGTGACCGATCTTAAGCTCGGTGAACGGAGCGCCACCGAAGGCGCCTACACCATGACCGGCG
>JAUIHQ010000097.1 GCA_030432155.1 bacterium | reverse complement strand
TTGAGGCCAGGATCCACGGTGTAGTCCACATCGTACCAGCCGGAATTCTCAAAGAGGGTTAGATCCTTCACGATCTTCCCGTCACTGGAAGTTATTCTCCAGCCATTTGAGATGGCGGAAAATGAGTACAGGTCATTCACGTACTGGGATGTTCCAGCCCACCAGTCCTTGAGCGCGGATGTGCGCCGTGCGGCTACGTTACCCGACTCGTCCACATTGCTCGTGCCTTCCTCTTCCGTCTCGGTATCAGCGGCGGACAGGAAGTTTCCGATGGTCTGGTAGACATCACCCGAATACGGATCGCGAACCCAGGCCCCGACCATGCGGCCGCCGATGGTCTCCATCACCGCAAATACCCTCCCGTTGAACAGCAGGTATTCATCTTCCCCGTCGAGATCCACATCCTCCTGTATCGCCTGCGGCGATGTGATGGCGCCGGCGGCGGATGCCCACGCATCCACCCGGTTATAGATCGCCGCCATCCGGGTTTGTGCCTGGGCGATCCCGGCGAATCCAGCCAACGTGTTTGAGGATGAATCGGGCGAGATGTATTCGCCATTACTGAACTTGGACATGTCCGATGACGGTTGATCATGAAATGCCGTCTGGAACGTTGCGGCGTGTATCGTGCCCCGCGCCAGGGGGGCCAGCCCGCCGGAAGCGGTTCCCTTGACCCGCGTCCAGGCGTCGGTGGCGATGCCGGGGGTGTAGAGCATGCCGTAGACCGAAGGCAGGGGGGAACCGGGGCGGATATCGAAGATTTTGTGGAACAATCCCTCTTCCTTGTCCGAGCCGTTGTACCAGTTGTCGTAATCCAGTTCCGTCGCATAGTTGATGTAGTTGTGTGAGAGCTTGGTTTGGGCGCCGAGAACGCCGCGGTCCTCGACATACCAGGCATCGCCGTTACCGTCGTTGTCGAGGTCGATGTGCCCGTTGAGGATATCCTCGAGGGTCACAACCTCAATCCATGGATGATTTGCGATCCACTGCATGTTGATATCGTAGGCATCGGACAGCTCTTTGCTGGAGAAGTCTTCCCAGTTGCTGAAGATGGTGATGACCTGGTCCTGATCGCTGCGGGCCTTCCGGTTGAAGAGCCGTCGTAACGGCATATTCAATCCGCCGTCGTAGTTCGCAAACCGGAAATCGCCGGCGCCGTTGTTGATGGAGAAGGTATCCACGCCGTTGATCCGGTTGAGCTGGAAGCCGCGGGTTCCCAGGGCCGAGGAACGGCCGTACCATTGGAACAGGTGCTCCATCTGGTCCATGACGGTGGAGCGATACCCCATCTGCTTGATTTTCTCGAACACATCGCCGTCAAGAAGCCGTTCCGGGGTCCAGAATACCGCGTTGGTGGTGATCTCGGTCCGGTAGATCTGTTCCAGCATCGACCGGGCGAGCTGTTCGTTGTCGATATTGTATTCCGACGGGAAGTACGGAAGCATGTGGTCAGAGAAGGTGCTCGCCATGAGGGCGATCAGGTTGGTTTGGATCATGCTTGCGATCCAGCCGTTGAACGTCGGGCCGTCCTGACCGCTGGGCATGGAGGCCGGGTCAACCTTGGCCCACTGAATGGCCGATGCGAGGGTGGGGGTCACGTGCAGGTTCAGCGGCTTGGCAAAAAGCTGATGAATGTCCAGCGCCCGGAAATAGCCGCCGCCGTTGCCGTTATTGATGAGTTCCTGGATGACGGTTCCAGGCTGGATCGCCTGATTCCCGTGCACCACCACCGACATCTTGGCCCGGCCGGCCACGTTCCCACCGCTGAACCAGGAGCGGAGCGTGCTGTCGATGCCGCCCTGGGCCTCGGAGAAGTCCTCGGCAAGGTGGTCATCGTAGATGGTATCACGGATGTCAGTCCGGCCGCCGATGTCTCCGCCCCCGGGATTGCCGTCATTGCAGCCGTTGCAGGTGCCGTCCTTGGTCACAAAGACCTGGTAATTCAGCGTGTCGGGATCCAGGCCGTTCCAGCCCGCATCCAGCAGGGCCTGCCGGCTGATGGAAAACTCGACCGCATCCAGCTCGGAGTTGAAATACGCATTGATGAAGCCGTCGGCCGTGACCTGGTCGCGGCGCTCGACGCCGAAGTCGTAGAGATTCTGGCCGAAGCTGGTGGTGTTGTCCTCGGGGTCGCGGTCAAGGTCCACATACACCGCACCCTGGCCGGACTGGTAACAGGCCACAACCGCTTCCCACCGCATCTCGGTGATGGTATCGACTTCGTCGGGGAGAACCTTCTCACCCTGACCGGTCTGGCCGGTATCGATGACGACATAGATGTCGAGGGCCTGTTCTTCCGCGTATGCCTGCAGATCGTAGAAATCGAGACGGAAGTAGAACGTGCCGTCGTCATTCCCGCCGTCGCGAGCGTAAAAGGCGACGATGTCACGGGACGTATCGAATCCGTCATTGCCGTCCGCAGTCCACCCGGGATAGACATCCCCGCTCTTGTTGTTGCCGCCCACGCCTTCATATTCGTCGTGAACGATACAATCCTCCGCCGTCCATCCGGCGAATTCCTCGTAGTAATCGATGCCGTTGAGGGAGGCGATCAGGCTGCCCCGCCCGATGTTGATCCCGCCGGGGGAGGGTTCTCCGTTATCGGCAAACCACGGGTTGGTACCGTTCTCGAACTCGAGAAGGTTGTTATACGGGTTGGTGCTGGTCCCGACGACAATGACATCGCCATCCGGGTTGCCGGATGCGCCATGGATGGTATTCCCGATGATCGCGCCGGTTTTCATGTTGGTGGCGCCGATGATGCCAACATCGAAAGGATCGAGCCCGGACTGGATTTCCCACCCGTCGGGCAGGCCGTCGCCGTCGGTGTCGGGATTGAGCGGATCGGTTTCCTGCCAGAGCTCGCCCGCTTCCCAGATCCGGTTGGAGTTGCTGTCGCCCTCAATAAGGCCATCAGCATTCTTGTCCTCTCCGTAACCATCGCCCGCGGTATCGCCGTCCGTATCCCCATCGTTGGGGTCGGTTTCGAGCCAGGTCTCGCCGTTTTGGAGTTCTCCATCCGGCCAGTTCCCCCGGTCGCCCTTGGCTTGGCCGGGATTCAGGGGATCGCCGTCGCCGTCGACCCAGCCGTTGCGGTTCCGGTCTTCGATGCCATCGGGAAGGCCATCGTAATCGCTGTCGGCATTGTTGGGGTCGGTCATGCTGCCGGCGATCATTTCGGTCCGGGAGCCGTTGAAGTTGTAGTCGGGGACGTCCCAGTTATCGGGGACGGTGTTGTAGAACGGGGGGTCGAGATCGCCGCGGAAGTTCGGCCACCCGTCGCCGTTGGTGTCGGTATTGGTGTCGGTCTGGCTGGGATCGATCGGCGCCTGCCAGCCCGATTCCAGCCCGTCCGGAAGTCCATCACCATCAGTGTCTGGGAGGAGGGGGTCGGTCTTGCCGAATATCTGCCAGATATGGACATCGCCGTTGACCCAGGTTTCAGGGTTGCTGGTGGGCAGGTTTGTGGCGCTCGTCTCCATCAGGTCATAAAGCCCGTCGTCATCATCATCAAGATCGTTCGTGTTGCTGAGGACGCTTTCCCGGAAGATCACCCGCGTGGTGCGGGATGCCATGGCTTCCACGGTGGCGGTGTTTCCGTCGCTGTCGCCGTTGGCCACGAGGGTGAAGACCCCCTCGGTTATGTTCGACCAGATGAAGTTCCAGAACAGTTTGCTACCGACTCGGGTGGGGTTGCCTTGTATGGACCACATGGCAGCGTTGGTGACCGAAGGTGTCGACCAGTCCGCGGTCAGACTGAGATTGGTTTTGGTTCCGATGGTCGAGACCACCGCACGATTTGTGCCGATCTGGATGATGCTGCCGACGCTGAGCTCCTGGCTGAACTCGGTTCCCAGGCCGTGGACGATGCGGCTGTTCATGTCGATGGAGACGGCGCCGGTGAGCAGATTGCTGCCGGAGGCAACCGGCCCGACACTACCGGAGGAATTGGTAAAGGTGACCCATGCAGACCGGACATTGTCATCCGATTGCAGGCGCACGCCGTATTGCCGTTGCGTCGGGCTGGGATTCGCGACGTCGGGCAGGGTGATCACGAACGGTGCACCGTCGAGATTGAACTCGGGCGGATCGACGATGGTGATGACCGGTCCGGACGATGATTTCGCCGCACGCACAATCCGATCCGCAAACAAGGTAATCCCGCCGCCGCCGGCATTGGTGTGAACCACTTCAATCTCATGGAGGTAGTTCGGGTCTCCGTTCCAGAGGTCGGGCAATGGGAACACAAGCTCGTGGTAGCTGCCGTCGATGTCCTTGTTGAACCAGATGCTGTCCCGGCTTTTGACTTCGCCGTTGATGCGGACGAGGAATCGATTCCGGATCGTTGCATTGTCGGGATCGCCCAATGCCTTGCTGAACCAGACCTTGAGGTCGTAGGGGACACCGACGGTATCGCCGTCGTTCTGAGGCCAAGCCACGAACATCGAATAATCCGGTCCGTTGGCATTGACGTTGCGGGTCAGGGTGCGGAAGTGCCCCTCGGCGTCGCTGAGCAGGGGGTTGGTGGCCGATGAAATCTCGGCCAGTTTCACCTGGATCACCGCGGGGGAGTTGGTGGGGACATTGATGTAGTTGAAGCGCCACTCCACCGGGTACTCGGTATCGATGAAGATGCTGGGGTTCACCTTGGTGGCGGGCACCCAGGCCGCTTCACCAAGGTCGTTGGTGCCATTCCCGTTCGGGCGGCCGGTGTTGGCATCGTCATTTTGCGGATTGCTGTCGAGGATCCGGTACCACACGCGGGTGACCGTGGGGTCGGTCCGGACGACAACGCCGTAGCGGTTGTCCCAGATGGTTTCGTTCTCGGTCGGGTAGATCACCTCGCCGTCCGGAGGCGCGGTGTCATAATAGAATGTCTGTTTGAACGTATTGTAAATCGGGGTTCTGAGTCCGTTCCCTTCGGTTGATCCGTCGCGTTGCAGAAAGGCGCGGGACTGGACGAAATGGAAGCCTTCGACGAGGCCGGTGCTGGTCAGGCCGTAATCGTTGTGGGGACGGTAGGCAACCTCCGACAGATTCAGGTTCGTGACATGCCAGACGCCCATCATCTTGAGCTTACGGGCGATATCGTTCTCGCTATTGGGGAAGGGGACATCCCACGGCGCCCCGGCGTAGCCCTGTTCCCGGTAGCAGCCGATCTTGTAGCGCAGCACCGTGCCGTCGGCCATCGCGGGGAGCTGAGCGTTGCCCCACCAGTCGTTGACGTCCGCACCGTTGGTTTCGCTGTGATGCCAGAACAGCTCCTGAACCTTCGTGTTCCCGACGCCCACACCGCCCGCACCCTCCGGCCAGGACGTGCCATCGGTTGTGTAATAAACAAAGACCCGGTTGATATCCCCCTGGTTGCCGGTTTTGACCTCGAGGTAGATGTCCTGGCCCGCCGCGTTCGTCAGGGGAGGCCAGAACTGGCGGTTGCCGATATCATCCGTGCCGGCGGGATCATGATAGATGAACTTCGCGGTATAGGTGTTATCGTATGCGTTGGAGCCGGTACCGTTTCCGAGGTTGATGCCGTCCGCGCCGATCGTGACCTCGTAGCTTTCGCTGCCCGCCGATCCGATGGTGTTGCGTGCGGTATCGGCCGCGGCGAACAGTTCTGCATGCTGGCGGTGATGAAATCCTGCTTGTTCGTACCCGAGGTAGACGTCATTCGCGAGGGCCGGGGGATGGTCGCGGGGGTCGCCCCCGCTGTGGCTGAGATCATTGAGCGGCACTCCGCCATCCAGCTTGAACATGACATTGTAGGCGGAACCGTCAACCCGGGCCACAAAGGATACATTGGTCGGGGACGTGATGCGGGGTACATAGTACGTATAGGTGAAATCGTCGGTGTCTGCATCCGCTACCCCGTAGGGGTTGAACCCGGGATCCCCGTCCGGCCCGTCCACCCGGTCATAGGATACCCAGCCCGGTTCTTTGCCGTTCTCATAGATGGTGAGGGGCCGCCCGCCGGCATACTTCCAGAGATCGGACTCTTCCGGGCTGCGCCAGGAGAAGGCGAAGTACCCCGCGGGGGGGATGGTCACCTTGATCTTGCCGTCGCTGACCACATGATAGAAATGGCCGCCGCCGCTCGCATACTGCCAGAGCCAGGATCCATCGGGAAACGACGTGGGGATTTCACGGTATTCCCCGCTGTCATAATTCCGGCTCATCATGAACGCGAGGGCCGCACCATCGGCGTCACTCATGTCCTGATTGTCCCGCTTATCAATGCGTTCATAGGCGACAACCCGCTCATCCGCCCACTTGGGTATCTGCCAGCCCCGGGCGAACTGATTGTGGATGTGGACCAGGTTCGGAATCCGGTTGTCTCCGAACTGCCCGAAGGGCTTGGTGTTGGCATGGCGGGGAAATGCGCCGCCGCTCTGACCGAGGGTTTCCGCCTGGCGGTTGCCATCGGTGTAAATGTTGGGGAGGCCGGCCCGGGTCAGGTAGTTCGCATAATGGAGATGCTCGTTGTAGGCAATGGCGTCGTCATGGCTCTTTGCATAATAGACGCCGTACCGGGCGCCGAACTGAACCCCTTCCACATAGTCCGAATGCTGCAGGCTGTACATCAATTCGGATTTCCAGCCGACATCGTTCAGCGTCTGGTGGGATTTCGCGTCGATGAGCCGCATTCCGCACATGAAGTAATCCCAGTAGGGAGGCGGTTCGCCCATGTGTTCGCCGAAGATCATCAGGTCGTCGCGGGGTTGCTCGGTATCGAACATCGAGTCGCGGTGGTTGTCGCTGTCCGAGAATCCGCGGGAACGGTTGAACTGGACCTGGGCCTGTCCGGTGTAGCCGTCGGGACTGCCGTAATCATCCCAGGAACCGAAGAAATACGCCGGAACATGCTTCACCGCATCGAGGCGCAGACCATCGACCTTGGTCACGTCCACCAGCCAGCGGACGGATCGCATCAGGTACCCGCCGACATCCTCCGCGTAGAAATCGGGATGGTTGGTAATCACCTCGGTGGTGATGTTGGTGCTGCCGAACCCGACCAGGCCGAGGGTCGGGTGGTAGTCGTAATACTCGGGGTTGTCCGGATGCCGGACGAAGGAAATGCGGGGATGGGTTGAGCCGAGAGTAGGACCGAAGTTGCTGTTGGGATCCTCGTGGGCGATGTCGAGCAGGCCGGACAGGTTCTGATTCTGCACCTCCCAGGTGCTGCCCCAGTTTACCGTGTCGCCCCAGGGACGATAAAAGCCGTCCTCGGTAACCTGTAGATGGAAATCTTCCGGAAGCATGCCGGGATACAGATCGATGGGCGTGTTTTCATCATAGCCGGGAATCTGGAACGCCCGGTGATTCATGATGTTGTCGAAATACACGCGAATGCCGAAGCGGTGAGCGGTCCGGATCAGGCGCAGCAGCTCCTCCTCAGTCCCGTATCTCGTCCGGCCTCCGGTACGCTGAGGCTCGCCGCCGAGATCGAATGGATCCCAGAGGTCGTACCCGACGGATAGATCGCCGCTGGCTTTCTGGGGAGGGGGCAGCCACATCGCGGTATAGCCGACCTCTGCAATCTCCGGAATCTTCTCCGTGATCTCGTTCCAGGTGTTGTTGAAATACTGAAGGATCACCTCGCCGTGAGACAGGGACGGCGCCGCCAGCAATCCGCCCACGATAACCAGCCGCCCAGCCCACATACGGATGATGGTTTCCTTCATGTATCCAATCCTCGCATCGTCAATGAAATGTCCCCTGATGCTGACAAGAACTACACAGAGGCGACACGAAAGTAAAACGTTTTTGTGGTAAAAGTTGAAGCGTTTCACAAAGCCCCGTTAAACCGCTTTGATTCAGAGATGATTTGACTCGTATTCAGCCCTGATATGCTGCCCCGATTCAGAGGGTAGGGGTTTCCCCGAAAACCCGCCGGGCTCCCTATAATCCCTTGACTTCGCAGGTGCTGACGGCTTTTCTACTAGGCGCAAACGCACATCCAACTTGCATGAATAAGGAGTTATCAACATGCCTTTAGTACCGATGCGGATTCTGCTCGACCATGCGGCCGAGAATGACTACGGCCTGGCTGCGCTCAATGTGAACAACATGGAGCAGATTCAGGCGATTATGGAAGCGGCCAAGGAGACCAATTCCCCCGCGATCATCCAGGCGTCACGCGGCGCCCGGAAGTACTCGCAGGACAACTACCTCCGTCACCTGATCCTGGCGGCCTCGGAGCTGTATCCGGAAATTCCCGTGGCGATGCACCTCGATCACGGCAACAGCGTCGAGACCTGCAAAAGCTCGATCGAAAACGGATTCACCTCGGTTATGATGGACGGATCCCTCGAGGAAGACGGCAAAACCCCGGCGTCCTACGAGTACAATGTGGACGTGACCAGGAAGGTCGTCGAGATGGCCCATAAGGTCGGCGTGTCGGTGGAAGGTGAGCTGGGATGCCTCGGTTCGCTGGAAACGGGCATGGGCGACAAGGAAGACGGCCACGGCTTCGAAGGCAAGCTGGACCACTCCCAGCTTCTGACCGATCCCGACGAGGCGGTTCAGTTCGTGGAAGCGACCGGCGTGGACGCCCTTGCGGTGGCCATCGGAACCAGCCACGGCGCCTACAAGTTCACCCGCGAGCCCGATGGGGAAGTGCTCTCGATGGAGACCATTTCCAACATCCACAAGAAGCTCCCGAATACGCACATTGTCATGCACGGTTCCTCCTCGGTACCGAAAGAGCTGCAGGACATCATCAATCAGTACGGCGGCGAGCTGAAGCCGACCTGGGGCGTGCCGGTCGAGGAAATCCAGCAGGGCATCAAGAACGGCGTCCGCAAGATCAATGTCGATACCGACAACCGGCTGGCCATCACCGGCGCCATCCGCAAGGTCTTCGCGGAACATCCGGACAAGTTCGATCCCCGCGACTACCTGAAGCCCGCCCGTGAAGCGATGAAGAAAGTCTGCGTCGCCCGCATGGAAGCCTTCGGGCAGGCCGGCTGGGCCGACAAGATCAAGTGCATCTCTCTCGAAGAGATGGCCAAGCGCTACGGCTGATCAACCCTATCGTGAATGAACGGCCGGCCGGGACAACTCGTCCCGGCCGGTTTTTTTGCGCCCGCCCCGCCGAACCGACCCAAACCGGACGCCCGGACATATCTCCCACCGTGAACGTGAGTATTCGGTCACGTATGTTGTGAGCCACGTATCCTGAAGCGGTACGTTAAACTGTCTCCGAATCAACACGGACCGCCCGGAGGACGGCCCAGTGACGCAAGACAAGAGTCAGATTCTGGTAGGGCTCCGACCTCCGGACGAAACGATGCTCGGCTATCGTATTGCTTACGTTGCCCTCAGCCGGGTCAGCGCCACGATGTGATGTCGTCGTTCATGCCCAGATCATCGACACCGTCGGGTCCGATGGACCAGATGACGTGATGGGCTTCGATCTCCTGTGAACCCACGCTCACAGCGCCAATCCAAGATACCCGAGGACCAGGCCCGCGATCGCCATTCCACCACCGCCCAATTGCCCGCCCGATTGTTTCATGCGCGACAAGGCCATGTGCCCACAGATGATCGCGGGGAGAATGCCGAAGGGACCGATGCAGCAGAAACCGAGAATACCGGTGACAAGGCTCCAGATGGCGAGTGCGGACGTTTTCATACCCGTTAGTCTCCTCGCAGCAATCCCCGCTCAAGGGCGGGAAGGGTTTCGGTCTCGACGGTTTTGCTCAGGTCAAACAATACGAATCCGGGAAGATTTCGCTTTCGCACCGCGAGAATCTGTTCAATGACCTGATCGGGATCGAGCTGGCTCTCGGCCGCGGTCACCCCGATGCCGGGAAGCAGATTTCGCGGTTTGCCGGTGAGGTCGATCTGACGGTCGATGAGGGAGGTGAAGCCGTGCAGCTCCTCGGCATAGTTCATGGGTATGGCGTAGTCGATCAGGCCTTCCTTCAGCCAGCGACCCCAGTCCTGGCCGATGGACTGGACGATCACCGGATACGCTCCCCATACGGCGGCGGTCAGCTCGGTTCCGGGCTTGGTGGTGTCGACGACGCTTCGAACATCGCGGACAAACGACGTGATGATATCGGCCCGCCAGCGCCGATAGGCATCCGCATGTCGGCCGCCGCTGAGGACGTCGCGGGGCCATTCGCTGACCTTGCGTCCGGTGGCGGCCTCAAATGCGCGGCGTGAGTAGGCTGAATAATCAGCTTCCCCGGAAGGATACCGGATGTAATCGAGATGGAAGCCGTCTATGTCATACCGCTCCAGGGCCTCCCGGATCGCCGTGAGTTCCTGCCGTCGATTGTCGGGGTGGGCGGGGTTCATCCACCACATGGAGGTGCCGTCAGCCTTTTCCTGAAGCCTGCCCTGTTTCTTCATCGGTCCGCGAAAATCGGCGGGGGCATTTTCCAGGTTCCAACAGATTTTCCAGAGATGGACCTTGAGCCCGTATTTGCGTGCTGCGCGGATGCACTGGGCGAGCTGGTCACCGTGGATCCGGTACGTATGGGAAGAGGGAACGGTCCTGCTCTCATAATGGGCCAGACCGCCCCACAGGGCATTGATAAAAATGGTGTTGATGCCGCTTTCGGCGAGGATGCGGCAGGTGCGGTCCCAATCGCCGGGATACCACCCGACCGCATCGTGA
Organism: bacterium; assembly: GCA_030432155.1. Lineage (GTDB taxonomy): Bacteria > Verrucomicrobiota > Kiritimatiellia > CAIVKH01 > CAIVKH01 > JAUIHQ01. Next base: position 1,063 of record JAUIHQ010000097.1, on the reverse strand, counting down.
TCCCATATTCCACGAATCTCGCCGGGACGGGGCGCCTGAGCCATGCTGTAGGCCATGACCAGCAGCTCGCGTAGACGGTCTCCGGTCAGGGTCGCCCCGCGAAACACGCCCGCCTTCATCTGCTCCTGCATGTGGCGATACATCGCATCGGCCCGGGCCGCGAAGGCATCGAGGGTTTCACGGTTGGGATGACGTTGTCCGGATTGCCGGATCGACGCGACGATGGAGGGAAACGATGTGTAACCGTCGATGCGCTGCACCTGCTCGTAGGACCGGCGGGCGGCATCGCGCCAGATCGACAGATCCAGGCTGCCGATCAGCCCTCGGAGCATCCGGCTCTTGCCCCGGGCGTCGTCATCACGAAGCAGGGTCGTGAACCAGTACCCCGCCGGCGTCCGGACCACTGCGTTCTCCCCGCTGTCCCGGCCGAAGGCATCCGCCCAGGTGCCGACGGTTGCCGCGCCATGCCCTTTCGGTTTCACCGGAATCTGATTCCACGCCTGTTGATAGACGTCCCGCGGAACCTGGAGTGATTCAGGATCGGCAAACCGTATGCTGCGCCAGCGGGCGATGTCCTTGGTTTCGATGTAGGGACGGATACGGATGCCCATCAGATCGGCAAGCGCCTCGGAGGAGCTGAAGAAGACGATGCACGACCCGCCGCGTTTCACATGCGCCCGGGTTGCCCGCAACAGCTCGGGGGAAAGTTGGGGGTTGTAGGGAAAGATCAGCACCGAGGGGTGGCCGGCATCGATCCGTCCAGCTTCGGATTCATCGATCGCGGCATAGGGGATGCCGGCTTCGGTCAGCCACTCACCGATGCGCCGGGCGGCCAACCGCGCCGCCCATCCTTCACCCGCGGGCAGGCTGGTATCGGCCCGGACGATCATGATCCGGTCCTTACGCGCTGCAAAGGAATGGATGATGAGGGAAGCATCCCGGCTCTTGCCCTTCCAGGGTGATATCCGGATGCGCTCGATCGCGTGCCATCCCGCAGGCCGTCCCTCAACTGAAAATGCATCCCGGGTAATCTGAAGGGTCTGCCGGCCGGGCCCCGGTACGG
>JAUIHQ010000434.1 GCA_030432155.1 bacterium | reverse complement strand
TGGCGGACCGGAGATCTCGTCTCGCCTCCCCGATCCGTTGTTCCTGAAGCAGAAAAAAATGAGGCACGATCCCGGCTTGCCGCAGCCCGAAGGCGAGGTCAAGTGTCGCCCTCTCCGCTCCAAATACCCCGCCAGTGTCCTGCATGAAAAACACGACATCCATGTGGCTGAACATCCCCTAATCCCTGGAGAACATCCAACAAATTTTCCCGATTCGGGTACCTGTTTCTTGGCAAGCCGGTGCTCCTACGGTACAACACGGCCATGGTTGTTTCCTTCATCGTAGTCGTCTTTAACGAGGCATCGTCACTGGCGGCGGTTCATGCGGCACTTCAGAAGCTCAAGCGGCCCGATGACATTGATATCGAGACAATCGCAGTGGACGGTGGAAGCAGGGATGGCTCGGTAGAAGCGGCGCAAAACGCCGGTTTCAGCCGGGTTGTCGAGCTTCCGGGCGCCAACATCCCGACCTGCCGGAATGCGGGCATCCGGGCAGCCCGCGGGGACTGGATTGCCTTCGTCGACGGCGACTGCATCCTCGATGAAGACTGGCTGCTCCACGCTGCCCGGCTGCTCAACCGCCACCAGCCCCTGATCCTCGGCTGGCCCGCCTCGCCGCCGACCCCCGGCACATGGGTTCAACGGGCTTGGTATGCCCACTGGATGAACAAGCATCCGGCACTGGAGAAGGACCAGGGAGAGCAGGTTCTGAAGCAACAGGGATTTCGGATGATCACTACCCGCAACATGATTTGTCACCGCGACGTCATGGACCGGATCGGCGGGTTTGATGAATCGCTCGACGACCAGGCCCGGATCGATCTGATCCATAACAACAAGACCGGGGCTCTGATTCATTCGTCCTGTGTCATGGGGGCACTGACCGCCGGAGCCGAAGTGGTCATCACCGGGCGGGTAGCGGATCCGGCTCTGTTCTTGGCTCCTCTGATCCATGAGTTCGGCTGGTCAATGGACCAATATGACTTATTGGGTAAGGGAACGGTGCTCGGCCATTTGCTGGAATGCGCCGGACAGGTATGCGGAGGGTATTTTGCCGATCCGGGGGTGAAGGAAGTGCCGGACCCGGCCAATCTGGGATTTCCGATCGCTGAAGTTGATCGTGAGGGAGATTTTGTGATCACCAAGCTGCCGGATGCGGGAGGTCTGGTGACGCCGGCTACCTGTAAAGAACAATTGCTGTATGAGATCCATAATCCGGCGGAATACCTGACGCCCGATGTCATTGCGGACCTTACCGGTGTGAAATTCCGGGAAACTGCTAAAGACCGGGTCGCCGTCAGTGGCGGCAGCGGCAGGGCAAAGACCGGCTTGTTAAAAGTCTCCGTCGGATTCCGGGACGGCTATATCGGAGAGGGCCAGATCAGTTACGGTGGTCCGGGAGCGGTGGCCAGAGGCCAACTTGCGCTGGATATTGTAAAGCAACGCCTGGCCGATACAGGCGTGCGGGCCGAAGAACTGCGGTTTGACCTGATGGGCGTCAATTCCCTTTACGGAAACACCCTGGACGAAGGCAAACCCGCCGAAGTACGCCTGCGGGTGGCCGGGCGAACAGCCAGCCGGTCGGAAGCCGTACGCATCGGCAATGAAGTGGAATCCCTGTATACCAACGGTCCGGCGGGTGGGGGAGGAGCGCTTAAATCCGTTTCGGAGGTCATTGCGATCCATTCTATTCTGATCGATGCTACGGAGGTGGAACCGGTCATAACCTATAAAACCGTTTAAATGAAACTTCGGGAAATAGCACACTCCCGTACCGGGGATAAAGGGAATATTGCCAACATCTCGGTGATCGCTTACCGGGAGGAAGATTATGCCTTTTTAGTGGAAAAACTCACGCCGGAGCGGGTGAAAGACTTCTTATCGGAGATCGTAAAGGGTAGGGTAGAACGCTACGAATTACCCAATATTAGTGCCCTGAACTTTGTACTGCACGATGCCCTCGGTGGAGGGGTAACCCGTTCTCTGGCGCTGGATAAACACGGGAAGTCACTGTCTTCCGCTTTGTTGGATATGGAGCTGACTTCTAAACGATAATAGTACATTTTTCTGCCTGGATACTATACAATATATAATGAGACTGCTGCCCGGAAGCGGTGGAAAACATGGATCATCCCGAATTTTCGCGGGATAGGGTTTAACGATCCCTGTCCCTTACAAAT
>JAUIHQ010000096.1 GCA_030432155.1 bacterium | reverse complement strand
TGCACGTGTTCGTAGTGGGACCTCAAAACATGCCCGTGAGGCCGATCAACCAGCATTTCCTTGGCCGGCAGCACGACATGTGTGTGCTCATCGGTGAAGAATGACAGCAAGTTGCCCTTCCCGTCTTGCTCCTCATGCCTTCGAATCGGCCAGATTTTCTCCACCTGCTCTCTCTCCAGACTGACGGGATCGAGCGGAGGAACGGTCTGATAAGGGGAGATATGGGTGCCTGTCCCTAACCGGACGGTAGTTTCCCTGGCGTGCCATATTGACAGGCGGCTTTGTATAAACTCCAGAGCTTCAAGGTCTTGTCTGCTGGTCGGGGCCGGGTGATCCGGCTGGAGGCCGGCAAAGAAGGTTCGGGTTGCCGTCCCGCCGCCCGCAGGGACAGGTACCTGGCGGGATTGGTGGGCGGGATAGGCGATTTCATACTGCAGGACTTGGCTGGGCAATGTCTGCTTACGGTAAGCTTCCGGCTCCCCCGTACGTACCTGTCCCTTGCCGAAAAACTGGAACCCGTCGGTGGACCATGAGGCGGCTCCTTCCAGGCAACCGGTCATGAGGAGGGGGTAGGTTCCGTTCTGGTCCTGGTTTTGCCGGGAAAGGATGACGGGGCCGCATGAAGCATCCTCCTCCATCCGGTGGTCGATGTAGTGGCAGGTGTAGGCTTCGTTATTGCGGACCGCACCTTCGGAGGCAAGGGCGATGTCCTGCCCCATGATGACGTCCGCTACCACATCTGCTTTGCCATTGTTGCAGACATCAACCTTCCAGAACCAAAGCGGGTGGGTATCATCGATGCCCAGAGTGACGGACACCTCGATTTGATCGCGCGTCATCTGCCAGGTGACAGCATGGCTCCCGCCGGTAACGGTGGCGACGATACCCGGCCCAACCAACGGGTAGACCGCCATCCCGTTGCCGGAAAATACACGAAGCGCGAGCCTCGTCAGCGCCTGCTCAAGCGGGTGGGCCAACCATTGGTTGATCATCAAGTCGCCGAAGCGGATAGCGTGGAGTCCGCCGTGCGGTAGAATTTCAATGGCCAGGCCGGATGCGTTTTTCAGTACATGCAGATCGAGCTCCCGGCGGCTGACACACCGGTACGTCTGCGCTTCCCTGACGGATGCTTTCATGCGACGAATGTATACGCTTACATCCTGATTGTCAAGGACTCCTGTCGGCAAAATTCGGGAAATTCATAGTACCATTTTTACGCCTTCGACCCCGCGCAACGTCCGGTCGATGTGAATCATGCTGTCCCGATCTCGCACCATGACGGACAGGTTGTAGGTTACATAACGTCCGCCCTTGGAGCTCCGGCCCTGCTCCATGCTCTCCTCGATGCCGATCGAGCATAGCGCATGTTCAAGCTTCGCCTGAAGATTCCGTCCCTGCTCGCCAATGACCTTGAAGTGACAGACAACGGGGAACTGAAGTTCGGGAAACGAGGTGTCGGGTCCGTTTATCATGACTTCTTCCAGAATAAATAGCCGGCCAGCAGGACCAGCAGGACGGCAATGATTTTCCGGAAGCTGTCGGTCGATACCTGCTCCACGAGTCTGGCCCCGAATTGCGCCCCGATCAGCCCTCCGATGCCGAGCAATATACCGGCCCGGTAGTCGACATTCTGCAACCTCCCGTGAGCAACGATGGCCGATACGGATATGATCAGAATGGCGAGAAAGGACGTTCCCACCGCTTTCTGCGCGGCATATCCGAGATACAGCAGAAGCGGCACCATGAGAAATCCGCCGCCGAGGCCGGAAAATGCCGCCCCGACGCCAACCGCTACGCCCAACAGTAGTAAACCAACCGTGTTCATGCTTCGCTCTTGAAGTCATCCTGCCTTAATCCATCTGCATGGACAAAGGAGAAATCATGGCGATTACGATACGGGTTTGTCCGCTGCGCGTCCCCGGGTGAGCAGTCCCGCAACCAGGAACAGAAGAATAACCGGGATCGCTACCGGCGCCTTGGAAATCACGTCGTGCCGGTCAAAAACAAACGACATCACATCCCTGTCCCGATCCAGCACCAGGCTGCCGAATCGAAGCGCAACCACCCAGCCGGCATGAAGCCCCGCAATCAGGTAGAAGCTGCCCCGTTTCTCGTAAAACGCGGCCAGGGTCAGCCCCATGACAAACAGGGTTACTGCAAACGGCCAATCATCAGCCCAACGGAACAGGGCAAACATGTGGCTGAAAAGCTCATAACCGCTGTACCAGGAGATATCCGCGGTTGGCTCGGGGAATCGAGGCCGGAGAAAATGGATGAAGGAGAAGAAGGCCGAAGAAAGCAGCCATGCTCCCATGAACGCCATGCGCTTTCGCAGTGCGCCGAAGATCAAGCCCCGGAAAAAGGTCTCTTCAAACACACCGATAAAAACCGCACCAAGGATGAACTCCAGCAATTCCAGCGATAAGCGCCCGACGCCCGGCATCCGCGGATTGGGAACAAAGGCCCCCAGCAGATAGCCCGCCTGGTAAATCGCCCCGATCGAGAACGCGCCGATCAGCAGTCCGACCCAGGCATCGGTCCGGCGGGGCGGGGTGAGGATCCAGGCTCGCTGGATATCCGGCATCAGTCCGGACATGCGGATGGACGGCACCAGAACAATCAGCGCAATCAGCATCACGCATCGCGTGTTGACCCGCTCAAACCTGGCTTCGGTTAGCTTGGACAGGGCATCCGTATGCTGGCCGATCCACTGCAAACCGTGGAATATCCACGGAGAGATGGTTGTGCCGGCGAGAAGCGGCACGACCAGCATGAGAAACAACGCCCAGAGCGGTCGGCCGGACGGCCTCGCATTCCCCGGATCTACCATGTCCTGATCATTCATGAGATTGTAGCCTTATCATAGGATGGGAATGCGGCCAAGCCCGGCCGGATCGATCACGCACAGCCGGCGCGAGGATGACAAAGGCGGCGCCCTTCGCGCCCCAGCCATTCATCAAGAATGCGGTATGTTGCTCCCCAGATGACAATGCCCCGGATTCGAAAGCAGGGCATCTCGCGCGTTCCTTCCCACAATGCTGACCGCTGGGGCTCGGAGCTGCGAACACCGGGGGAAAGTAGCTCGTCGAGGGAAAATTCCAGGATCTCATCAATTTCCCGCGGATCCGCCTTCCAGGCAACCGGCCCGTCAATCCATCCCACGAACGGGTGGATGATGAATCCGGATACGATGGTGTTTACCGTGGGACATTCACCGAGAATGGTAACCGACTCCGGCGGCAAGCCGGTCTCTTCCTCCGCTTCACGAAGCGCCGTTTCCCGCAAAGATGCATCCGCCGCCTCTCTGCGCCCCCCGGGGAATGAAATCTGCCGCCGATGAGGTCCGAAGTCGGATCGTTTCACCAGGACAACGCGCACCTGGCCATCCTCCCCGCGATACAGGGGAATCAGCACGGCCGATGGTACAGGCTCCGGTGACGGCGGCAGCGCATTCATGGCTCCTCCGCCTCGAACACATCCCGCCATTCCTGTTCGATATCCCGCAAGAGATGCTTCTCAAGTCTCCGGCACTGTTGCCGGACAACCGCTTCGTGAAATGCGGCATCGCAGTGCAGGCGACCGATCATCTCCGCGACCTGGTCATAACGCTTTTCTCGAAAGAGAATGCCGGAGCCATCGAGGGTATCCGCCACCGCCCCGGCATCAAACGCCAGCACCGGCACCTCCTGGCCCATGGCCTCGATCAGCGGGATGCAGAAACCCTCGTGCTCACTCATGCACAGGAAAACGTCGGCCACCTTGTACCAGGCCCGCAGCTCTTCCTGTGGTATCGACCCGGTGAACACGATGTTGGCAAGACCGAGCTCCCTCGCTTTTGTCCGCAGCAATGCGTAGTACCGTTCCAGGCCGGCGTGAGAGCCGACATGGATGAGCCGGGTATCGGCATTCACATACTTCTGCATATAGTAGAGGGTGAAAAGTAAATCTTCGATCCGCTTGTTCGGTGCGCATCGCCCCACGAACAGAATGTTGATCATGCCGTCCCGATACTGCTGGATGATGCGGCGGTCCGCAGGACCCACCCATTGGCTGCGATCCAGCATCAGAGGAATGACGCGAACGTCTTCATACCCGTTTGCCTCCAGCTCAGCGGCGTTGAATGCGCTTACCGCGATGTTGCGCCCGGCTTTTCCGGCGAGTTCCTTCATCTGCCGCCGCCCGGTCTCCAGGTTGCGGACGATTTCATCCTGCAGGCCGCGGAAGAAATCCGGCGGTGTGATGTTGTGGTAATAGAGAACCTTTCGGCAATCGAGGGCGGCAAAGGCGTCATTGACCGGCGATCCGATGGAAAGGTGCAGCAGCGCGACATCCTCCGGCCGGATCGAGCCGGCGGCCTCGGCAATATCGCGGGCATCCCGCCGCAGCTCGGGAAGAATACGCCGGGTCTCACAATAGAGCTCCGACGGGTGACCCCAGGACCGGAACATTTCACGCAGCACCCGTGCCTCGTTGCTGATGGCATCACCCCGGCTGTAGCCGGCGATGAACTGGTGGATGCCGGTCATGGGCCCGCTTTCCCTACACCTGAAGACGGTTGGCCGCCGAGTGCGGCGAAGAGCCGCTTTTCCACCTCGGGCCAGGCATATTCCTTCCGCACAAACGCCCGGCCGGCATGGCCCATCGCACGGTTGAGGTTGCGGTCCTCCACCAGTCTGAGCAGGGATTCCTCGAATTCGGGGTAGTACCGGAACCAGAGCCCGCCGCCGCTCCGGCGGCACTGATCCTTCAGCACCTCGCACCGGTCATGGACAATCCCGGGGGTGCGGCCCAGCCAGGACTCAAGGAGAACGATGCCGAGACTTTCGTTGATGGAAGGATGAATGAACGCGGCCGCTCCGGCCATCGCTTCGTGTTTCTCGTTCTCGGTAACAAATCCCGCATCGAGGATGTGGGGCTGCAATCCTTCGGGCGCCTCGATGTCGCCGCTGCCGGTGAACACGAGCTTGATGTCGTGCCGCGTGCGCTGCCGGAACACATGCATGTATTCGCAGAGCAGGGGGGTGCCCTTGAGAGGCTCGCGCCGGCCGCTGTAGAGCACATACGGTTGATTCAGTCCATGATTCTCGGAAAAGGCGTGTTCCTCCACGGAATAATCATCGATGCCCATGCCCACGACGGTACACCGGTCCTCCGGCAGCTCATACAGCCCGCGGGCCAGCTTCATTTCCGGTACGGTGTTGAACATCAGTCCCTGAACCTTGTGAAACAGGTCGCGCATGATCGACAAATAGGCGAATGCCTCGTCATGCAGACAGGGAACAAGAAATGTCTTCTCCGGATGGATGGCCGCCGCGGCATAGACCACGCCGAACAGGTACGGCCCGAGAATGATGCGGTCATATCCGTCGCCTTCCTCCTCGAGATGCCGGCAAAGCTCGCGGCTGTTTACGCTGTTCCCGATCCAGGCCTCTTCATCGGACCGGGTAACCGGGATTCGTTTGTCGATCTGCCCCTGTACGCGCAGGAAGGTTTCGATGTCCCGGTCCTCGTTGACCGGGAAAAAGTGAACGGTCAGGTTGCCGAAGGTCTGTCGGCCCGGGGGAATCTCGTTGGCCCAGGTGAAGTGATTCCGCGCGCAGGTGGTGAGCATCGTAACCTCGACGCCGGCCCCGGCCGCCCGCTCGGCGAGGGCCTTGAGCAGGGTTTCCGCCCCTCCGACCGTTCCGCCCTCGGAAAACCTCGGACAGACAAACGCGATACGTCGGATTGCGCTCATGACGCCGGTCCGCCCGGCGGCAGGCGTTTTTCCAATTCCGCCACCCGAGCTTCAAGACGCTCGATCTTGTCCCGGTAGGTTTCTTCGAGACTTTCCAGCCCGGTCACCATCAGACCGTTGACCGAGTTCTGCTGCGACCACAGCCGATAGGTGTAGAATTTCAGCAGATTCCAGATGGTCTTCTTCAGCTTGACGAGGGCTTTCGAAAACCGGGCCCGCCGCTCGCGGATTTCAAAGTCATTGATGTCGACAAACGCAGCCTCCCGAAGCGACTTCAGATAGAAGCTGAGGAAGTCCGCATCGTTGCGGAGGTTCGCAAGATTGGTCCGTTCGGCCCGGGCGATGCGGGCATCCGCATAGAGACCCTGGTCCGCCTTCTGCTGGACCGCCTGGCGGATTTCCTCCACCAGCGACTCCGCATCGAAGCCTTCCGCACCAATCGTAAATCCTGCATCTTTCATAGACTTCTCCACATCCGCCATGGTCTTCTCCCTGACCGAAACGTTCGCGCTAAACCGCTTCTTCTCGGCTTGTCGCGGTTCCGTGGCTTTGATACATCAATTTTATGGAACAGGCAAAGGAAGACAACAAGGGGGCGGCGAAAACCGAGGCGGATCTGGCGGCGATCTGTTCGTTTTCCGGACGTCTGGCTCACGACCTCAACAACTATCTCACCCCGATCCTTGCCTGCGGGCAGATGCTGAAGGACGGACTTGATCCCACGCATCCCCTCTATTTCTGCGCGGAACAGATCGCCCAGGCCGGGGATACCTGTTTCGATCTGGCCAAGCGTCTGCAGGCCATCGGCACCAGCCGGAAAAGCAATCACGTGATCGATCTTCGCGATGTCCTGACGTCCTCCACGGAGATGATTCGCCCCCCCGAAGCGTCCGGCATCCGAATCGAATTCGACCTTCCCGACGATTCGTTGATGCTCGAAGGCGACAGTCATCAACTCCAGATTCTGGTCCAGGAGCTGGGCCGAAATGCGGTGGAGGCCATGCCCCAGGGCGGTACCGTCACCCTCTCCGCCCGGTATCACGAAGGAGACGCACCGGTTTCCGGCTCCGATGCACCGGCCTGGATCAAGCTCACCGTCACCGATGAAGGGGTCGGCATGTCGCCCGAGGTGCTCAGTCGGCTCTACGAACCTTATTTCACCACGCATAAAGGGGCCCGGGGCCGCGGATTCGGACTTGCGATGGCATACGGTATCGTCCGTCGGCACGAGGGAACCATCGCATGCGACAGTTCCCCGGGGGCCGGGGCGGTCTTCACCATCTTTCTCCCCGCCGACCCCACGCTGGAGAAAACCAACGCCGCCGGCCTGCTTATTGACTGATCCTGTGACCCCCGGGTGCATTGACACCCCCCGCGAACAGGGGGTATCGTGGCTTTTTTGAGCACGACGACATGCAGCAAGGTCTAACCATTTCATGGCAATAGCGGCACCATCCAGAATTTCCGGTCTTCTCGAACAGACAAACCTGTTCACGTCGGAGCAGATTGAGGATCTGATGGTCAAGCACCGCGAAGGTGACCGGGCCATCACCGATCTGGTCATCGACCTCGGCCTCGCCCGCGATGACGTCTTTCTGAAGGCCCTGGCCGAAGCCATGAGCATTCCGTTCATCCGGCTCAACGCCCAGCCCATCGACAAGACGGCGCTGGAGAAGCTGCCGACCAAGGCGGTGTTCCAGCACAATGTCATCCCGGTCGGCATCGAGGGCCACATCCTGCGGGTCGCCACGCACGACCCGTTCATTCCGAATCTGATCGATACCCTGCGGATCGCCTCGGGCATGAAAGTGCGGCTTGCGCTGAGTCCGGCCAACGACATCGGGAAAGCCGCCAAGGATTTTTACGGCGTCGGCGCCGATACCTTCGACAAGATGATGCAGGACAGCCGCATCGAGGTGACGCCGGAGGACGATATCACCAAGGACGACCTCAGCGAGCTGGACCAGGAAGCCTCGGTCGTCAAATTCGTGAACCAGATCATCTGGGAAGCCCACAAGGACCGGGCCACCGACATTCATCTCGAGCCCCAGGAAATGGACCTGCGGATCCGGTACCGGGTCGACGGCGTTCTCCATGCGATTCCGGTGCCGCCACAGCTCAAGCGATTCCAGGCCGCGATTATTTCCCGTATCAAGGTTATGGCCAACATGGATATCGCGGAAAAGCGGCTGCCCCAGGACGGCCGCATCAGCCTGCGAGTTCAGGGGGATGAAATTGATGTCCGTGTTTCCACCATGCCCACGGTGTACGGCGAGAGCGTCAGCCTTCGTCTGCTGATGCGAAGCAGCGGCATGATCGGACTCGACAAGCTCGGGATGCAGGAGCGCGACAAGTCCATGCTGCTGAAGCTCATCACCCGGCCCCACGGTATTCTGCTGGTGACCGGACCCACCGGTTCCGGCAAGTCGACCTCGCTCTACGCCTGGCTGCATACCATCAATTCAACCGATCTGCGCATCCTGACCATCGAAGACCCGATTGAATATGAAATGGCCGGAGTCAATCAGATCCAGGTCCGCGCCGAAATCGGCATGACCTTCGCCGTGGGTTTGAGGCACATTCTCCGTCAGGACCCGGATGTCATCATGGTCGGTGAGATCCGCGACAAGGAAACCGCGGAAATCGCGATCCGTGCCGCATTGACCGGTCACCTCGTGTTCAGCACCCTGCATACCAACGACGCCGCCGGCGCGGTGACCCGCCTGATCGACATGGGCATCGAGCCGTTCCTCGTCGCCTCCTCCGTGGAAGGCCTGGTTGCCCAGCGCCTGGTCCGGCGCCTGTGCAGCAGTTGCAAACGCCCGCGGGAGATTGACGAAGCCTTTCTCCGCAGCGTCGCGTTCCCCATGGAACGGCTGAACGAGGGGACGATCTATGAGCCGGTGGGCTGCGAGGAGTGCCGGGGCACAGGATTCCGCGGCCGTACCGGCGTGTATGAACTGATCGTGATCAATGACTACATCCGGCCGATGATCGTGAACCGGGAGTCTTCGACCGCGATCAAGAATGAAGCGCTCCGCCGCGGTATGCATACCCTTCGAGATGACGGTTGGGCGAAAGTGCTCAACGGCACCACCACGATCGAGGAAGTCATCCGCGTCTCCGAAGAAGACGAAGCTCTGACGGAAGAGTGAGTAGAGACCTGAAACCTGAAACCTGAAACCTGAGTGTTGGCATGGTTGGATGCGAGGCGTGTTTTTATGAGGATGATTGTGTGGCGGGTGGATCTGGCCGGTTTTGTGACCGGATGATGACGCATCACCCGACTCGTATCCCGCATCCCGCGTCCCGAAACCCGCATCCCGCATCCCGCATCACCCATTGAAATCCTGATGCCCACCTTCGCCTATACCGCCCGCACCACCGCGGGAGAGAAGACCGACGGCACGATTGAAGCGCCGGACCGGCGTTCCGCTCTCACCGCCCTGGAGCGGCGGGGGATGGTTCCGGTCAGCGTACGCGAGGGCGGCGGTGCTTCGTCCTCGCGGTCTCCGAAGAGCGGAACCAGGACCCGGGGGAAGGGCAAGGCGCCCAAGGCGCCGCCCCGGGCCGGCCGTAAAGCGAAGACCGAGCCCCAATCGTTCAACATCACCTTCGGAAAAAAGAAGAAGATGGCGATGCGGGAGGTTCTGACCTTCACCCGCGAGCTCGGGGACCTGATCAATTCCGGCATGACTCTCGGCAACGCCTTGAACAGCCTGTCCCGGCGCAAGACCAATCCCGTACAGGATGAAATCATCGCCGGCCTTCGCGACGAGATCATCAAGGGCGCCAGCCTGTCCGACGCACTCGGCGGCCATCGCGAAACCTTCTCCAACCTCTACATCAGCATGGTCCGCGCCGGTGAAGCCAGCGGCGAAGTCCCCGAAGCGCTCGAGCGTCTTGCGCAGCATTACGAACGGATCATGGCCGCCCGGGAAAAAGTCATCGGCGCCCTGACCTACCCGCTGATCGTGATGATCGTCGGCTTCATAACCATCATCTTCACCATGACCTTCGTCATTCCCAAGTTCTCGAAGGTTTTCGCCGAGCTGGGGGCGACCCTGCCGCTGCCAACCCGGATGATGATCGGCTTCAGCAGTTTTCTTCTCGCCTGGGGCTGGCTGGTAGCCATCCTGGTTGTGGTCGGGGTGATCGCGTTCAACCGGTGGATCCGAACCGAATCGGGGGAACTCTGGTGGCACCGCCAACTCCTGCGGATGCCGATCGCCCATCGCATCATCACCTCCAACGCCTACGCCCAGTTTGCCCGAACCCTCAGCGCTCTCCTGAACAACGGGGTGCCGGTCCTGCAGGCCCTCTCCATCGTGGAGAACACCATGGGCAACCAGGTTATTGCCCGGGAAATTCACGAGGCGAGAGAACGGGTGACCGACGGATCAACCATTTCCAAGCCGCTGGCCGCAGGGAAGGTGTTTCCCCAGCTCCTGACCGACATGCTGGCGGTCGGGGAGGAGTCCGGCGACATGGCCGGCGCCCTCGGCCATATCGCCAAGCGGTACGATGACGATCTCGACCGGAACGTAAAAATCCTGACCACGGTGCTGGAACCGATTATGATCCTCGGTATCGCGGTCGGTGTGGGCTTCGTGGCCATCAGTATGCTGATGGCGGTATTCGAATTGACGAGCGGACTGAACATTTAGACAGGCAACAGCGTCGAAAGGAGCAGAACCATGGACAGGCAACAGGAACAGACTCGCAGGACCCGGAACGGAGGTTTCACTCTTATTGAAATTCTCCTCGTGGTCGTCATCATCGGCATGCTCGCCAGCATCGCCGCCATCAACATCCCCAAGTTTCTCGGCCAGGGCCGGGAAGGCAAGGCCAAGGCTGATATCAGTTCCATCAGCACAGCCCTCCATGCCTACAACATGGTGGAAGGGAAATACCCCTCAAGCCTCAACGCTCTGATGGAAGGAAACGATCCCTACATGGAGTCGATTCCCAAGGATCCGTGGGGCCGCGAATACCAGTACAACACCCCCAGCTCCAAGAAAGGGCTCCGTTTCGACCTGTACTCACTCGGTGAGGACGGCTCGCAAAGCGCGGACGACGTTTCGAACTCGAACATCGACGAGTGATCCGGACGTTCACGCTCCGGGACGGCGGGGCCGCCGTCGGCCGATGATGCGGTCCCGCGGACTAGGGACCGCAATGCACGATTCAGGCAGCCAATGGAATAGCGACCGAGCCGGCCGGACGAAGGTCCGGTCGCGACGCGGCTTCACCATGATCGAGATCCTCGTGGTGGTGGTCATCGCGGGGATTATTGCCGGCATCGCCATGCCCGGGTTTGTTCGGGCAACCCGCGGCGCCCAGCTCCGTACCGCCAGCCGGACCGTCCTGATGGCCCATAAATATGCCCGCAGCACCGCGGTACTGCGGCAGACCCAGATGGCCCTTCTCATCGACTCGGTGGGTAAGGAGATCGAAATTGTTTCGCTGACCGGCGGACCCAACAGCCTCGCCTCGCGCGGCGCATTCCTCGACAGCCGTGCGTCGCGGGCCGCCCAGAATGTCCTCGACGATGACAGCGGTTCGTCCGGTCCGGCGCCCGCGATTGCCAGCGAGCTGGTGCGGCGGTTCGGGAAGGATGTGAAGGTTGAAGCGTTCTCCTCCGAGCGAGGCGATCAGGAATTGGAAGGATATTTCTGGGTCAATTATTATCCCAACGGCATGTCCGACGGTTTTGAACTGACCATGGCCGACGAATCCGGCAAGCGGGCGGTGATCACTACCGAGGGGATTTCCGGAAGCGCCGAGGTGGAGTTTCCCCGATGGTGAACCGCCGCCGACAAAACCGCCGCCGTCGGGCCGGCCTGACCCTGATTGAGGTGATGCTGGCCCTCGTCATTCTCGGCACCGGCCTGGTGGCTCTCGTGACCGCCGCCTCCCGCTGCCTCGCGGTCATCCGGCAAGCCAAGAATTACGACACCGCCCGTGAGTTGATCGGCGTG
>JAUIHQ010000095.1 GCA_030432155.1 bacterium | reverse complement strand
CGACAGCGCCGGGGAAACCTGGGACAACAACAACGGGAACGACTGGCAGGCCCAGGTACAGGGCGTGACCAACTTCCAGTTCAACATCGACGGAACACTCGAAAGCACCAACTACCTTGTCCACGGCTCCGACATGTATATCTGGGCCGCGGTCAACGGTTCGCGCCTGTACGTCGCGACCTGGGGCGTCAGCGAATCCGGCGGCGGGAACGACCACTTCATCTACGTCACCGACGAGCTGGGCGACGCCAAGAATCCGCCTGCGGGATGGAACAAGACCGGACTCGTGTTCTTTGATACGGCCTCGAAGCCCGTGCTGGTTTCCGAGGGTGAGAACGACTTCGAGGCATGGATCAACGTGACCGGCTCCTCGGAAAACGGCATCGGGACCAACGGACGGCTGGAAGGTGAGATCGATCTCCTCGATGCCTTCGGGTACATCCCCGAGGCGCTTTACATCGCCGCCGTGTCCTATGGCACGGGCGATGGCGCCGGGATCAATTCCCAGGGTCCATACGTCTGGAACAACGATGACAACCTGGACATCATGGAGTTCCAGCGCGTGCCGGTCGCCAGCATTACCGACAGCGATCTCGACGGATATTGGGATATGGGACGCCCGAGCATGTGGACCGTGGTCAACGGCAACACCAATGATGCCAACTACGGCCTGCGACGCTTCCTGATCAACGAGCTGGCGGGCGACGAGGAGAGCATCACCGTGATCCTCGAACCCAACATCAATCCCGGTGAGTCGATCTCCGATGTAGAGCTGTTCTCCAACCTCAACCGTCGTGACTTCGCGGTCATGCCGGGCGATGAGGACTGGAGCACGATCAACCCGTCCAGCCAGACCACCTACTACCGTGCCTATCCGATGACCGATCTCGGCGGCGGCCGGTACAGCGTAACCCTGCCGGTGAACAAGTGCGGCGCCTACCGCATCAATGCCCGGTGGAAAGTCGATGGCGGAAGCTACGTCTATTACACGGATAGCGGCCTGCGCCGCGACTGCGCGGTGGTGGTCTCCCCGCTCAAGGCGCGCAACACCACGTTGTACGAATTGAATCCTCTGTATGCCGAAGCCACATCCGATGACTTCTTCGGCCGCAGCACCTTCAAAGACATGTACATGACGAACACGCTCAAGCCGGACGTCATCAATCCCGACTACTTCAACGATCTCGGGATGAACATGCTGTGGCTCCAGCCGATCCATCCCATCGGGTTCGACAACCGGGAGAATGATCCGGCGACCCCGGGTCAACCCTACGATCCCGGCAGTCCCTACGCGGTGCGCAATTATTGGAAGATCAACGAAGTGCTCGGCGATCCTTCCAATTCGACCAACGCGATGCAGGAATTTGCCGACTTCGTGCAGTCCATGGATGCGTCCGGGGTGGGTGTCATGCTGGATGGTACATTCAACCACAGCGCCTGGGATTGCGAGATCGGGCAGGTCGGCGTCGATATGTTCGACTGGGCGACCAATGCCTCGGACCTCATCCGCATTGTGCGGCCGGAATGGTATTCGCGTGAAGCCGCTTACGGGACCAACGCCACCATCTACTTCAATGCCGACAACACCGACATTGCGGTGGCGCCGGACCGGATTGACTTCGGGAAGTGGAGCGATGCCGCCGATTTCCACTGGGGCATCTATGACGCCCTCGTGCAGGAAGCGCCTGCGGATACGAACTTTGCCTGGGGCAGCCGCTGGTACAGCCGGTACCTGCTCGAGGAAGATCGTCTTGAGCCGTTGACCGACCCGGTCCGCGAGCTCTGGCAGTATTTTGCCTACTATCCGATCTACTGGTTGGAAATGTCGGGCCACGCGCCGGGTACCCCCAAGAGCGAATCGTACAAGGGGATCGACGGCCTGCGCTGCGATTTTGCCCAGGGTCTCCCCTCACAGTTCTGGGAGTACTGCATCAACCGGACCCGCCAGGTGAAGTGGGACTTCCTGTTCATGGCCGAATCCCTGGATGGATTCCGCGAGGTGGGCGGCAGCAAGCGGCACGGTGTCGGCTTCCGGTCGTCCCGTCATTTCGACATCCTCAACGAGAACCTCGTGTTCTTCTGGCGGGATACATTCTTTGACTACAAGGCCTTCGGCGGTATCCCGTACCAGAACGACCAGCCGTTTACGTTCAATATCTGGCAGCAGCTTGATGACCGGCGGAATGCCTTCGATGTTTCGCCCCTGCTGTTGAACCTGACATCGCACGACGAGGTAATGCCGCACGACAACCAGTGGAGGGTGGTCTATGCCTACTCGACGCTTTCGGCCATCGACGGCGTGCCGATGCTGTTCAACGGCCAGGAGGCCGGACTGCAGAACGATGTGAACGTGTATACCAACCGCGGAATCGACGGGGGCAACAATTTTGCCCGGTACGAGATCAACTTCAACAAGTCGATCCCGAACTTCAAGCGGTACAACGCGATGACCAACGTCTGGAACAATATCGACGGCGGATGGGCCGACGGTCTGTGGGATTTCTATGCCCGGATCGGCAATGCCCGGCTCCAGTCACCGGCCTTGCGCAGCGCCAACAACTACTTCCTCGCCGGCACGAACGGTTGGAACCCCGATATCTTCGGCGTGGCGAAGTTCGAAGCCGCCGGTGTGAGTGCCGCGTCGCAGGATGTGGTGTTTGTCGTGGTGAACAACAACTTCGAGGACAGCACCAACCGGTTTGATACCTACAACCTTAATGTGGAGCTCACGCCAGGAGTGAACTGGTTTGGTTTGCAGCCCGGCCATGACTACAACGTGGTCGATCTGCTCGCAACCAATCCGGCCCAGGAGTTGTGGTCCCCCGACAAGTCGTATACGGAATTGGTCAATAACGGGCTGACGGTGCTGTTGAACGGCAACCCGTTCGAAGGCCGCCAGGCGCAGTTCCTCAAGCTGGTGGACAAAACCGACACTACCGGCGGTACGCTCGAGGAGTGGGACAGCGACCAGGACGGACTGCCCGACGAGTGGGAGGAGTTCTACGGCCTCAGCTCGGATGACAACACCGGCATCCACGGTCGCGATGGCGATTTTGACGGTGACGGCATGACCAACTACGAGGAATACCTCGCCGGGACCAATCCCAATGACATCAATGATGTGCTCGAAGTGACGACCCTCGTCCAGGGTTCGGGTGCGGATGTGATGTGGAGTGCGGTTCCGGACCGGAACTACCGGGTTCAGACCGCGGGAGGCGCATCCGGGCAACCGTGGGTGGATGCATCGGCTCTTCGGACGGCCTTATCGACCAATGAAGTGGCAACGGATATGAACCTGAGCCCGACCACCAAGGTCTACCGGGTCATCCTGCAGCCTTAAAGCACAGTGGCCACGCGTTTCGGAGGGCACCTGCTCGACCGAAACCGCGGCCACCGGTTCCGCAGGGGCAAGCTCCTGCTTGCCCTGCGGAACATGTCGGCTTTCATGGATCTTGCCTACAGATCTTCTTTCAGCTTCCGAAGTGTTGTGCGGTAACCGTCCTCGCCATCCGCCATCTCGGCGATCATGGTGCCAAGGCCGGAGTGGAAGGTGAATCGGCTGGCGCCGGCGTGAATGTTGTCGCCCGAGTTCAGGGGCAGGACTTCGATTTGTTCCCGATTGACCCACGTGCCGTTTTTGGAGCCTTCGTCCCGGATGGCGAAATGATCGCCGTCCTTGTAAATCGTGAAGTGTTTGCGCGACATCTTTTCATCTTCGATCGTGACGTCGGCTGCGGATCCCCGGCCGAAAACGATGGGCTTGTCTTCCAGCTCCCACTGCTTCACCGGCTTCCCGTCGGCGTCTTTGAGCATCAATGTCGGCATCCGCGTGTCTTCCTTTCCTCGGAACGGGCCGGCGACCATCCTCCGGAGGAGCCCGCTCCCGTATGCTCCCGGAACGATGCAGTCTGCCTTGGCGTCTCGTATATCACCGTCCGTCGGCCAGTGTCAGGCATCGCCGGATCATCTTCAAGCATGATTCAGCAAGCAAGAGTGGGCCCCTTGCATTCTCTCTTCGCCGGGGGTATCCTGAGTTCAGGAGGCAACCACTCTGACCTGGTTCACTCAGTTATTCGACACAAGCGGGTTTCCGCCGCGGTGGCACTGCGGTCTGTGGTCGAATGCGCATGGCTGGACGCATATCCTGTCCGACGTGCTGATCTGGAGCGCATACTCGGCGATTCCCTGCGTGATCCTGTTCTTCATCTTTCGGCGGAAGGATACGCCGTTTCCACGAATCTTCTGGCTCTTTGCCGCCTTCATCTTTTTCTGCGGAACCACTCACCTTCTGGAAGCGGTCATATTCTGGGAGCCGGTATATCGGCTGTCCGCGTTGTTCAAGGCGATCACGGCTGTCGTCTCCTGGGTGACGGTGTTCGGCCTGATCAAGGTTATGCCCACCGCGCTGTCGTATCCCGGGCTTGCCGAAATGAACCGCGAGCTCGAGCAGTCGAATCGTGACCTGAACGCGTTCGCATCCGTGGTGTCGCATGACCTCAAGGCCCCGCTGCGGGGGATCCAGGCGCTGGCCGACTGGATCGGCGAGGATGAGGCGGAGTTGTCGGACAAGAGCCGGGAGCACCTGGAGCTGATCGAATCCCGAACCCGGCGCATGCAGTTGCTGATCGACGGGGTCCTGCGGTACTCCCGGGCCGGTACCCGTAAATTCGAAATGGCCGATGTGGATACCGACGAGGTGGTTCAGAGTATCCTTGACGACATCAACCTGAACCCCTCCATCCGTGTTGAGAAATCCGGACGGTTGCCCGTGATCCGGTTCGATGCCGTCATGTTCCAGCAGATCATGCAGAACCTGATCGCCAACGCCGCGGCCAGCTTCGATGAGCCGGGCGGCACCATCGAGATCGCCTGCCGCGGTGAGGATGACATGTGGGTGTATGATGTGGCGGACAACGGGAGAGGGATCCCCCCGGAACGGCAGAAGGACGTGTTTGAAATGTTTCATAGCTATCAGTCCGGGAAAAAGGCGGATGCACCTTCCGCGGGCATCGGGCTCGCCATTGTGAAGCGGATTGCCGAGCGCTTTGGCGGAATGGTGGAGCTGGCGTCTGAACCGGGCAAAGGTTCACGCTTTACTATTCGAATTCCGATGAAACCATTCTGAAGGGTCGCGTATGAACACAACATCCAGTTCTCCCGCTCACCTGCTGGTAGTTGATGACAACGTGGTCGATCGGCGGGGTGTGATGCGTGAATTGTCCCGGTATCCTGAACGGTACCTGCCGGAAGAAACGTCATCGGGGACGGAAGCGATCCAAAAGATCTCAGAACAGGAGTTCGACCTTGTCCTGATGGATTACAAGCTCGGCGATATGAAGGGTATGGATGTCATCGAAATGATGGCGGGCAAGCCCCCGTTTATCCTGATCACCGGTTCCGGCAGTGAAGACATTGCCGCCCGGGCCATTCACAACGGTGTCTACGACTATGTGATCAAGGATGATGACCGGGTGTACCTTTCGATGCTGCCGGCTACCATCGACAATGTTCTGGCCCGGATCCGGGCGGAAGCAGCCGAACGAAAGCTCCTGGCGGAACTGAAAGAGGCCTTGGCGAGCATCCGGACGCTGCAGGGCCTGCTGCCGATTTGCAGCGGGTGTAAGAAAATCCGGAATGACACAGGATATTGGGAGCAGATTGAGGCTTATATCAGCAAGCATTCCGATGCCACATTTACTCACTCCTTGTGCCCGGCATGCGAGAAACGATTTCTGGAGGAAACGTAGCGTTCAATCTTCCATGCGGGCGATGAACGTTTCCGCTGCCCGGCGATGGCGCCTGAGCCGGTCACGATCCATGTTCTGTAATTGCATGGTCATGACCGAAAGACGGGGATTCCCGGCGAAAAATTCCCGGTGGTCATCGATGAATGTCCAGAACAGACCGTCCCAGGTATCACACCATTCGCCTTTGGCAATATCGCTCATCTTGCGGATGTAGTTGGAACCGCTGATGTAAGGCTTGGTCGTGATCAACCCTCCGTCCGCATACTGGCTCATGCTGTAGACATTGGGCACCATGACCCAGTCGTAGGCATCGATGAACAGTTCCATAAACCAGCGGTACACGTCATCGGGATGGATTCGGCAGAGGACCATGATGTTGCCAAGGATCATCAACCGCTCGATGTGATGGCAGTACGCGTGGTCAAGAACGCGGCGGATCACGATATCGACCGGCGGCAGGCCGGTGGTGCCGTCATAGAAACACCGCGGCATGGCCCGCTCGTGGTTCCAGAAGTTACGGTTGCGAATCTCCACGCCCCGGTGTTCGTACACCATGTGCATAAATTCCCGCCAGCCGATGACCTGCCGCACAAAGCCCTCGAGGGAATTGATCGGAATGTCCTGCCCGGTTGCGTAATCGAGGGTGCGCTGGATAACCTGGTCCGGGGTCAGGAGGCCGATGTTGAGCGCCGGGGTGAGAACGGAGTGGTTGAGGTGGATGCCGGTTGCGGAGATCGCATCCTCATAAGCCCCGAAGTCCCGCAGGCGATGCTCGAGAAAATGATCGAGGGCCCGCCGGGCCTGGTCGTGCGTCACCGGGTAGTCGAAGTGTCCCGTAGATCCTGGATGACCGGGAAACTCGTCGTTGATCGAATTCGTGATCCGGTCGACTTCACGGCCGTGCCGCGGGGAGTAAACCGGAGGAAACGCCCGGTCCCGAGGCCAGCGCTTGCGGTTGTCGGTGTCATAGCTCCACGTACCGCCCATCGGCTTTCCCTGGGACGACATCAGAATGCCCGTTCGCTTCCGCTGCCTGCGATAAAAGTCGGCCATCAACGGATGAGCGCGTTCTTCCATATAGGCGGCACGAACATCGGGCGGAGTCATGAACATGGGAGAGGTTTCGATGTGTAATGTGATCCCGTACGACTTGCATGCCCGTTGTATACGGCGGGACAGCACGTCATCCGAGGGTTCGGCGATGGTGACGTTCTGTATCCCGTCCTCAGCGAGGGCGCGTATGTTGTCAATCGTCGTCAGCCCTTTCCGATAGGGAAGATATCGAGTGGTATAGCCCCGCCGATTCAGCTCGGATTCGAAGGCCCGCATCGATGCTCGGTGCAGCAGGAGTTTCTGCTTGTGAAAGGCTGCCGGCCAACGGTCGTCACCGAAGAACAGGCTGTCCTCGATCAGGACCGCCAGTCGGTCCCGGGCCAGGCCCGGGTGGTTTCCGAACAGGTGGTGAGGATATACGAGGACCGCATGCTTCATGATGCACGGAGTATGGCGTTCGCCGCGAGCCGGCCGCTCAGCCATGCCCCTTCGATGCGGGCGCCGTTACACCAGTCGCCGGCCATGCCGATCCGGGTTTCGGCGTCGAATCCGAAGCCGTCAAACAGCGGCGCTTCGGGCAGGGCATACCGCCACCGGTGGGCCTTGATGAACACCGGATCGACCGGGATCAGGGTTGTGTTGCGGAAAAAGGAGTCGAGGAGGTACTGGGCGACATATTCCGGCGGCATCTCGATGTTCGACATCGACCAGGCCGCGGAACCGTGGAGGACCCAGGCTTCCACCGTCGGACGCCCCGGTTTGCTGCTGTTCCGGGCGGCCCAGGCGAGAGAACCGCTGTTGAAGAAGATGCCGTCGTACGGAACGTCAAGCGGTGCGTGGAAGGCGGTCATGACCGCCCAGCAGGGCAACATGCGTATACGGGCCGCCTGTTCCGCCAGGGCCGGGGCCGGTTTGAGCAGGGGCACTGCCTGGTCGGCGGGAACGGTTACGAGCACGGCGTCAAATGTTCCATCCGCACATCCCGGGTCCGCCTGGAGCGTCCAGCCCTCGCCGGATCTGTCGAGGGATGTGATCCGGCAGCCAAAGGTCACGTCGAGATCTCGAACCATGGCCCGTATGGGTTCGTTCATCCCCGGGGTCCCGACATAGCGAACCGGCTGATCGGTTTCCTTGGCGGTGAGAATCCGGCGTTCACATTCGCCGATTGCCGGATTCCATGGCGCCACGACGCCTTCCGTTACCCAGGCTCTGACCTGTTGCAGAAAGGCCGGGTCACGTGCGGTGAAATACTGGGCGCCATGATCAAACTCCAGCTCCCCCTCGCGCCGCCGGGACATGCGCCCTCCGGGTCCCCGGCCCTTGTCAAACAGTTGAACCTGGTGCCCGGCCTCGCGCAGAGCCAATCCCGCCGACAGGCCGGCCATCCCCGCACCGATGATCGCAATCTTCATGACATGATTATACGTTCGATCCGGTCAGGTGCAACCGGGAGGCGAGACCAACATTCGATGCCGCACACCGCCGATAATAATCACCATCGGCCTGCGGCCGATGATGGCGGATTTGTACAGGTCGGACACCTCGGCATCGGTCAGCGGCCGGTCCCACAGAGTCAGTTCATCGATCATACCGTTGAAACCGTTGTTATATCCGTCAGCATCCTTCTGGTTGTAGGCGAGTCCGCCAATGACCACGGGCTCCCGGCTCGCGATCAGCCTCGTTCTCGCATGGTTGCCGGTGGGCCCGGTTTTCACCTTTTCGCCGTTTACATAGATCCGGATTTGACCGGCTTCCTCGTTCAGCCACCCCTCGTTATCGAGCACGATCACGACGTGCTGCCATGTGCCGTCCGGCCGGGTGTCCGAATAGAGTGAGCGAAAGTCGCCGTTGGGTTGATTCATGATGACGTCGTACCGGCCATCCCAGATCGATAGGGCAAACTGGTATGTATCGAGTCCATCGCCGGCCTTCCGGGAAACGATGCCCGCGCGATTCGGTTGCTGCTCCTCTCCCTTGAGCCAGACCGACAGGGTAAACGCGGCGGCATGTGCCTCGGAAAAATCCGGTATGGATGTCCCGGGGATCATAACCGCGCTGTTGAGCTGCGTGGCGGAATGGTGGAATCGAAGACCCCGGTTGTCATAATCCAGGCCATTGACCCGGTTGGTTCCGCAGAATGTATCCGGGGAGAGCGAGGGCACTGCTTCCACGGGTATGCCGCCCTGAACGATCGTTCCCGGAGACTCCGGCTCGGTCGGATCCGCAAACTCATTCTGCACCGCTTCGGGGGCGGCCGCACCCAGGCGATAATGTGCGATGGGTTGGGATCGCTCGATGAACTCGAGATAGACGGGTTTCCCGGCTTCTGCAAACGCCTGCAGGTTCGCGCTCAACAGCAGGAGGCACCACGCCGATCGTGACATAATCATGGGGATAGGCTATAGCATTCCAACACCATGATCTCCAAGTCATTCGTATCCATGGTCACCGGGATGTTCCTGTGCATGGCGCCAGGTATGGTGTCCGCCTATGTCGAATTGAGTGATGAGGAAATTCGTCATCTCACCGAGGGAAGAGGGGTCGAAACATGGCGACCCGAAGTACCCCTGATGGCCGGCAAGGTTTATTTCGTCGATGGTTTTTCGACCAACGGCTCAAGCTATTACATGTATCTGCCGTCCTCCTACGACGGGGAGAAGCCGTTGCCGGCCTTGATGTTTATGAACGCGGCCCGGCATGGCATCGGACCGGTTTTGCAATGGATGCCCTCTGCGGAAGACCTGGGCTGGATTGTTTTTTGCGCTCATGATGTCGGAAACCACGGACCGGGTAACTCCCGGCTGATTCTGCGTGAGGTGACCCGGCATTTCCGGACCACGGTGCTTCACGATATCCGTCGGCTGTATGTGGGAGGTGTCTCGGGCGGCGCCTGCCGTGCTTATAAACAGGCTCGCATGTTCCGCGGTGAAAATGCCGGTGTTGTCGATGTGGTGGGATGGATGTGCGACTACGATGAATACGTGTATTATCACCCCCGGCTCGCGGTGGTACATCTGAACGGCGAGTCGTATGCGGAAAGACGGATCGCGAAAGATGACATGATCCTGCATGCCGACAACATCCCCACCTTCCTTTTCAGCTACGAAGGCGGTCATGTGTATCCGCCCTATGACGTCGCGGATGAGGCGTTGGCGTGGTTGGATGAGACGTTCGAGCGGCATGGCCGGGGGTGGGTGACTGACGATGCGGAGTCCGTGGCCGGCGATCTGGTGGAGGCGGCAGGCCGGTTTCTGTCCGTCGACCAGGTAGAGGCGGCGGCCCCGTTGTTGTTGGATGTACTCGACCGGTATGCCTACACGACGAACGCGTTTACCGCCGAGGACATGCTGCTTGAGCTTCTCGATCTGTATTCGCTCCCCGAGCTGGATGCAGGCATGCCTGCAGATCCCAAGCGCCGGGAAGAGTATGCCCGGATTCTGGTCCAGCGGGCGTATTACTATTCGGATGAAGGTTCGTTCCCTCCCCGTATATCCCTGTTACTGAGCGGGCTGGCCGCAACGCTCGATCCGCGGAATCATCACGCCCTGACTCTCTATGCATCGTGCCTGATGGATCAGCCATATCGTTCCCGTGCCGACATGATTCTGGCGAAAACGTTGCTTGATGAATCCTTGATACTCGGCCCCTCCTTCTGGTTGTCGTACTATTCACAGGCCACGTACGCTCTCGATATAGGGGAACTCGCATGGGCCGATAAGCGGCTGGATGAGGCTGCCTTGTTCGCGCAACGGTGGTACGACCCTTTCAAATACAACATGCGCCCGATTTCCAACCAAACCGCGAGGCTGGTCGAGGAAGAGGCCGACGTGCTGCCGGTTCCATTCACTGACTTCTTTATCGACCGGCAACCCGTGAAACGTGCCGTGGATGCACTGCCGGGTTTCTATGCTCCCTGTGGAGGGGCATCGATTGAACATGATGGTGAAGCATCCGGCCGGAGGCTCCTGCGGCTTGAGGGAACGGACGATGTCGTACGGGTGAACTTCGACGCGGGTGCGGTGGATACCGTTTATCTTTCGATGATGATCAAGCCGTCCGTCGGCGAGGTACTGGATGGTCCGCTGCTGTATGACGACAACCCGTTTGCCTTCCGCATCAATCAACAGGGTTACCTGGAGCGATGGGTGATCCGCGAGGCCGGGACAAACTGGGTCACGCTTCATCATCTGCCGCTGGAGGCGGATGAGTGGCACCGGGTGACGCTTGTTGCGGATATGCAGACAGGTATGTCCCGCACAATGGTAAACGGGCGGCAGGCGTTGCCCGAGGTACCGTTGCCCCCGGACCTGCAGGCATGCACCTATGCCGCGGTGGAGAGTTTGCACACCGGTCCGATGCTGATGGATGCAATCTCGGTATCGACCGTGCCGCCGCCGGATGATCTGGACCGTGATACCCTGCCCGATGAATGGGAAATGGAAACCGGTCTGGAGGCGTTTCTCCGGGAAGGCCCGCGATCCCGCGATATCGGGACCGGCCCCAACGGGGACCCTGATGGAGACGGACTGACCAATCTCCGTGAATACCTGATCGGCACCCAACCGCTGAACCCGGATACTGACGGGGACAAAATGACCGATGGCGCGGAATATGCCCATGGGTTCGATCCATTGACGCCCAACGCCTATACATCCATATCCCTTCCGTCCGGTGATGACTTTGTTCATGCACTGGATGACGAATGGAACCGGACGGACGACATCCGGCTGCGTACGGTGGATGCCGGATCGGGGAAACAACGTGTTGAAATCCTTCCCGCTCTCGGGGATTGCCGTCTCACCCGCTACTACGCCTCAGGACCCAAGACGGTGATCTGGCTGACGCTTTCGTTACAACCCACACCGGGCATAGACGTCCCGTTCACGGAGGAAATGCGACAGGGAGCCGCGCTTCTGTATCT
>JAUIHQ010000433.1 GCA_030432155.1 bacterium | reverse complement strand
GCGGTCCCGGGGGGACTTCCACAAGCTTGATCGATGCTCCGTGTCGATCAGCGATCTCACGGATTCCATCCCGCATGCGTAGTGCGATGGCGTGGCTGGACATGTCCCGGTCATCCTTGGGCAGAAGGTTGATTCGGATATCGGCAAGGTGGGGCGCATTCCGCATGTAGTAATGGCGAACCATGCCGTTGAAATCCATGGGGGATCCGATGCCGGTGAACGTCGTATAATCCGTAACCTCGGGTTGAGTGCGCAGGAACGTTGTGAGGTCCCGTACCACGGCGTCCGACGATTCCAGGGTCGTGCCTTCAGGCATATCAATGACCAGTTGCAGTTCGTTCTTGTTGTCGAACGGAAGCATCTTCAAGGGCACAAGGGCGAGGGCCATCCAGACCGACACGCCGAACAGGATCAACATGGCCAGCATCAGTCCGTGGGAGCGGAGCCGGGTGGCGATGACCGGCGACATGATCCGGTTATACAGGCGATAAATCCGGGTCTCGGATACATCGGCCAGCGAGGCTTCCACGCCTTCTGTTTTCAGCAGCCAGCGGGCCATCCAAGGCGTGATGGTGATGGCGACGAGGGTGGACGCGATCATGGCCAGGGGGACGTTCAGCGCCATCGGCCGCATGTAGGGACCCATCATGCCGGTGATGAAGAACATCGGAAGAAACGAAACGATGATGGTCAGAGTGGCGAGAATCACCGGGGGAAGAACTTCCTTCATTGCGGTCATGATCGCCTTGTCTCTCGGCTCCTTGCGCATCATCAGATGCCGGTAGATGTTTTCAACCCCCACGATGGGATCATCGACCAGCAGTCCGAGAGCGCGGATCAGGGCGAACAGAGTAACCCAGTTGATCGTATAGCCGGCAATCAGGTTGACCAGCAGGGTGAGGGAATAGGTGAGGGGAACCGCGAGGGCGACGATGATGCCGACCCGCCAGTTCATCACGAGCGTCACCAGCACAATGACGGTGATGATCGCTTCGGTCAGCCCCTTGACCAGTTCGTTCACCTTGTGATTGGCGGTTTCTCCGTAGTTGCGGGTGATGCGGGCATGAACATCCTCGGGCAGCAGGGTCTTGCCAAGTTCCTGTACAGTTTCTTCAATCCGGTCGGAAACCCAGACCGCGTTGCTTCCTTTTTTCTTGGCCACCGCAAGTGTGACCGCGGCATATTCGTGTTGCGGATCCACAGGCACATGCCCGATCGCCGGCCCGAACCCGATGCGGGTATACGAGGTGATTTCGTCCGCTCCATCCCGAATGTCTGCGATGTCGCGAAGGTAAACCGGCCGTCCGTCATGAATGCCCACGACCAGTTGCTCGACCTCGGCCGCGGATTCGACGAATGGACCGGTTTCAACCGTGACCACGGCATTGTTCTGCTCGAACGCGCCGGAGGCAAGCTGGGCGTTGGACACCTTCAGAGCCTGCATGATCTCGAGCGGTGAAAGGTGATACGCGCTCAACCGCTCGGTGTCAAAGTAAGCGCGGACGGCTCGGCGCTCTCCGCCATGGATGCTGATCGTGGCCGTATTCTTGATATGCTGGAGACGCGGGATCATTTCCTCGGCCAGCCGATACAGCTCGTGGCTGGTTTGACCGGCGCTGTACAGGGTAATGTTGACGATGGGAACATCATCGATCTCCACCGGCTTGACCACCCAGCCCTCGACCCCCGGAGTTACGTTGTCGATGTTCTGAAAAATCTTGTTGTAGAGTTTGATCAGACTCTCTTCGCGATCCTCTCCGACGTAGAAACGAACCGTCACCACCGCCATGCCGGGACGGGACATGGAATAAACGTATTCGACGCCGTCGATCTGAAACAACATTCGCTCCAGCCGGGAAGCCACCAGCTTTTCAACCTCGGCCGCGGATCCACCTGGGTAGGAAACAATGACATCCGCAACCGGAACCACAATCTGCGGCTCCTCCTCACGGGGGGTGGCCAGAAGGGCCACCGCGCCGGCGGCGAGGCTGATCAGGATGAGTAGAATGGAGAGATTGCCCTTGAGAAAGGTCTCAATCAGGCCGGTAAGCATGCCGCCTCGTTCGCCGGTTTCCATCGCTTATTCCCTTCCTGCCGGGGGGACGAGGAGAATCTGCTCACCGGGATTCAATCCGGACAGCACCTGAACATCTGCATCTCGGAACGGAGCGGTACGGATGAAACGCCGTTCGGC
>JAUIHQ010000094.1 GCA_030432155.1 bacterium | reverse complement strand
CCGGCGGTACACCGATGCAAACCGGACGTATGCGACTTCATCGATCTCCTCCAACCCGTCCATAACCTTCTGACCGATGATGGTGCTGGGGACTTCGCGTTCGTATTCACTTTCGAGCTCACCGAGAATGTTGTCGATCAGGGATTCGATCTGCTGCATGCTGATCGGGCGCTTCTCACAAGCACGCTCCACGCCGGCGAACAGTTTCTTTCGGTCCAGCTCTTCATGCCGCCCGTCACGCTTGATGACACGCAGGGCGGCTTTGACCACTTCTTCATAGGTGGTGAAGCGGAACCCGCACTTGAGACAAACCCGTCTCCGGCGGATTACATCGCCGTTGCGGACCGACCGGCTGTCGATCACTTTGTCGTCCTGGTGTGAGCATTTCGGGCACCGCATGCCAGATTTCCCCCGGGTGGCGCTACTACATATAGTCGTGTCACCCTCTCGTTTAACTACAGAATGTGGTGCTGTCAAGCAATCAGCAATTCAGGTTGCAGAGCCGGAGGGAACAGGACAATCTGGGGGCAGAGAAGAAAAAAGAAATGACGGCTCAGCAAGCCAGATAGCCTCGAGCCGTCATTTCGATTTGATTCCCCGCGAGGGAGAATCAACCGTAGTGACTACGGTTTATTTTTTCTTCTTCGCCGCGGTCTTCTTGGCTGCGGCTTTTTTCTTCTTCGCCGGAGCTTTCTTCTTCGCGACCTTCTTCTTCGCTACTTTCTTCTTCGCGGCTTTCTTCTTCGCTGCTTTCTTCTTGGCCATGTCTGATTCACCCCTTTCTCATGTTGGTGGTTATGGTTCAGACATCTTTTGATCCGTAACCTCGGCGCCGCCGTTTCGGACGGCGCCGCCTCAAACGCCCCGGACGACTCCCGGTTGAATGTGTTCTCCGTTCATGAACCGGCGAACGCGTTCGGCGATGCACCGTTCAGAATTCGAAACCCTGATCATGTCGTACCCGGCAAGATTCAAGACAGAAGAAGAAAAGAGGTGTGCGTTCACACGATTGTTCGTATGTCCGATCATCAAACCATTCACTTGTTCGTTTGCGCGCATCAGTTGTTGTGAATGCAACCTTTGATGTTGGTTTAAAAATAGAAATGTTTTTTTAACTCGTCAATCATCGACAACAAATATTTTTTGCGTCGATCACTGTTCCGTGTTGCCCGCGATGGACGCAACACGGTGATGTTCGGCGATGATGATGGAACGCAACGCATCATGCGACGCATCCAGTCGGTCGTTTACAATGAAGTACTGGTACTCGCGCCAGTGATCCATTTCATGGGACGCCTGCTTCACTCTTCGCTCGATGACATCCTGCGCATCCTTTCCCCGGCCGCGCAAACGGTCGTAAAGAACATCGAGCGAAGGCGGGGCGATAAAAACATCGATGTACCGTTCGCGGAGGAACGTCGCCTTGTGATCGCCGTTCACCGCGCGCCGCATCTGGGTTGCGCCCTGCACATCAAGGTCCATGAGAATATCCTCGCCGTTCTGCAGCGCGGCTTCGACGGTGGCTTTCAGCGTACCGTACCATGAGCCGTGGCCATTGGCGTACTCCAGAAACGCACCGGCCTTCACGCGCTTGTGGAATTCGTTTTCGTCGATGAAATGGTAATCGACGCCGTCCACTTCCCCGTCACGCGGGGTGCGGGTCGTGCAGGAAACAGAATACCGCATGGTGTTGAATTCGGAAATCAGCCGTTCACACAACGTGGTTTTGCCGGTACCGGAAGGGGCGGAAATGACGATCAAGAGGGAGCGTTTGGGGGAGGCGATCATTCGATGTTCTGAACCTGTTCACGAAAGCGTTCGAGTTCGGACTTGAAGGTGACGACGCGCTGGGCGACCGCGGCGTCGGACGACTTGGATCCGACGGTATTGATCTCGCGAAGCAATTCCTGGGCGAGAAAATCCAGCGAGCGGCCGACCGCTTTTCCCTTGGACAGCAGGGTGTCGGCCTGTTCCAGGTGACTGAGCAGCCGGGTCAACTCTTCGGTGATGTCGGAACGGTCGGCATACAGAATGACTTCGCGTTCCAGCCGGTCGGCGGGTATGTCGACATCCTCCCGCAGCCGCTCGATTCGTTCGCGGAGCTGCTGCCGGTATTCCCGAACGAGGCGGGGCGCACGGCGGCGGATGTACGCCACGTGTTTCCGGAGAGCGTCGACCCTTCGTCCAAGGTCGGCGCCCAGAGTCTCCCCTTCCCGCTTGCGCATGGCTTCGCATTCCTTGAGTGCGGCCCGAACCGCACGCTCAACCACCGGCGCGACCGTTTCCGGATCCACCGCCCGTTCTTCCATGATCATCAACCCGGGGATGCGAATCAGGTCGGCCATGGTCACCCCGGACGCGATTCCGGTCCGGGATGCGGCCTGCTCGCACTGTTTGACGACAGAACGTACAAGATCCTCGCGGATCCTGATGGAGGTCACCTCCCCGTCCTTACGATCGAGGGTAATGTTGACGGCAACCCGGCCTCGCACGAGCCGCGAAGCAACGATGTCGGTCACCCTCGGTTCGAGCGATTGAAGAACCCGGGGGAGCTGGATGTTCAGGTCGAGTTGTTTTCGGTTGACCGTGGTGATGTCGGCTTCGATCCGGCAGTCATCCGACATCGCCCCTCCGTGCCCAAAGCCGGTCATGCTGAAGACGGTCACGATCCGCCCTTCTTTCCGGACGCGGAATGCGCGGCATCCCATTTTTCCATTTCCTGGACATCCTTGTCCCCGCGGCCCGACATGTTGACGATCACGACGTCGCCTTTCCGAAAACGTTCGGGATGACGAAGCATGAACCCGACCGCATGAGCGCTCTCGAGCGCGGGGAGGATTCCTTCGAATCGGCAGCAGGCATCGACACCGGCCATGGCATCCCGATCGGTGGCGTAGGTGTACTCGACCCGGCCGAGATCCCGCAGAAGACTGTGCTCGGGGCCCACCGCGGCGTAGTCCAGCCCCGCGCTGACCGAATGCGTGAGTTCAATCTGTCCGTTACGGTCCTGGAGCACAAACGTCCGGGTGCCCTGGAGAATGCCGACCTTGCCCTTCGCGAACCGTGCGGCGTGCTTGCCGTTACGGATGCCTTCTCCGCCCGCCTCGACACCGATCATCCGGACCTTCTCGTCGCCCAGGAACGGATGAAAAAGCCCGATGGCGTTGCTGCCCCCTCCGACGCAGGCGAGCAGCATGTCGGGGAGCCGGCCCGCGGCCTTGAGAATCTGCCGGCGGGCTTCCCGGCCGATCACGCTCTGAAAATCCCGGACCATCATCGGGTACGGGTGTGCGCCGAGCGCGGATCCCAGGACATAGTGGGTATTACGAACATGGGTAACCCAGTCGCGCATGGCCTCGCTGATCGCTTCCTTGAGCGTCTGCTGTCCCGCGGTAACCGGGACCACGTCGGCACCGAGACGCCGCATCCGGGAAACGTTGAGGGCCTGACGCTCCATATCCACCTTGCCCATGTAAATGACGCACTCCATGCCGAACATGGCGGCTACGGTGGCGGTTGCCACCCCGTGCTGGCCGGCGCCGGTTTCGGCAATGACCCGTTTCTTCCCCATCCGCCGGGCGAGCAGTACCTGCCCGAGGGAATTATTGATCTTATGAGCGCCGGTGTGGCACAGGTCCTCGCGCTTGAAATAGATATCGGCATGACCGAGCTCACGGCTCATGCGCCGAGCCATGTAGAGAGGCGTGGGACGGCCGACGTATTCGCGAAGCAATTCCGCGAGCTCTTCGCGGAACGAGGGATCGCGGCGGATCCGACGGTAGGATTCCGTCAACTCGGTCAGCGGCGCCATCAGAGTTTCCGGAACATACATCCCGCCGTAGGGTCCGAAATGACCGCGCCGGTTCGGTTTGGTTACAGTTGTCGACATCGATGAATGAATTCCTTTACCCGAAACAAATTCTTCTTCCCCGGTTCAGACTCCACGCCCGAACTCACATCCACCCCGAACGGCCGGACAATCCTGACCGCTTCCCTGACATTTTCCGGTTTCAGTCCGCCTGCCAGAAGCACCGGACGGTCATGATCGAGCACAAACCGCCGCGACGCCTCCCAGTTTCCGGTCCGTCCGGTTCCTCCCGGAGAGTCCTTACTATAGGTATCGATCAGATAGGCGTCAACGAACGCCGGGGCCGCCGCTCCCGGAGGATGTCGGTCGGCATGAACCGCATGCCACAGATCACACGGCAGGTCGTCGTATCGCCGGATGGCGTCCGAGGCATGAATCTGCACGGCATCGAGACCGGTATCGCGGACAATCCGCCGCACCTCGCCGGGGTCGGGATCCACAAATACGCCGACCTTCCGGACGGTTCGGGGAACTTCGGGCAGAAACTCGCGCAGCCACGACGGTTCCACACAGCGGGGTGATCCCGACCACAGGATGAAGCCCATGGCGTCGGGCTTCATCGCCGCAACCTCGACCAGGTCGCGTCGGTTCGCGATCCCGCAGATTTTTACGAAGAGACCCATATGTCACCCATCAGATTCCGAACCGCCTCCCCGAGGTCCGGCTTGCGGAGCAGATGTTCCCCCACCAGCACCGCGGACGCACCGCAATCCCACACCCGGCGGACATCGGCAGCCGTGCGAATGCCGCTCTCACTGACCAGGAACATGCCGCCGGGCATGCAGGCGGCGACTTCCTCGGTTACATCAAGGGATGTATGAAACGTCTTCAGGTTCCGGTTGTTCACCCCGATGCAGCGGGCGCCGGCATCCATGGCCTTGTCCAGCTCCTCCACGTCGTGAACTTCCACCAGGGCGGTCATTCGTTCCTCGGCGCACATCCGGATCATGGAATCCATCGTCGGCACATCAAGCACCGATGCAATCAGGAGAACCGCCGAAGCCCCGAGCGAGGATGCATGGCGGATCTGCCAGGGATCGATGACGAACTCCTTATAAAGCATCGGCAGCTTCACCGCCTGCCGCACGGCGGAGAAATGCGCCTCCCCGCCGCCGAAATACGTTTCATCCATCAGCACCGAGACCGCCTGAGCGCCCGCGGATGCGTATGCGCGGGCTATGGCCGCGGGGTCAAACGGGTCGCGAATGACCCCGGCGGACGGGGAGCGGTGCTTGACCTCGGCGATCAGCCCCATCGGGACCGACTGAAGGGCCCGGAGGAAGTCCGGGCGGCGGCCGGACCACGGACGGAGCGACGACGCCGGGACATCCCGCATACGTTCCGACAGTTCCCGCCGCTTGTTGGCGACAATCTCCTCGAGCCAGTTTCTTGCCATTACGATTTCCGATGCTTCAGGTACGATTCGATGAACCGGTCAATATCACCGTCGAGAACCGCCTGCACATTGCCGGTTTCCTCATCGGTCCGGTGGTCCTTGACCATGGTATAGGGCTGGAGCACATAGGACCGGATCTGGGCGCCCCACGCGATTTCACCCTTCTCCCCGTAGAACTGCTCCATCTCTTTCCGCTGCTTGTCCTGTTCAAGTTCATAGAGTTTGGCCCGCAGCATTTTCATCGCCTTGTGGCGGTTGGCGTGCTGCGAACGCTCGGCCTGGCACTGGACGACAATGCCGCTCGGATTGTGCACGATGCGGATGGCGGAATCGGTCTTGTTCACGTGCTGACCGCCGGCGCCGCTGGAGCGGAAGGTATCGACCCGCAGATCCTTCTCGTCGATCTCCACTTCGATATCCTCGTCGATTTCCGCGACCACATCGAGGGCGACAAACGACGTATGCCGCCGCTTGTTGGCATCGAACGGGCTGATGCGGACAAGCCGGTGCACCCCCCGTTCGCCTTTGAGGTTGCCGTAGGCAAAGGGGCCGCTGATGGAGAGCGTCGCACTTTTGATCCCCGCCTCATCGCCCTTCTGCATATCAAGAACGTTCACCTCGAAGCCGTGGGTTTCGCAGAACCGGTTATACATCCGGAACAGCATGTAGGCCCAGTCGCACGATTCGGTACCGCCCGCACCGGCATTGATGCTGAGATAGGCGTTTTTGGCATCGAGCTTGTCACTGAGCAGAGACTGCACTTCGAACCGGCGATACTTCGCTTCCAGTTCCTTCATCGAGCCGCCGACATCCTTCAACGCCTGGTCCCGTTCCGGACCTTCCGGTTCGCCTTCGGCCAGCTCAAGCAGGACCGACGCATCCTCGATCTCACGCTCCAGCTCCTGGTACGGTTCCACGATCGCGCGGACCGCATTGGTGCGGTCGATGATTCCGCGGGCTTTGTTGGGGTCATCCCAGAAGCCGGGCGCCGTGGCCTGGGCTTCTAAATCCTGTAACTCTTCGAGACGCCGGGGGACGTCAAAGATACCCCC
This sequence comes from bacterium, assembly GCA_030432155.1. Taxonomy (GTDB): domain Bacteria; phylum Verrucomicrobiota; class Kiritimatiellia; order CAIVKH01; family CAIVKH01; genus JAUIHQ01. The sequence continues at coordinate 5,479 of JAUIHQ010000094.1, read as the reverse complement.
GAAGTTCGAGCAGACCTTCCTGCAACTCCCCGATTCTCGACTCAAATTCTTCGCTCATGATTCCTGCACCTTATGTATGACGGGTAAAGGCCGACACCATGCCGTAACCCTGACGGGTTTGCAACCTCGAAGGCGGTTCCGCCCCTTTCCCGGAAGGCTTCCGCCATGAGAACGAACACCGGTTGCGGCAACGATGAAAACGGGTCGACGGCATCGCGGTTCTCTCTTACAGTGGCGGCCGTCCACCAGACCATGAACAGCAAACCGACGTCATCCGACATCATCCACACGTCCTGTGCCGAGGAAACCCGGGCATGGGCCGCCGCCTGGATACAAACCCTCGCACCGGGCACGGTGGTGGCGCTTCACGGCGACCTCGGCGCGGGCAAGACCTGCGTGGTGCAGGGCATGGCCGAGGGTCTGGGCATCGCAGGACCCGTCACCAGCCCGACCTTCACGATTATTCACGAGTATGCATCCGACGGCAAACCCCGGTTGATTCACATTGATGCCTACCGCCTGGCCGGCGAGGAAGAGGCGGAAGAACTCGGGATGGAGGACTACATGACCAGCGGCATCATCACCGCGGTGGAGTGGCCGGAACGCATTCCGCACCTGCTTCCGCCCCGCACCCTTCATGTTCATATTGCCTATGGTGACGGCCCGGATGATCGGATCCTGACCCTCGGCGGGGGGGAGGCATCCCGGTGTTGACCCTGGCCCTGGAGCTTTCAACGACCTGCGGAGGTGTCGCCGTCTGCGACGGCCGGGGACAGACCGTGGCCGGAGAGTCCTGGGTTGAATCACGCGCGCGGCACCAGCAGGTGTTTCACGCCCTGCCCCGCCTGCTCGAGCAGGCCGGGCTCACCTGGGATGCGATCGACCGTTTTCTCATCGGGCGCGGACCGGGATCCTATTCCGGCCTGCGGGTGGCATCCCTCACCGCCCGGGCTCTCGCCCTCCCGTCCCGAACGCCGGTCTACGCGGTTTCCAGCGCGGAAGCGCTCGCCGCACGATTGATGCGTGACGAACCGCTTGACCGGTGGTACGTGGCGGGCGACGCCCGGCGCGGACACCTGTGGTACGGGTGTGTCGAGCAACAGGAAGACCGGAGCGGCCCCCGATCCTTTCATTTGTTGCCGGTGGAGGAACTGTCCGCCTCGCCGCTGGCCGGCATACCGGTGGCGACCTCCCATCCCGACCGCCTGGCCGCCATCTTCCGCGAACAGCGTGTGGATGCGGGCCATCTTCGTGAGGCCTATCCGCAACCCGCCGATCTTGTCTCGCTACTGGACAGCCGGCCGGATGGATCCATGAACGAACCGCTGCTGCCTCTCTACCTGCACCCTCCCGTTTGACATGCAGAAAAATGAAACCTGTTGCTATACACTCGGCGGTGTCGATATATATTGGTGAAACGACAGGGGGATACGATCCGCGATCATGATGTACGGAACCGAATCGGAACATATTTACGCCGGCAATGCTGATTTTGTTGAAGACCTGTATAGCCGTTACCTGGCCGACCCCTCCTCTGTAGACGACGACTGGCGACGGTATTTCACGTCGATCCGCAACGGCCGCGAGGATGCGCTCGAACCGACGAACGACGACATGCGACGGTACTTTGCGGAGCAGGAGCGCCGCAAAGGCCTCGGCTATTCCATGCAGGGGGTCCACAGCCAGGCCATGGCCCGCAAACAATCCGCGGTCCTTCGCCTGATTCATGCCTACCGCATACTCGGGCACCTCCGGGCCTGTACCGACCCGATTCATCTCCGCGGCGTACCTCGAATCCCGGATCTCGAATACGAGCACCATGGTCTCACCAATGACGACATGGATCTCACCTTCAGCACCGGCGGCCTCGGCGGGACATCGGACATGCAGCTCAGCGCCATCGTGGACATGCTGCAGGAAACGTACACCGAAAGCATCGGCTCGGAGTACATGCACATTTTCGACATGGAGCAGAAAGAGTGGATCCAGCGCCAGCTCGAGTCCACCCGCACCAATCCCGATTACCCCAACGACTTCAAGATTCACCTGCTTGAGCGCCTGACCGCGGCCGAAGGGCTCGAGCAGTTTCTACACACGAAGTACGTCGGCCAGAAGCGATTCTCGCTGGAGGGCGGCGAGTCGCTGATCACGATTCTCGATGAAATGATCAACCGCGGAGGCACCCAGGGGATCGAGGAAATCGTGATCGGCATGGCGCACCGCGGCCGGTTGAACGTGCTGGTCAACATCATGGGCAAACAGCCGGTGGAACTGTTTTCCGAATTCGAGGGCAAACACGAATGGCGTCTCGGGCTCACCGGCGACGTCAAATACCACCAGGGGTATTCATCCGACGTCAAGACCCCCGGCGGTATCGTCCATCTCGCGCTCGGATTCAACCCCTCCCATCTCGAAGTCATCGCCCCGGTCAGCGTCGGGTCGGTGCGTTCACGCCAGGAGCGTCGCGGCGATCACGGCTGGGACAAGGTCATGCCCATCCTGATCCACGGCGATGCCGCGATCGCCGGCCAGGGTGTGGCCTACGAGACGGCCAACCTGTCCAACACCCGGGGTTATTCCGTCGGCGGTTCGATTCACGTGGTGGTCAACAACCGCATCGGGTTCACCACCAGCCATCCCCTCGACTCCCGCTCCGCGCTGTACTGCACCGACCTGGCAAAGGTCATTCAGGCTCCGATCTTCCACGTAAACGGCGATGATCCGGAAGCGGTCGCCTTCGTCGCCCAGCTCGCCCTGAACTTCCGCATGAAGTTCAAGAAGGACGTGTTCATCGATCTCGTCTGCTACCGGCGTCACGGTCATAACGAGGCCGACGAACCGGCGGCGACCCAGCCGATGATGTACAAGCGGATACGAGGCCAGGCCACGACCCGCGACAAGTATGCCCTCAAACTCATGGAAGAAGGTGTGCTGACCCAGGAACGGGTCGACGGCATCGAAAGCGACTTCCGCAAGAAGCTTGAAGCCGGGGAACAGGTGGTCCCCAACATCGTCACCGGCGTCGAAAACCAGTACCGGACCGAATGGTCCAAATTTCTGAAGGCCAAGTGGACCGACCCGTCCAACACCGCGGTCTCGATCGCCGAAATCCGGCGCCTGGGCCAGATCCTGACCACCATTCCCGAGGACTTCGAGCTTCATCCCCGGGTCACCAAGATATATGACGACCGGGTTAAGATGGCGGCGGGCGCCCTGCCCCTCGACTGGGGATTCTGCGAAACCATGGCCTATGCAACGCTGCTGGAAGACGGGTTCAAGATCCGCATATCCGGCCAGGACAGCGGCCGCGGCACCTTTTTCCACCGGCATGCGGTCCTGCACAACATGCGTACCGGCGATGAGTACGTTCCTCTGCAGCACCTGCGGGACAATCAACCCAACTTCCTCCGAGGAAGCGGTCCTCGGATTCGAGTACGGTTTCAGCGCGGCCGATCCCAACGCCATGGTGATCTGGGAGGCTCAATTCGGCGACTTCGTGAACGGCGCCCAGGTCATCATCGACCAGTTCCTGGTGGCTGCGGAACAGAAGTGGGGCCTGCTTACCGGGCTTGTCCTGCTCCTCCCCCACGGATGGGAAGGCCAGGGTCCCGAGCATTCGTCCGCGAGACTCGAACGTTTTCTCCAGTTATGCGCCCAGGAAAACATCCAGGTCTGCTACCCCACCACCGCCGCCCAGATGTTCCACATGCTGCGCCGGGAAATGGTCCGCAACTTCAGGAAACCGCTGGTGGTCATGACGCCCAAGAGCACGTTGCGCCGGAAGATCTCCTTCTCCTCGCTCGAAGATCTGGCCGAGGGAACCTTCCAACTGGTGATCGGGGAAATCGACCCGCTGCCGGTGGATAAGATCGAAAAAATCGTGCTGTGCTCCGGCAAAATTTATTTCGACGTGATCGAAGAGCGGCGGGAGCGGAACATCGACAACGTTGCCGTCATCCGCATCGAACAGCTTTACCCGTTCCCCCAGGAGTCGCTGGTGGCGGAGCTTGCCCGTTTTCCGCACGCCCGGGAAATCTGCTGGACCCAGGAAGAGCCCCAGAACATGGGTGCGTGGTATTCCATCCAGCATGCCATCCGGCTCTGCATGAAGCCCGACCAATACCTGGTCTACGCAGGCCGTTCCGCGATGTCGGCCCCGGCGGGCGGCGATTTTCACAAACACCAGGAGCGCCAGCGGGCGGTGGTCAACGAAGCGCTGCATGTGGGAACGAGTGAAAAACGAAAAACAATGGCCCGCCAACCGCAACTGGTCGCCGAATTCAAACCGCAATCCCAACTGGGAGACAATATCTGATGAGTACCAAGGTCAAGGTTCCGCAATTTCCCGAGTCCGTACAGGAGGGAACGCTCTCCTCCTGGCACAAGAAAGAGGGCGACAGCGTCAAGAAGAACGAGAAGATCGCCGATATTGAAACCGACAAGATCGTGATCGAGGTGTTCGCACCCGAATCGGGCACCCTTTCCTCCATTGACGTGGAAGAAGGAACGACGGTGAAAAGCGGCGATGTGCTTGCCGCCATCGGCGAGGGCGGCGGCTCCGGGAAGGACTCCGGCAAGAAAAAGGACAAAGGCGATTCAGAAAAGAAAACGTCCGACGATGAACCGTCCGACGACAAGGACGAGGATGAAGACAAGGACGGGGAGAAAGAGGAACCCGAAGAATCGCCGGAAGAGGATGAACAGGAGGATGGCGAATCCGGGGAAACGGAAGACCGCGAATCCAGCCGGATGGAGGAGCGCAACCGCTCGACCAGCCGGAAGCGCCAGAAGGCGATCGAACAGGATGAGCGGCTGAGCCCGGCGGTTCGCAAGCTGGTGATCGAGAACAATCTCGATCCCGACGCCATACACGGCACCGGCCGGGGCGGGAGAATCACCAAAGCGGACGTTTTGCGCCACATGGAACACTCCCCCCACCTCACCACCAAGTTCGGGGAATCGGCGGCCGCGCGCGGCGAAGAGCTGGCCAAGCCGGCGGAGAAACCGTCAAAAGCCGAGAGCGGATCCGAATCCAACATCCGCCGGGTCAAGATGTCGCGTATTCGAGCCCGCATCGCCGAGCGTCTCGTTCAGGCCCAGCACGAGGGAGCGATCCTCACGACCTTCAACGATGTGAACATGCAGGCGGTCATGGATATACGCAACCGCTACAAGGATGCGTTCGAGAAAGAACACGGTATCAAGCTCGGCTTCATGTCGTTCTTCGTCAAGGCGGCGGTTGAAGCCCTCCGGAAATATCCGGTGGTGAATGCATCGGTCGACGGCGATGAGATCGTCTACCACGGTTACTATCATATCGGGGTGGCGGTGAGCTCCGATCGGGGCCTGGTTGTTCCGGTGATTCGTGACGCCGATCAGCTCAGCCTGGCCGAAATCGAGCAGGCGGTTACCGATTTCGCCAAACGCGCACAGGAGGGCAAACTGGATATCGAGGAACTGACCGGTGGAACCTTCACCA
>JAUIHQ010000093.1 GCA_030432155.1 bacterium | reverse complement strand
CATTTGAGGAATCGGCCGAACAATCCGTTAGAGCGAACATCATGATTTGTCATGCTCCTTGCGGTGCAAGGATCACGCCAAAATCACAATGTCGCTCAACTCAACGTTCGGTGACAGAGACATGAAACGCTACGCTACATTATTGTCCGCTCTGCTCATAATCGGCTGCAACAGCCCGCAGGAGAAACTAAATGCGACACAGCATTCACTCTGCACGGCATTTCGAGAACAAGCGGGACGCGAGCGACTTTCCGAGGCCGAGGCTCTCCGTGGAATCCTCCCTTTTGACCCGGTCCATTCCTCTCCTCCCTTCAGCTTCAGCCCTCGCGATATTGAAGCACTTCTGGGAAATCCTGATTCAAGCGGAACAGATCGCGACGGGAATTACGTGATGAGCTATAATCTGCTCGCGACAGAAGGTCACGTATTACTGGATACAGCGATCTTAGTGATTTGGTTTAAGGACGATGTGGTCTGGAGGGCTGGACTTGCAAAGGAATCATAAGACACCGAACAAGCCCTCGGAGCGTACGCGCTAAACGCGCGCCGCTCAAGGGTGTCGTTCGACAAAGGAAGATATAATGAAAATAGCCTTAGTAATTGCGACATGCATTCTAGCCACAACCGCGTTGTCATATGGGCAGCCATCTAAGAAAGCTGACGGTTCACACATCAGCGTGAACATGCAGGAGATTAATCCTTTTGAGCCCGATCAGAAAATTGCCTTTGTGCGTATCGGTCTATCGAGATCGACCGATGATAAAGCACTTGCATACACGATCAATGACCGCGTGGTAAACACACAGGCCCTTGATGGTCTTCTAGTGAAGTTGGCCAAAATCGATCGGAATCAGATCATAACTGTTGAGCTAGGCCCAGATGTGAGTGTTGACGACCTCTCCACTCTAGTCGATATGCTGAAGACACATGAATTCAAACATGTAGCACGTAGAGGCGAAGATAACACAGCTATATGGATAATGAAATAATGTCGAACATGACCATCGAGAGGGACGCGGTACCCGCTGCGCGGCCACCGCGCCCCTCATGGTGATCGTTCGACTCCATGAGATGAAACGAATACTCACAGCCCTGACGCTCATCGCGGCAGTCGCCGGGACTCAAAGCGGCTGCATGTGTGTACGCGCCGTCAAGACGGGCGGTACTCACTACCGTCGCCTGCAACCAACGGCCGTATGGACGAACAGCGCTGCCGAGACGATGGTCGAGTGCCAACTGCTTGACACGCAGATGCTCTCAGGCAGATCGCAGCAGTTGGGAACTCGTCTGGTATGCGCATCGCCATCGACTTGGAACAGCGCAATACGCGCGGAAGTGGAGAACCAGAAGCAGCGGGCGATGCGCTACCAGAGCACAAATGAGATAACACACTTCTTCTTCCGACCAACGGTCACGCTATCCACAACAAATGCCACGGCGGTCTTTACAGGAGAATTTGTTCTTTACCCGCCAGTCCTCGACCATGTCGTAGAGAATGACTTTGTGACATCCGGATGGTTCAGATGCGGCATCCCAAGAAATTCAAGTCATCCCAGTTGGCCGGTCACACTCGATGGCAGGACAATTACAGTTTACGTTGATAGCGTCGCCCTTCCTCAAGAAGTCCAGAGGTACAAAGACTGGTGGTGGTATCCGAACCAGATCTTACTCATTCCCGCCTACGTCGTGGACATAGTGACATCACCGATTCAGTTTCTGATGGTGATGAACTCGTTGAGCAAGATTGATGGATAGGAAGAGTCGAACCAGAGGGTCCACCGTACGGCTCACCCGCGGCGGGCTCGCCGTCCGGTGACCCTCGACGTTCGACAAAATGAAGACGAGCATTGCCAGCATATTTGTGATCGCAGCTCTTCAGGGCTGTATCCACAGCAATTTGGAGACTCGGCAATACGAGGTGAAATTAAACTTCCTACAGCCAGAATTTGATAATACCGACGCACAAATCAGCGACATGGGTGAATTTACGAGAATGGGACAGATATCTGATGACCGACCTCTATCAGAACAGGTCAGTATCTTTCTAGAGCAAGCAGGTGTCTCAAGACCGACAGGGTCATTCGTGAGAATTGACACAAGCAACAGCGTATTGGTTGCCCGAAATACGCCAGCGAATCTTGATCAAATGGAACGAATATTGGTGCCCTTGGGCGAAGGCTGGATTTTGAAAAGAAAGAAAGACTAAGATTGTCGAACATGCGCCTCCAACGGGACGCCCGAAGCCGGGCGCCCCTGAGGCTTGTCGTTGGGTGATGAGTATTAAAACACTATAAAGGCAATCATGATCGAATACTTCAATCTATTCGCTTACGGCTTGGTCGCAATCATGTTTCTGATGCTGTCTGTATATCTTTACCGCCGATTCAAGCATTCGTTTCTGCTCATCTTCGTTGTCTCGCACGGGATTTACCTCGCTCTAGTGATGAACGATATCCTAAATCAATTCGGATTCGGTTTCTCGCATACAATATTTACATCTCCAATTTTCTCAATTGAAGCGACATTGAATGTTGTTGGCATAATCATGTGTCTCAGATATTTGACTACGCACCCAACAACTGCGCCCACCTTACCTCGGGAAGCGCGGGGCGCTCCCTCGGACGGTGGCGCATAACGTTCGTACCGAGGGCGGAAAAGTCGAGAATCGTGGAAAAGTGAATTGGCGTAATGGGCGTTTCCGGAATGGGGTGGTGGAGCGGTTATCCGTGGCGGGGTCGCCCCTGGTGGGTGATGACTTGATCGGTGACTCCGTCGCCACCTCATGGGTAATATGGTTGAAGAGCTTGAAGAACCCATGAGAACACCGGCAAAAACAAGTGAGTGGAGCGTTGTCCGCCTCCGGCGGATGTTTTCACGAACCAGGCTTTTCACCGTATCGCGAGAAGCGCCGACGCTCCTCGCTCACGTTGAAAGCACACGTTCGTCCCGAAGGCGGAAAAGTCGAGAATCGTGGACAAGTGAATTGGCGTAATGGGCGTTTCCGGAATGGGGTGGTGGGGCGGTCGTCCGTGGCCGGGTCGCCCCCGGTGGATGATGACTTGATCGGTGACACCGTCGCCATTAACACTGGATCGATCGCTGAAACGAGCAGCTGCAAAAGTTGGTGTCAACATCATGGAGGTTTGAACGATGCAAGTGTTTACCTATTCTGAGGCGAGACAGAAGCTGGCCAGTGTATTGGACAAGGCTGAGTCATCCGGCAAGGTCCTGATCCGACGCAAGGATGGTCGCACGTTTTCACTTGTCCCCGAGAAGACCGGGACTTCACCGCTTGATGTCCCATCCATCAAGGCACGTGTCACAACGGCTGAAATTGTGTCGATGATCCGGAAAGAAAGAGGCAGAGCAAGGCCTTGGACCGCTACAACTCATTCGCGCGGACGCGAATGAGTTCAGGGTCACGGCCGCCGTTCGGCTTCTCAAGATATGACTTGCCACTGCTTTGCGCAATGGTTATATTATCACCGTGACATATGAGGTCCGAATCAAGAGGAAGGTGGAGCGTGGTTTGCGGAAGCTACCTTCAGACGCTCAGAAGCTCCTCTACCTCCTTGTTGCGGACCTCCAGGCAGACGGCCCGATCCAGAAGAGCTGGCGGAACTTCTCCCCTCTCGGGCAGGATCGATACCACTGCCACTTGAACTACAGGTACGTGGTATGCTGGACATGCCGAAAGGACGAGATCGTAATCGAGGTGTACTATGCTGGCTCTCGTGAAAAAGCCCCATATTGAGCTCTCGATCCATGGCGAGCACGTGTCCGAGCTCGTTGACTGGATCAGGAAGAAGTACGACGTGGCCGTGTTGTCTGAGGAGCCCGAGGAGGAGTTCGTCTCCATCGAGAGCACCGGGTACTGGAAGGAGATGGAGAAAAACCGGGTCGGCAACCTGCTTGCCGGTGCCCGTCTGAAGGCGGGCCTGACCCAAGCCCAGCTCGCGGAGAAGCTTGGCATCCGCCAGAACATGGTCAGCGACTACGAGCGCGGCCGGCGGACCTATTCCGATGCTATGGCCAAACGTCTCAGCAAGGCGCTCAAGGTCAAGGAGGAGCGCCTGAGATGCGGAAGCGAACCTGAGAATTGACCAGTACCCAGTAAGGCGCGAGGACGCGCCTCATGGGTAAGATGGTTGATGAGCTTGAAGAACTCATGAGAACACCGGGAAAAACATCTGAGTGGAGCGTTGTCCGCCTCCGGCGGATGTTTTCACGAACCAGGCTTTTCACCGTATCGCGAGAAGCGCCGACGCTCCTCGCTCACGTTGAAAGCACACGTTCGAATCAAAAGGGCCTCCGCAGAGCGAATCAAGCCGGGTGACTAATGGCACCATATTGGTATATTAACTATACCTATGGAGTTCGAGTTTGACCCAGTGAAGAGCGAAAGAAATGCCGCTGAGTATGGCATCGACATTTAGTCAGCGCAGGTGCTTTGGGAAGACCCCGACCGGCTTCAAATACCAGCTCGGACCCAGATCACGATGTGCGGTTTCTTCGCCATTCGAATTCTTCGTCCATCGTCGTCACCCAATCCTCCCGTCGGGGTTTTACCGGGCAAGGGGGATTACGAATTGCGGGTAAGGCCCGATGGTCAGGTTTACGGTTCCGTTCTCCACCGGCATCGTTTTTTTGTTCCCGATGAGATCGATCACGCGGACCGTGGCGCTTTCGCCGTCCACTGCAATCGCGGCCTCGGTCGGACCGATGACGTTCCATGCCGCAATGATTTGCTCCGTGTCGTCCGTGGTGAGGTCGGCATCGTATGCATAGATATAATTGTTGTCTTCGCCGTCGCTCTGCGCGCCGATCAACTTCGGATTCGGCATGAGATCGATCAGGTTTTGAACCGCATGGGTCGCAGGCCGCCATTCAAGCGAGTTGCGTACGAGGAAACCACCGTTGTAGCCGTCGGTATCATACAGGTGCATGACATGGACGCGGCCGATTCCCAGCCGCATCGCCCACAGGTAATTGCGGACCAGGTAGGCGGCATGAAGATTCGGTTCGACCAGGAAGGAGATCCGATTCTGGTTGTCGGCATGGCGCCCGCCGTGATGAACCGAAAACTGCCAGCCCAATTCGGTATACCAGATCGGGATGTCGGGAATGCCGGCCTCGGCCAGCGTCCCGCGGATGACGTTCAGGTTGTTGGCGATGGAGTAGGATCCCCAGGGCCGGTACTTCTGCGTCTCCGGCGGTGCGCCCATGACATACGGGTGCGTGGTCACAATATCCATCTTCTTCTCGATACCTGGATTGTCCCGCAGGATGTGCTCGATGAACCGCATATCGCCGGCTCCGGAACCGCCGGCTGCGAACGCGGCAACCTTCAGATCCGGTGCATGGGCTTTGACCGCATCGTATCCGGCCGTGATCATTTGGGCATACAGCGCTTCCCGTTTGGCCTCATCCTCTTTCCGGTTGTCGGTATCGGGAAGCAGGTAGTGGAAGTTCGGCTCGTTGAAGAGTTCGATTACCTTCACCGGGCTTTTCACCGGCAGGTCGGCGAAGTAGGAACCTTCCGGTCCGAATGTCTTGATGAAGTCAATGATGTTGTTCGTGAAGGAGGCAAGAAACGCCTCGTCGGTTTCCATGTTCTTACGGCGCGCGGACCAGAAGGACTTCTCCCCGCCCGCGGCCATGATGGTGTAGAGCACCTCGATGCCTTGTTCGGCGGCCAGGCGAAGGGCTTCTCCGGCATTCTCCCACGGACCGGATATCCGCATGGTCTTGAACCCGATCTTCTCGACTTCCCCGGCTGCCCGCGCGAATTCCTCGGCCCAACTGTATACACCGTAAACCGGTACCGGCTCGGGGGGGCGGGCCATGATATCGGCCAGCGGCGGTTTCGCTTGCGGGTCCGGTTTCCAGTCGCGTATGCCGGGGTCATCCACGTACTGGGTGAAGAACTCCTCACGCGGCGTGTACGTCGGGATGCCGAGTTCATCCGCGGTCGGTGCGGTAGCGCGCTGGGCCGAGGCTTTCGCAACCCCGTTCTCGTAAAGCCCGGTATCCGCGTCGGGGGTCAGCAGGGGAAAGTTGCCCTGAAGGGTGCGCCGGCCCCAGGTGCGGTCGGGAGAGAAATACAGGGTCAGCAGCGCCAGGCCGAGGTCGTCTTTCGTCTCGTCGAGTTGAAGGGTCACCACGATATTCGTCGCGGCGGCATGCACGCCGTGGCTTCCGCCCGACTGGAGGCCGCGCCCGAATGCTCCGTTGTTCTTGAGGTGATTGAACCGGATCTCCAGGTGCTGCGGTTCAGCAGGATCCTTGAGTAGTTCAATTTCCGCCTCGAACGGTACGCCGTACTCGATCGCTTCGGGCAGCCTGACCCGGAGCGCATCCTCCAGCATCCATTCATGGTAGGCGCCGGGCCCGGCCTCGGCCAGGCAGTAAACCGGAAACAGGATCAGAAATAGACAGCGCTTCATCATGATCTCCCGAGGTGCTTATTTTCGTGTCAACGCGGAACGCAACTGTAGAGAGGCTCCGGCAAAGAAGTCAACAATCAAAGGTTTGATGCTGTTGTTGTCTTGAGAGATACGCCTTCCGGCGCATTGAGAAAACGAAGCATACAGGCGAGCGCATCAGGCCGGAGGTGGCGGTTGTGGAGCTCCTGCGCCTCGAGGGTGTCCCACAGGGCGTGGGAGGTTCCCTCGCCGTCAAAGAGAAAGACCCCGGCCCGCGCGCCCGCAGCCTTCCAGGCAGCGGCGATCTGCAGGCTGTGCTCGGGGGTCACAAGCTGGTCGTTGCGGCTGTGGATGCACAGAAGCGGCGGTGCGGTCTCGTCAACATAGGGAAAGGGTTCCGCCGCGGTGAGCATAGCACGGTCCGGTATCGTTTCGGTTCCGAAAAACTGCCGGTGAAATGCCGGGGTGAACAGGGTGGCGTCCTCATGGCCCGGCAGGTCGAGCCGCGAGGCCCCGGCAAGGGAAACGATCCCGGCCACCCGCCCGCGGGGAAGGCGTAGCCCGGTCATCAATGCGAGATGGCCGCCTGCGGAGGCTCCGCCGACGAAGATCCGCCCGGTCGGCGCATGATGCTCGAGCAAATAACGGGCGGCTTCGAGGCAGTCGTCGCCGCAGGCCGGCCATGGGTCGGTGGTAATGAGCCGATAGTTATTGGTCAGGGAACGGTACCCGTTCTCGGCGAGTTCGTGGGCGATGCCGTGAACGGAGCTGTTGTCCTGTGCGCGCCAGCCGCCGCCATGGATCAGCAAAACGGGAACGGGCGACGCGTCGGCATCCGGTTCATGCAGGACCGCGTCCCCGCGGCGGTCGGGTGCTTCACGATACTGGAGTTGGGTTGTCTTCACGGGTCGAAGGACGATGGGTGGGCCGGGGGTTGGGATTGGATGTCTCCAAAGATGAGGTCCGCCGCGGCCTTCAGGGAAGGCGGAAGGACACCATGGGTGCAAACCACCGTAGGCCATGACGCGGGCGTATTGTAGGGCAGGGGTGAATTGGCCAGCACCACCACGTTGGGTTGCCGTTCCAGGAGGTCGTTGATCAGGTCCGCGGCCCCGACCACCGCCCGGTCCGTATAATGGGTAATCAGCACCATGTCGTAGTGCGGCAGGTACTTGAGCAGGTTTTCCCGGTCTTCATTCGTCGGGTTGTTTTCAATTTCCAACAGAGAGACGTTGGGGGTCTTCTCGATGATGTATTCCCACAGAATGCCGGGATGCATCCAGGCGTCGTTGCAGTTCAGATGGGCGCGGTGAACCTGCTCCACGAGCAGCATGCGGCAACCCTCCCGCGGCAGGGGCAGCAGGTTGCGTTCATCTCGAACGATGTGAACCGCCGCCTCGGCGCATGCCCGGGCATCGACGGCCAACGCAGGGTCGGCGATCACGGTCTGTGCGTCCTGCGGCGTGCGCAGCCGACGTTCGCCGTAAAGGCCGTAGCGGGCTTTCCAGCGAAGGGTGACGGCCACCTGCTCGTCGAGCTGCGCCTCGGGTATCTCCCCGCTCTTTACTGCGTCCAGGACCAGGCGGTACGCCTCTTCCCGAATCGGCCCGCACTCCTTGTTGAGAATCAGGTTGATGCCGGCCTTGACCGACTGCACGCAGGCTTTGGCCACGGAGCCGTACTTCTGCGCCACCGCCTGCATGACGATCGAGTCGGTAATCAGCATGCCATCATACCCGAGTTCCTTGCGGGTAAGGTCCGTCAGAACGGCGCGCGAACAACTCGCGATGTGCTCCGTGTCCCAGGCAGGATAGATGCTGTGCGCGATCATGATCGACGGCAGCTCCTCGGCCATCAGACGCCGGTAGGGAAGAAGTTCCACGTCGTTCAGCTCCTCGATCGACCGATCGATCGGAGCGAGGTCGTGATGGTCGTCGACGTCCGTGGACCCGCGTCCCGGATAGTGCTTCCCGCAGCACATCACTCCGGCTTCCCGCATCCCGCGCAGGTAGGCCGAGGCCATGTCGGAGACGAATTCCGGGTCGGACCCGAACGAACGAATGCCGATGTAGGTGGAGGCCGGATTGGTGACGACATCCAGGATGGGGCCGTAAATCAGGTTGTAGCCCACGGCATCGACCTGGCGTCCCACTGCCAGCGCGGACCGATAGACCAGATCCGGGTTCCCGGTTCGGGCCAGGCCCCACTGCGAGGGAAATTGTTTGACGCCTCCTCGGTGAAGATCCACGTGGGTGTCGCCTTCCTGGTCCAGCGCAAGGATCAATGGCGCGTCGTAGGGGCGTTCCGCCGCGATTTCCTGCAAGCGGTTCATCATCTTCGTGAATTGTGGGAGGGTCATGTAGGCCGATCGGCAGAGCTTGTCCCTCCGGTCGTCGATCAACCAGGGCGTTACCTCGGAGGCCGACAAAGCATCAAGAGCCTCCTGCTCTTCGCCGGGACGGGCATAGCGACGGAACTGGCGGAAATGGCTGGTCACCGTGAACCCCCCGCAATGCAGATCGGTAATCGACCGGATGGTATCGGGGTTCAGCATGGTCCCGAAGAAGGCCTGTAGAAAGAGCTGTCCAACTTTCTGCTCGAGGTTCATGGCCCCGAGGGCTTGATCGACTTGTTGATCCACATTCATTCCATTTCTCCTCTACATTCCATTGTCACGGTAACCATGACGTGAAGCGTCACAGGCGTATCGTTCTCTCAAGACGGATATCCTCGGAAGACGCACCGACCATGATCTTGAAGTCTCCCGGTTCGAGCACGGGCTTCAGTTTCGGATCGAGATGCATCAGGTCGTCAAACCCGAGGGTGAAGGTCACCCGTCCGGTTTCACCTCGTTTCAGGGAAATACGTTCAAACCGCTTCAATTCCAGAATCGGGCGGGTGACCGAGCTGTATACATCGCGGATATAAAGCTGCACCACTTCGTCTCCGGCCCGCCGCCCGCTGTTGGTCACGTTGCAGGCAATGCGTACCTTGATCCGGCGGCCTGCACCGGAGACGCTCACGCGCAGGTCGCGGTAGGTGAAGGTTGTATAACTGAGGCCGTAGCCGAATTCGAACAGAGCCTGCTTGCCTCTCATGTCGCAGTAGTCTGGAACTCGTCCATGCGGACGCGGGTTGTAGTAGAGCGGAAGCTGGCCGCTGAAGCGGGGGAAGGTGATGGGGAGCCGTCCCGCCGGGTTGTAGTCGCCGAACAGGATGTCGGCTATCGCGTGGCCTCCCTCGGCGCCCGGATACCATGCTTCGAGAACCGCCTTCACATGCGGTAACCATCTCATCATCGTGATGGCGCTTCCGTTTTGCAGCACGACAACGATGTTTCGGTTGACCCGGGCCAGCTCGAGAATGAGGTCCTCCTGAACACCCGGCAAATCGAGGTTGCACCGGTCGTGACGCTCCCCCTCGGTCGTCTCGGGCTGGCCGATTACCTTATCGCTGGAATTGCCCACGCAAACGACCACGGCATCCGCATGCCTGGCCGCCGCCACCGCCTTGTCGAATCCACGTTTACTTGTCGATGTGAGTTTGCAGCCTTCGGCGAACCATACCTCCCCGGCATCACCGAGCCGGTTCTTGATGCCGTCGAACGGCGATACCGAATTCGGGTTGGCGCAGGTATACCCTCCGAGCCGGGCCTTCTTCGCGCTGGGCCCGATGACCGCAATGCGCCGCGTTTTCCCGGTGAAGGGAAGAAGTCCTTCGTTTTTCAGCAGCACCATGCCCGCCCTGGCCGATTCGCGGGCCACCGCACGGTGGTCCGGCGATTGGGTCATCCGGGCCGCACCTTCATCCACATACGGATTGTCAAACAGTCCCAGCCGGAACTTGATGCGCAGAACGCGGGCGACACATGCGTCGATCGATTTCAGCGACACCTTGCCGGTTTTCACCAGCTTGGGAAGGTGGTCGATGTAGCAGAGAATGGCTTCCGGCGGCGTCCAGCTCATATCCGTGTCGAGTCCGGCCTCGATGCACCGCTTGCACGATTCGGCAAAGGTCTCGCACTGGGCATGGACGGTTACATTCTTCTGTACGTCGGTATTGTCCGGAACAATGAACCCGTCGAATCCCCACTCATCACGGATGATCTCCTGCATCAACCACTTGTTGTTTGCACAGGGGATGCCGTCGATGGCGGTATGGGAAATCATCAGTGACATCGCTTTTGCTTCTTCCACCGCAGCCCGAAAGGCGGGAAAATAGATTTCGCGCAACAGACGTTCGGAGATGTGCATGGGATGGCTGTCGCGACCGCCGTCGCCGACAAAGTTGGCCACGAAATGTTTGGGCGTTGCCGCCAGTCCGTGTCGCTGGAGGGTTTTCACGAAGGCCACGCCCATCCGGGTCACCAGGTACGGATCCTCCCCGAACGTCTCCTCGGTACGCCCGCAACGCACATCTCGCCCGATGTTGAGGGTTGGGGAATAACATTGGTTGATGCCTCGGGCCTTCACTTCCCGGCCGATGACCTCCACGACCCGTTCCATAAGGCCGGTGTCCCAGGCTGCGGCGAGGCCGATCGACATGGGGAACATCGTGGACCCGTTGGCCTTGCACCCATGTACGCATTCATCCTGGATCAAGACCGGGATCCCGAGTCGGGTCTCCTCCCGCGCATACCGCTGCAGCTCGTTGGCGATTCGGGCACCCGCGGCAGGTTCGGCATGCCTCACCACTACACCGATCTGCCCGATGCCCCGGTCCACCAGGGCTTTTCCGGAGGCCAGGGCCCGGTCATCCGTATAGTCGTCGGTCATCAACTGGCTGATCGGTGTGGTCGAGCAGAGTTGACCGATCTTTTCCTGCAACGTCATCCGTTTCATCAGATCACGAACCCGGACTTCTTCAGGCTTTCCGGCGTTCTTGTATACGGGCTGTTTATTCATCACATGCGTCACTCCGTCGGGTGAAAGGCGAAACACTCGCAATCTAACCTTTGATTTATGTGTTTATCAATTAAAATCATTGTCAGCCGCACGTCAGCTTAAATCTATGCAATACCGCCTTAATTATGGGAAAATCACCTTATTTGTCTGTTGCGTATATCGAAACATTATGGTATGGGTGACGATCGTGGAGTAATTCGATATGCCAATCGTACAAACTGTCGATAAGTGCTTTGATCTGCTGGAGTGTCTCGCAGCCCGCGAAGGCGGCATGGGAACTCGTGAGCTTGCCCTGCAACTGAAGCTGAATGTGACCACGGTGCACAATCTTGCCTCAACCCTGGTGAAGAAGGGGTACTTGCATCAGGACCCTGGAACAAAGAAGTTTTCGATCGGCACCCGTTTTCTGCTGTTGGGGCAGCATGCCCGGTTGTATGAGTCTCTGACCAAGGCAGCGCATCCGCTGATGG
>JAUIHQ010000432.1 GCA_030432155.1 bacterium | reverse complement strand
CGCTACCCCTACTACCTCCTCGCCGACTCGCCCGAGGGGCACGAGCAGGAATACGTCATCGAGACCGGCCAGCTGGGCAAACGCTCGCCCGACATGACCGGCTACGCCCCCCCGGCCGCGACCTCCGGGGCCGCCAGCTATCCGCCTTCGGTCGATCTTCAAAGTCATACGCCGTGCTGGCCCAGGTCGTATCGGGATACCACGACCTTCCGTCCGGGCCGGGCGGGAAGCCGGAACGTGCGGCGGTGACCCTGCAGGCGGTGGAGTCGCGGGATGCGCGGGGTCGTTTCGCGCTGCATCTCAACAGCGTAGCCCGTACCTCCGACGGAACCGAGCTGGAGGTTTTGCTGGGCGGCGGGATGGCGCCCGCATTGGAACGGGCCCGTCGCCATGCCGCCCGTGCGATCGATTCCCTGGCCGGCCAGGTTCGAACTGCGAGGGAGGAGAGACAGGTCGAATCGGCCAACCGGTTGTTGGGACGGATACCCGGTATCATGCGGCGGCTGGCTGAGGAAATCGACCGCGGCGAGCGGCAGGGTCAGCGCCGCACCAAGCATGTCGAATCCCGTCGCAAGGAGAACCGGCCGGTGGGCAAAGCCCTGGACGACGCGGCGGCCGCCGGACGGGACCAGTTGTACTTTGAAGAGAAGGCCGAGACGTTTGCCGTGGTCGGGGACAAGGGCAGGACCCACATCTTCAACCGTGACGGCCGCCATGTCACGAGCTTCCTGCTCAAACCCGAAGCCGTGCGGCGCCGTCTTCAGAGCCGCCGCTGGCGGGATACAACCCTGGATGAGTGGAAGCAGTTTCGCGAAGATCTTTCAGCCTGGCTTCCCGGCGCCCCGGCCGGGGAAGAGGGGGCGGCATCATGAACGGAAAGACCCGATCATCCGAGATGCCCGACCGCCCGGAATTCTTCGACGCCGGCATCCGGTTCGAATGCACGGGATGCGGCGAATGCTGTACCGGTGCGCCGGGCACGGTCTACATCAACCGCCGGGAGGCCTCGGCCATCGCCCGGCGGCTCGGTCTGGATCTCAAGGCATTTCTCGAAACGTATGCGTATCCTTTCAAGAACGGTTATTCCCTCCGCGAAAAAGAAAATTACGACTGCATTTTCTTTCAGGATGGCCGCTGTTCCATCTACGATGTGAGGCCGACCCAGTGCCGAACCTATCCGTTCTGGCCGGAGACCCTGCGGTCCGAGGCGGCATGGCGGCATACCTGCCGGGCATGCGAAGGTATCGGCCGGGGTCGTCTCTACAGCAAGAAAGAGATTCTTGCTGAGGTGCAGAAGGTGCTGGATGCCGGGGAGCCGGTGGATGATTGATCGCCGGAGATGGAGTTCGAACCGATGAAGAAATCGAGCAAAACGAAAAAGACAACCGTGGGTGAAATCGACAGCGAGGTGCTGGCGTTCACCGCCGGACGGGATATTGAGCTGGACCGGGCGCTGGTGCATGTCGATTGCATCGGTTCGGCGGCCCACGTCACCATGCTGTC
The DNA here is from genome assembly GCA_030432155.1 of bacterium. Lineage (GTDB taxonomy): Bacteria > Verrucomicrobiota > Kiritimatiellia > CAIVKH01 > CAIVKH01 > JAUIHQ01. The sequence goes on along the minus strand of JAUIHQ010000432.1, from coordinate 701 downwards.
GCGGATGCCCCTGAAGCCGAAGCTTCTCAGCCGGAAAGACGCGGCATCGGTCATCGCCGAACTCGTCGCCATTATGAAGCGGGCGTCCGCCGGTCGCTTCGAGATTACCCCTGCCGATCAGGATGTGCATCTCGCCGTGGAACGGGCCCTGACCGAAAAGCTGGGAGATCTCGGGAAGAAAATTCATACCGGCCGGAGCCGGAACGACCAGGTTGCGCTCGATTTGCGGTTGTATGGCCGGGAACAACTGTTACACACCCTCCATGAAACCGCCGAGCTGGCGGCGGTCCTGGTGGATCTCGGGGAACGGCACAAGGGTGTCCCGATGGTGGGTCGCACCCACATGCAGCCGGCCATGCCGAGCTCCGTCGGTCTCTGGGCCACCGCGTGGGCCGAGGAGCGCTGTCGGCCCATCCAGTGGGACCAGCCGGCCAACCCGCGCGACGACGTGTTCGTCATCGGCGGCTTCTGCTCCATCGGCTACCGGCGCTTCTGGGCGGTCGCCGCGGTGACCATCATGTCGGGGGTCGCCTATACCGTGTTCAGCGAATGGCTCAATCTGGTGGTTCGCAAGAGCTGGCAGTATTCGGACCTGATGCCGGTGGTTCCGGTGATCGACGATGGACTGTCACCGCTCCTTCAGTGGGTCCTGCTCCCGCCGGCATCGCTCTGGATTGCTCGCAGGGTCGCCATGCGTGGCG
>JAUIHQ010000431.1 GCA_030432155.1 bacterium | reverse complement strand
AAAGCACTTCCGATGGATGACGAGCTGATCCGCGCCATGCTCAAAGTCCATTGCTACAAACATGGCAACCGTTCGGTGGAAGCGGTCTTTGATATGAGCCAGCTTCACGGGCGAACGATATTTGAACAGGCTTCCCTTCCTTTGTTGAGCCAGCTTCAGCTTCACCTCGATGCCGATATGTTTGAAACCCTGCTCCGATATGACACTACATGGGGTTCCCGGCGTGAGCTCATCGCCATCGGCATCCATGAAGCCTACATCAAGCATGAAGAGAAGGTGCGTGACGAAGCGATCGCGGAAGCGGAGGATGAAAAATCCAGGAACGCCATTCGGGAGGCATTTCAGGCCGATTCATCCAAGAAGACCTGGGCGGAACTCGACGACGGCTATAAGGAATCCAATCGGAGCGCCGCGGATCACGTGATCATCAAGCTGAAGGCCATCGGCAAAACCTACCGGCCCATGGAACCCGGTGAGGCCGTGCACACCAGCCTGGATGAGAAAAGGGATGTACCGAGGCTTGCCGAGCTGGAGCATGAGCGCTGGATGAGCCATAAACGCCGTCAGGGATGGCGCCAGGGATCCGGTCTCGACGGAAAGAAGTTGCATCCCGATATGATCCCATGGGAACAGCTCGATGATGGGGTGAAGGAGAAGGATAAGGAGCAGGTGCGATCGCTCGAAAAAATTCTCAACCATGCCGGATATGTCATTGTCGATTTTCCGGCGGAATCATCGGACTGATCATGCCGGGTTTCATCAGACGGCACTATCTTGGATTGGGACTCACGGTTCTCTTCTTTCTGTGCATGGTGCTGGGCATGGTCGGTTTCACCCGATACGCCGAGCAGAATGGCGGTCCGACGGATGTCGGCTATGTGCTGTACAAGACCTTCCAGCTTTTCTCCATCGAATCCGGGGCGCTGGAGCCCCCGGTACCGTGGACTCTTCAGATCGCCCGATTCCTTGCCCCTGTCGTAACCATCACGACGGTTCTGAAGGTCATTTCGCGTTTTTTCGAGGGTTTTCTGCGAACCCGCAGGATCAGACGGTACCGGAAACATACGGTGATCTGTGGACTGGGCCGAAAAGGGTATCAGTTGCTCCAGGATTGTTGTATGAGTGGCCGGCGCGTTATTGCCATTGAGCGGGAGGAGGACAGCCCGTTCGTCCGATCAAGCGAGTCTCTGGGCGCCGTGGTTCTCCGCGGGAATGCGATGGATCCCGCCGTGCTCATGGCGGCAGGAATCCTTCATGCCGATGCCGTCATCATCACCACCGGTGATGACGATACCAACGTGGAGATCTTCTCGGGCTATGCCCGATGCACCAAGGAACACCCGGCCGCATTCCGTGATCGAAGGACGACCTGTTACATCCATGTCTTCCGTCCGTTGATCAAGCGATTGTTCACGGAGCAACCCCTGTTTCGCGATGTCCAGCAAAGCCTGGATATTCATGTGTTCGATGTCTACGACAACGCGTGCCGTATCGCGTTTCGCAAGCACCTTTTGCCTTCGGCCCCGGTCGGACCGGATGACCCGAGGCGACTTCAACTCCTGATCTTCGGATTCGGTCGTATGGGGCAGGCGCTGCTGCTGCACGTGGCACGAACCGCACACTTTGCGAACGGGATGATGCCGAAGATCCAGGTCATCGATCGCCGGGGCGGTTCGCTGAAAAGCTCGTTTCTCCAGCGGTACCCGCAACTGACGCATGCCTGTGACGTTGCATTTCATGAGCTGGATGTGGAGAGCGCGGAAGCGCTGGAGCTGGTGTGCGGGGCGGTGGAGGATCCGACCTGCTGGACGTCAGTCGCGTTCTGTATGGACAACGATTACGCCAATGTATCCAACGCGTTTTCCTATCAAAACCAGTTGCGGGACAGCACGCCGGGTCTTGTGTTTCTTGTTCGCACGACCCAGTCCTCGTCCTTGACCGACCTGTTGACCGCGGGCCGGGAAACCGAGGTGACGGCGGGGATTCATGCGTTCGGGCGTCTATCGGAATGCTGTTGTCTGCAACGGGTCGAGGAGGGCGAGGTTGAGTCTCTGGCCCGGGAATTGCACGAGGGTTACCGTGCGCTTCGAAAGCTCAGCGACCCTGACCACTTCGGAACCCGAAGCGCGGACAAAGCATGGCACGAACTGGACCACCGATACCGGGACTCCAGCCGGTATGCGGCCGACCATATTGATGTGAAGCTG
>JAUIHQ010000430.1 GCA_030432155.1 bacterium | reverse complement strand
ACGTATATCTTGAAGCCGCGGCGGCGATTCGTGATGCAGTTGCCGGGACGTCGGGGGGGGCGTATGATTTCCCCACCGTGGATGACGGAGTCTATGGCATGGCGTTCATCGAAACCGCGGTTGCCTCGGCATCGTCGGAAGCGAAATGGACCCCGTTCAAGGAATACTGATCAAACCCTATGAACCTGTCGCCGGTTGAAGCTCGCGTACTCGGGTGCCTGATTGAAAAATCGATGGCAACGCCGGAGTATTACCCCATGACCCTCAACAGCCTGGTTGCCGCGTGCAACCAGAAGTCGAATCGGGATCCGGTCATGACGCTGGGGGAAACCGAGGTGTCCGACGCGGTGGATTCCCTCCGGTATGAACACAAGCTGGTCGCCCAGGTCGCCACCGCGGGAAGCCGGGCCGCCAAGTACCGGCACACCGTCGAGTCGATCATGCCGCATCGGGATCGTGACCTCGCCGTGATGTGTGAACTGCTGGTGCGGGGACCCCAGACCATCGGAGAACTCCGGTCGCACACAAAGCGCCTCTGCAGTTTTGACAGCCCGGTGGATATCGAGGACACCGTAAAGGGATTCATTCATTGGGAGCATGGACCCCTGGCCTGTGAGCTGCCTCCCGGCCCGGGCCGCCGTGAAAAGCGGTTTGCACATCTATTGAGTGGTGCGCCGCCGGTGGAAGAATCCATCGCATCCTCTGCAATACCTGAATCGGCGGACTCAAGTCATTCTGCTGCCGGTGATCGCCTTGCTGAGATTTCGGCCGCGGTTGAAGCTCTCACCCGCGAGGTGGAGCAACTTCGCGGCGAGCTGCAGGATCTTCGATCCCGCCTCGGTGAATCCTGATCCCGGGTTTCACCCGGCCGGTACCGGAATGGGTTTCCTGCGGTTCCCGGTGGCAATATCCACAGCATGTTGTTTATTGTGTCAGGTCAACGACCCCGAAACGGAACTCTTTTATGCGTGCATGGATAAAACAAAAACCGGTGATGATTGGCGGAGGCGTGCTGGTTGCCGTACTTGCCTGGGCCATTGGATCAAGACTCCTACACGATGACGGCGGTTCGCAGTCCCGCGGCGGCCGCAGCCCGGGCGGCGCCGTTCCTGTCGAAGCCGTGCCGGTGGAGCAGGGAACCCTCATTCTCCACCGCACGCTGAGCGGTACCCTCGAGCCGGAGGCACGTCTGACCCTGGCGCCCAAGGTGAGCGGACGGTTGATGCGGTTGCCGGTGGATGTGTCGGATACGGTCAAGAGGGGTGAGATCGTGGCGGTCCTGGAGGATGACGAATTCCGGCAGGCCGTTGCCGAAGCGAACGCGAGATTGGCGGTTGCCGAGGCCAATCGGAGTGAAGCCCGCAGCCGTCTCGAGATAGCCAGGCGCGAATGGGACCGGGTGCAGACCCTTCAGGAGCGCGGCATTGCATCGGAGAGCGATCTCGATACCGCGCGGGCGGAATTTCTCGCCGCTGAAGCGGGCGTGGATGTTGCCGAGGCCGGCTACAAACGAGACCAGGCTGCTCGTGCTGCCGCCGAGATCCGGCTTGGGTATACCGAAATTCGCGCTGAGTGGGACCGGGGGGATGACGCGCGAATCATTGCCGAACGTTTTGTGGATGAAGGTGACACCGTAGCCGCCAACACGCCGCTCTTTTCGATTGTGGAGCTTGACCCGATTCTCGCCGTTATTCAGGTCACGGAAAAAGATTATCCACGGGTCTCGTTATCCCAGTCCGCCGAAGTGGTGGCCGATGCCTTCCCCGGCCGACCCTTTACCGGTGTTGTCACCCGGATCGCGCCGGTCTTCCGTGAATCGTCCCGGCAGGCCCGCATCGAGGTATCCATCCCCAACCCTGATTACCTGCTGAAGCCGGGCATGTTTGCCCGCTGCACGCTGGAATTGGATCGTGTGGAGGAAGCTGTATTCGTTCCGGTGGAAGCGGTCACGGAACGGAACGGAGAAACCGGCGTCTTCCGGATACTGGATGACTCGGGAACAGCTCGCTGGGAGCCGGTGCAAACCGGCCTGGAAGATGGCGGTTTTGTCCAACTCGTGGATGCCGCATTCGCCGGACGAGTGGTGACCCTTGGCCAGCAGATGCTGGAGGACGGATCCGCCGTCCGAATTCCCGGCAGCAGCGAGGATGTACCCGAAGCGGCGGATTCCCCGTGAAGCTTCCCGGATTCAGCGTCGGGCGGCCGGTC
>JAUIHQ010000429.1 GCA_030432155.1 bacterium | reverse complement strand
CCCTCCGCGCATGGCCCGCTATGCCGAATTGTCGGAACAGATCATGGAGCTTCTTCATGATGTCACACCGATGATTGAACAAATTTCGGTTGATGAAGCGTTCATGGATGTGCGCGGTGTTCTCCGAAGCTCCGGAACACCCGAACAACTGGGCCGGGCGATCAAAAAGCGCATCAAAGATGAAACGGGTCTAACCGGATCGCTGGGAATCGCCCGCAACAAGTTTCTCGCCAAGCTGGGTAGCGACTATCGGAAACCGGACGGCTTGACCGTTATCCCGGAGTCGGATGACGAAGTGAAATCCTTTCTTGCCCCGCTTCCGGTATCCCGTATCTGGGGGGTGGGAAAGGTGATGAACCAGCGGCTGGCCGAGGCCGGAATCCGCACCATCGCCGATGTGCAGGCTCTTCCGGTATCCGCCCTCATCCCCATCGCCGGGGCGGTCATGGCCGAACATATCCATCACCTTGCGTTCGGCATCGACCATCGGCCGATTGTCACCGAGTCGGAGGCCAAGAGCATTTCCGCGGAATGTACGTTTGATCATGACGTGTCCGATCCCGGTCACCTGCGATCCAGTCTTGTGGATCTGGTGGAGCAGGTAGGCCGCCGCCTCCGGCGCAGCGGGAAAACCGCCCGTACGGTTCATCTCAAGTTACGGTATGATGACTTCGAAACCATCACCCGGCAGCAGACCCTACGACAACCCAGCCGGTCGGATCGACGGTTGATCGAAGCGGCGGCAGGATTGTTCGCCCGCCAGTCTTTCGAGCGACCGGTTCGCCTGATCGGATTCGGCGTATCAGGTTTTGATGGGGAGGAGAGTGGATCGCTGCAGGGAGAATTGTTTGCGGCGTCCGATCCCGGTGATGCGCGGGACGCCCGCCTCGATGAGGCGGTTGATCGCATCAGGGAGACCTTCGGCCGGCATGCCGTTCGCCGCGGCGGCCGGATCGAGACGTAATGTAAAGACCGGTTGAAACAACCCCTGCACCCCGGAGGACCAAACCGGCGTCTATAACTGGCTGGCGGTGAAACTCTGGTTGGCGGTGCCGGTAAGGTGAATGCCGCATTCCTTGTTCTGGTCCGCGCCTTTCAGCGGATCGAAGTAATCATCGTTGATCGGCAATCGGTTGTTCTCGCAATACCGGTACAGATCGCGGGTATGCCAATCGAGCAGGGGATGGAACTTGAACAGGCCGTCGTCGCGTTTCATCAGGATGTCGAAGTGGCGCCGGTGTTCGGTTTCCGAGGAAAGAACGCCGGACATCCATACCTTGGCCCCGTGTTCCTGGAGAGCATCTTCGAGGATGCTGATTTTCGCTCGTTTCAGGTACTCGTCGAGGGTCTCCACTGCAGGGGATATCTGGTGCTCCGGTTCCGGAATATCATACTGATGAACCTTGATGGAGAGCGATTCGGTCAGCTTCCGCCCGAACGTGAGGGTCTCGTTGTTGAATCCGGTGTTGATGGATATGATGGGCGTACCCGGGGCCAGGCGACGCACAAGGTCCAACATCACGGCGGCATACGTCCCGAAACTCGTGGTCATAACCAGCCCGCGGCCAAACGAATCCGCCGCCCAACGGATGCGTTTTTCCGCATCCATCGTTTTCAGCTCCTGATTGACCTGTTCAAGATTCACTCAGGGTGTACGCAGGCTCAGGAGGTTTTGCTCCAGGGGCTGGCTCCAGCGGGCTTGGCGATACGGGGCAGGGCAGAGGAAATCAGACCTTGATTCCGGTCAACCGGAACAGATCCTCATTGTATTTCACGTAGAAGTTGTCGATGTGCCGACGCGTATCCTCCGTCAGCATGGCGAGGGGATTCTCGTAGGGCGGCTCAACAAAGTCCGGTTCGAAGGGGGAAAGGCCGAGAAACTCGTAGGCCTTCTCGATAATCGGATAGGGGTCGTCAAAAAAGTCTTCGCTCCTGGCAATCATGAACTGTTCCCGGGGAAAGAAATCGTACCACCGCCGGAGCTGCTGGGCATAAATCCCGCGGGAAATGTAGGAATGATTCCGGGTGTTGGGGTCCTTGTGAAACGGGTTCTCCCGAATGCGGAAATTCCCGCGCTCAAGCCGTTTGGCCTCCACTTTGACCGCCTGGTAAAAGGATAGTCTCTCAATGCCCTCATCCACCATTTTCTGCCAGATTCTGCGATGGCTTTGAAAGACACCGATTTCAGCCGGGCGCAGGGCAAAGGGATAGTTG
>JAUIHQ010000092.1 GCA_030432155.1 bacterium | reverse complement strand
CTTGTAGATATTCCCCTCGTTGTACCCGGCCATCAGCTCCGCACCGTTGCTGTAACCGTCGCCGTCGAAGTCGTTGTTGTCATCCCACTGTCCGCTGAAGAAGGTCGAGTGGTTGTAAGGATTCAACCGGGTCCAGTTCTCACCGAACTCGGGGACGAAGTCCTTGTCGTCACCCGGCCAGGCCGCATCCGCACCGGGAGCGCCGTCGGTATCGATGAACGGCATTTCCAGATTGTCAGGCAGGGAATCGCCGTCGGAGTCGATGGCATTGATGCCGTACAGGTTGAAATTCACATAGCGGGTGACCCGGCTGGTCACCCCGCCGTCGATCCGCTCGGCCTCGAAGAAGTTGGGTCCGTTGACAAACGCACCCCACAGACGGCTGGTTTCGACGCCGTTTGCGTCGCGCAGAATGATCTCGCCGTTGAACACATTGGTATAAGCGCCGGCATTGAACGGAAGCTCGTAGCCGTTCCAGTACAGGCGGACGGCATTCGGAGAACCGCCGTCGACATCCACCGCGGTTTCGAAGAAGGTGGTCTGGATTTCGCCGCCCTCGACCAGGCTCATGTCGATATTGTTCGCGTTGGCGGCAACGGTGAACGTGCGCACGTAGGTGCTGGTGTTGATGACCTGCCGGGGTTCGCCCCAGTCCGCCTCGGTGGCAGTGACCACCGCGGTATGAGTGCCGGCGGGGAGGCCGTTCAGGTTGTACTTCCACTGCCCCTTGATGACCTCATGGGCCGTCTCGGGGGCGCCGGCATTGATCGATACGGTCACGCCGTAGGCAAGGAAGTCGGCGTTTTCGATATCCATGATGTGATCGCCCTGGATGGTCTGGCCTTCCGAGGGGAAGGTCACATCAATGTCCGGGCCCCTGGTATCGACGTAGATCGATTTGTGGAACGTGTTGAACCGGGCAGGGACGCCGGAACCCTGGTTGAACACCCGGCACTTCACCAGGTGGAGACCTTCAGAGATGTTGGTGGCGCCCACCTGGATATCCATGAACCAGTTGGTTGCATTCAACTGATTCATCTTCTCGTACCCGCTGGAGACGATGCTGGTGTTGGTACCGAAGAAATTGGTCGGAGTCAATTTGGCCAGGCCGCGGCCCCACCGCAGCATGGCCGAATCCACCGCGCCGCCGTCGGGACGGAAGGAAACTTCGACCTTGAGGTTGGTCGAGGTCACGCGGGTGATCTGGCGCGGCTTGTCGGGGGCATGGATACCGCCGGGTACGACCCAGTTCATGGTCCCGGCCTCGGATCCGTTATCGAAGACCTTCACCGTACCCGCTTCGGCGATCTTCGGCGCATAGCAGACCCAGCCCTGGTCGCCGTTGGCGGGGATGGTCAGGTTCACCTGGGGCTGTCCGCCGTTGTCATACACGGTCAGGTCCCCGCCGCGGCCGGTGTAGTCCTTGAGCACGGTGCCGACAGGGAAGGCTACGCCTACGTTGTTACGGGTCTGGCTGCTGCCGGAATCGTTGAGACCGACCAGGAGAAGTCCCTCCCCGGTATTCGGTCCGCCGCTGGAATCGAGGTCGTCATACCGTTCGAAAACAAAGAAGTCGTTTTCCGTCCAACGGTCATACTCCTTGCCGCGGGCGAACTGATTGTGAATCCACACAAGGTTGGCGATGTCGCCGTACTGGTCGGCAAGGGCCTGGCTGTCATACCCCGGGCGCATCCAGGTGCGGGTGCCGTTGTCGGCCCAGGTGATGTTGTTGCCGGTGAAATACACCATCGGAAATCCGACGTGGGTCAACACATAGGCATAGGCGAGGTTGATTTTGCCGGGGCCGGCTTCGTCATGACCCCAGGCATAGGTGATGCCCTGCTCCGGCGGCAGACCGCCGCCGCCCGCGGTCAACCCGGCAAGATTGCCGTTGCTGAACGCGTCATACAGTTTCTGCTTCAGCGGGTAATCGATGAAACGCATGGGATTGTAGAAGTTGCCCGCGGTTCCCTGGCTCAAATCGCCGTACCAGTAATTGAGCTCGCCCTGGTAGCTGAGAATTTCGGCGAAGATCAGAAGATCGTCTCGATGAAGGTAGTTGGCAAACAGCCCATCCTTTTCGTTGTCGTTGCCGGGACGGCCACGGCGCAGGTCGAAGTTGAACTGGGCTTCATGCAACCATCCCTGGTTGCCCGGCCACCCGAAAAATTCACGGTCGACATGCTTGGCCGCATCGAGCCGCAGCCCATCGTAGTCCGTCATGTTACCGAGCCAGGCAATCCAGCGGTCGAGATACTTCGCCGCATTCTCCGATTCGTACCCGTTGGGGTAGTAGGGATACATCTCGGGCTGGCCGCGATGCCGGAGGAAGGACGTGCCGTCGACAAAGTTCCAGCCGGGGGTATTGTTGCCGCCGGTGAAGCGCTTGGGGTCGCCGTTCCGGGGCGCATCCTCAGTCCGGATATCGATCAGGTTCACCAGCTCCTGCCACAGGGTCCCGCCGTACCCGCCGCCGGGCGACCACTGATCCATCCGGGGGCCGCGGATGTAGTCGAGATCGTTGACGTAGTTTTCCTGCCACTGAATATGAAAGTCCTCCGGCTTCATGCCGGGGTAGGAGCGGAAGTCGGGACCGTTGCCGTTGTGGTTCATCAGGACGTCGATCGCCAGCTTGGTATCGACATTGTGCAAACCGCGGACCATCTGCTGCAACTGCCCGTAGTCGCCGTACCGGGTTGCATACGAACCGCGCTGGGGAATCTGGCCGAGGTCGAACCGGTCATACAGATTGTAACCGACGTTCCCCCATTTCGTGCCGAGTCCGGTCGGACCCTTGCTCGGGGACGGTATCCATAGCCACTCGTAACCGATCTCACCAACCTCGGGAAGCCGCCGGTAGATTTCTTCCCATTCGGTCTCGAACCATTGCATCATGACTTCCGCCCGGACGGGCAACGCGGAGATGCCCATGATCATCAGAAAGCCGGCCAGTCCCGACCAGCGGCGCAGTGTGTGCTTCATTGTATTCTCCCTACGTGGCAAGATCTTGTACCCCAAGCCGGCCCGCGGAACGCGGGTCAAGCGTTTTACAATCTTAGGGGGTGAAGGGGCCGATGTTAAGATTTATTTAAGACAAAGGAGAACTTTTTGGTCCGGCCGGGACGGCCTATCCATAATTCATTATCGGCCAACAGGTAAGATAAAACCGCTTCACAACGGCTAGGCCGGCTGCCGGGAATCGCCCACGGCGTCGAGGTAGGAACGCAGGACGTCCACCGTACCGGTCGGGCCGGGCAGACTGCCCACGATCCCCCCCGCCTTGCGCACCGCCTGGCGCACCTCGGGAACGGCATCACCGGGACAGCCGACATGGCGGGCCGGACGGCCGTTGAGCATGTTGAGGTCGTTCAGATGGTCGCCGACGGCGAGGAGCTGATCGGCGGTAAAGCCCCGCGCCCTCGCATATTCGGCCAGGGCATTGCCTTTGCCCAACTGGTGCATGTGAACCGCCACCCACCCCCCGTTCATCGTGACCATGGCGTCGGGCAGAGGGGCGAGATAGTTCAGGAGGTCGTGAAACAGTTTTCGCGGTTTGCGATCCCCGTCATCGATCAGGAATGCGGTTCCCAGTTCATGCCAGACGATCGGATCCGGCCGATAGGTTTCCCGGATGAGCCCGAGAAAGGGTTCCAGTTCCTTTTGCACATCGCGGTGAAAGGAAAGAAGGGCGTCGGTCACCGATGAATTCCAGGGCTCGAGGGGCACGAAGGAATCGTCGTCGTCCCGGAGAAAGATCATGCTCTCGCTGCAGATGAGGGCATCCGGCAGATGGCGGAGCCCCATCTCCACGGAACGGGCAAGCACCCGCTGCTGATCCTCGAAATCCCGCCCGCTGTTCGCGCACCAGAGAATGTCCCGCCCGGGAAGATCATTCAGGATCTCCACCACCGCGGCATCGAAAAACACCGGGGGATCCCCGTAATCGAGGATCGTCCCGTCGAAATCCAGTACGATGCATCTGATGTCGTGACCGTTCATGAAAGCCCTTTACCCGGGCCCACCTTACCCGTTTTTCCCGGGGAGTCAAAGCTGCGGTCTGTTCTTACGCGTATAACGCTGAACCTTCTGCGACCCTTGCTTACGGATTCACCTTCTCCCGCCGTTCCTTCCGGCGGAAGAGGTTCTTGATGTCGATGCCGACGAGATAGATGGAAGGTACGACGGCGAGGGTCAGGAAGGTCGCAAACAGGAGTCCGTAGGCGAGGGTGATGGCGGCGGGGACGATGAACGGCTCGTAGCCGCCCCATCCGTAAATGGTCGGCATGAGGCCTGCGATGGTGGTGACGGAGGTCATAAGAATCGGCCGGAGCCGGGTTACGCCGGCATCGAGGACCGCGTCAAAGACGCCCCACCCTTCCCGCCGCCGATCGTTGATGAAGGAGACCAGGACGATGGCATCGTTGACCACGACCCCGCCGAGGCCGACGACCCCCATCATCGCCATCATGCTGACCGGCTGGTTGTGGAGGGCCAGCGCCACCGCCACCCCGATCAGCCCAAGCGGTATCGAGGTCATCACCACGAGGGGCTGAAGGAAGGATGAGAACTGAATCACCATGATCGAGAAAATCAATAACGACGCGATCACGAAGGCGATCTTCATGAAGTCGATGATCTTCTTGTTCTCTTTCCATTCGCCGCTCGGCACCAGGCTGTACCCGGAATAGCGGGACGAAACATCGCTGAACTCCTGCTCCAGTTGCAGATTCACCTCGGTGGAAGAGGTCACCTCGGTATTGACCGATGCCCCCACCGTCACCACCCGTTCCCCGTTGAAGTGGTAAATGGCCGGATAACCGGATGTCTCTTCAATCCGGACGATCCTGGACAGGGGAATCAGCCGGCCCGCCGCATTCGGCACTTCCAGGTCTTTCAGGGATTCAATGGAACTTCGCTCCGGCTCTTTCATCCGGACGCGGACCTTGATCTCCTCCTTGCCCTCCCGGATGACCGTGGATTCGAACCCCTTGAATGCGGCGAACACCGTCCGCGCGGCATCCTCCACGCTGACCCCGAGACGGGCGGCTTCGACTTCATCGACCAGGACATGCAATTCATCTTTTCCTTCGTCCAGATCGTCGGCGATATCCTCAACGCCATCAATCCCCTCGAGGAATCCGATGATCTCTTCGGCGATATTGGAGGACACGCTGAAGTCATTCCCGGTGATCTTGACCTCCAAAGGTTTGCCTGCAGGCGGTCCGGGCTTGATCGACTCAACTTCAATCCGCTCGACTCCTTCGATGGCGCGTAGAGGCGTTCGAAGTTCATCCATGATCACCTGGGTCTTCCGCTCCCGCGTCTCCTGCGGCGTCAGGTACACAATCAACTGCCCGAGGTGGGTGCCGCGGGTTTCGGTCGAACCGTCCATGGCGAAGTGCTGGCCGACATACGTGACGATGGTTTCAAGCTCGTTGGTGGGCAGCCGGGCCACGGTACGGCGCGCCTCCTCCATGATCCGGTCGGTTTCCTCGAGGGCGGTGGCGACCGGGGTCCGGACCCGCACAAAGAAAACATCGATCAGGTCATCCGGGAAAATCTCAACCCGGAGATTCCGGCTGGAGAACGCCACCAGCACCGCGAAGAATAGCACCGTGACCACAAGGAACAGGTACCGGAAACGGAGAATACGTTTCATCGATACGCCGTATAGACCCTGAAGCATGTTCATGACCCGGTGCTTGCGGCGTTTCACCTTGTCGGGATCGACCGGTCGCATGAAGTCCGCCATGTGGGCGGGCATCACCACCAGGCATTCGATCAGCGATGCGGCCAGCGCGATCACCACCACGTACACCAGCCACTGAAGATATTCCCCGTACAGGTCGGGCGCGAAGATCAACGGCATAAAGGCCGCCACCGAGGTCAGCACGGTCGAAACCACCGGATACATCACTTCGGTCGCGCCGATGGTGGCCGCATCGCGCGGAGATTTCCCCATTTCAAGATGACGGCAGACATTCTCGCCGACGATAATGGCGTCATCCACGACCATCCCGAGCACGATGATCAGGCCGAACATGGTCATGAGGTTGATGGTGATGCCGAAGAACGCCATGATAAGGAACGCGGTGAGGAAGGAGAACGGAATGCCGAGGGCGGTCAACAAGGCCACCCGGCCCTCGAGGAACGCGAACAGGAAGACCATGACCAGGATCATTCCCACCCAACTGTTGTTCAGGAGCACGGTAAGCCGGCGCTTGACGTAATAAGAATTGTCATCCACGAAAACGGTGCTGATGCCTTCGGGGAGGTTGGTCGACTCCCTCGACACAAGCTCACGCACCCGGTTCACGAGGTCGATGACGTCCGCGCTTTCCCGCTTCTTGACCCCGAGCACAATGGTCCGCCCGCCGTTGGCCCGGGCGAATGCGACGTCCTCTTCGAATGTCCTGCGTGCCGAACCGAGATCCGATACCAGCACACGCGAGCCGTCGGTATTGGACCGGACGACAACATTCTCGATTTCCTCCGGCGTATAGAATTTACCGATCGTGCGCAGAAGAAACTCGCGGTCGCCGGAGGGAATCTTGCCGCCGGGAAGATTGATGTTGCGGGCGGCGAGAGCACCGGTCACCTCCTGCAGGGAGATTTCCTCCTCGGACAGCCGTGCGGGATCCATCTCGACCCAGATCTCTTCATCACGCCACCCGGTCCGGGTTACCGTGCTCACCCCGTCGAGATGCTCGAGTGCGGTCTGAAGATAGTCGGCGGCCTGGCGAAGTGTCGGTTCATCCGCACGCTCCGCGATCACACAGAGGTTGATGACCGGGGTCGCGGTGGTCAGCGCCTCGATAACCGGATCTTCCGCCTCGTCGGGGAGATCATCGACGGTATCGACCTTTCGTTGAATGTCATTGATCGTGCGGTCGATGTTTTTGGCATCGGGATCGATCTGGACCACGATGTAGGAGCCGCCCTCGATGGAGCTGGAGGTGTATTCCTCGATATCCTCGATCTCACGGATCGCATCCTCGATGGGGTTGGTGACGAGGTCCTCCACTTCGGACGGGGATGCATCGGGATACAGGGTGTTGATAATGACGAGATTGAGTTCCGTTTCGGGAAAGACATCGCGGTTCAGAGAGACAAAGGTCACATACAGGCCGACCACGATCACGAAGATCGTCAACATGTTCGCAAAGACGCTGTGGCGGACCGAAAACCCGGGAAGACTCACCAGGCACCCCCGATGCGGTCAAACAGCGTGCCGGTGGCGGTGGCGAGATCGAGCAGCGCCTTCTCATACTCCGTGCGGGCGACGATGGCGTCCAGCTCGGCGAACTCAAAATCGTTTTCAAAATCGACAAGGAAGCGGGTGGAGGATTTTCCGCGGTCGAATTCCTCCCGCTCCAGCTCCAGCTTCCTCTTCTGGAGTTGCATGGCCTTGAGGGTGGCCGCCACGGCTTCGGTTGTGGTGTCGAGATTGCGGATGGCCCGGCGGCATTCCACAAATATCGATTGTTCAAGCAGGTTCGCTTCGTTGCGAATTCTTGCCTTCTCCAGCTCAAGCCGCATCCGCTCGGCCCGCGGAGCGCGGCGGCCGAACGGGAGTTCAAGCGTCGCGCCGATGCTCCAGTTGCTCTTGTTGAACGCGAGGGAGTCCGCCCATGCATCCGCATCATCGCCGAGGGCGTACGAACCTTCAATCCGGGCATCGGGACGGATTTCATCATCCGCCACGGCAATCTCGGCATCGATGCTGCGAATGCGCATGTCGAACACCTGAAGGTCATCGCGCTGACCGATCGCAGTGGCAAAGGCTTCAAAGACCGGCGGCACATCCTCCATGACCCGGGCCATATCCGACGCCGGCGGATACCGGAACGAAACCCGGTCCCAGTCCTCCCGGGCGAGGTTCATCCGGTTCTTCAACTGGTCCTCGATACGGGCGACGTCATGACGGGCACGGATCACATCCACCTCGGTGACCGCGATGGCGGCTTCGGCCTCAAGGATCTCCGTTTCATCCAGCAGTCCGTCCTCCACCCGGGCCCGATTCACCTTGAGCTGCTCGCTCAACCGCTCGACCGCACGCTTGCGCGACTCGTAGACGTGGACGGCAGCGGCGGCATCCCACCAGAGGCTTCCCACGGAAGACGCAATCTCCTCCCGGCGGCGATCGATGGACCATCGCGCGGCTTCGGCGGCGTACGCCGCCTGCTCCAGCACCGCCCGATCCTGCCGGCCCCCGCGGTTACGCCATAGCGACTGCCCGACTTCGATGCCGGCATACGACTGGTACTCGGGAAACGAAAACAAGCCGGGGGTCGACGACTCAAAGGTGTTCCGCCGGGATCTGGCGACGAGGGCGACATCGGTGCCGTAGCGAAAGCGTTCCGCAAAACGGACGTCACCCATCGTGGTTTCGGATCCGCCCTCCGACGAAATCGGGCCGGTGGACAGCTCGGCATCCTCATGCAACGCCTGCAATCGCAGCACCGGATCATACACGCCCCGGGCCCGCATCACCTGGGTCGCCGCCTGGTCCGCGGCAAGTTCGGCATCCCGTAACTCCAGGTTCTGTCCGAGCGCATACGCGACACAGTCTTCAAGGGAGAAGGTGGATGCTCGAACCGCGGGCTGGATCATGCAGGCCGACAACAGAAACAGACCGCACCGCAATCGCCACCCGCCACGTCTGTTTTCTGTTCCTTTCCCGCCGTCAGTTGACACAAGTCACCTTGCCTGTCAGGTTATGCTGTCGAATCAAGAGGACGAGCATACGTTATCATCAGGAGGGAATAAATGCTGAACTTATCCAAGGGCTGGTTTTTCACCGGACTCCTCGCGTTCTCGGTTCTTCTCGCATCGATCAGCGAATCGATGGGACGAACATTCGCCACCATCGGCACCGGAGGGGTCACCGGGGTATACTATCCGACCGGCGGCGCGATCGCCAAAATGGTGAACGAGAAGCGCTCGGACTACGATATCCGCCTGTCCGTGGAATCCACCGGCGGCTCGGTATACAACATCAACGCCGTCACCTCCGGCGACCTTGAATTCGGGATCGCCCAGTCGGACCTGCAGTCCCAGGCCTGGAACGGCGCCGGCGATTGGGAAGGCCGCGCACAGGAAAAACTTCGCTCGGTGTTCGGCCTCCACCCCGAGATCATCACCCTGGTCGCCGCCGCGGAATCCGACATCCGTACCGTTCAGGACCTGAAAGATCACCGGGTGAACATCGGCAATCCCGGCTCCGGCAACCGCGCCAATGCCATCGATGTACTGACCGCATCGGGCGTGGACTGGGAAAACGACCTGCGCGCCGAATCGCTCAAGGCGTCGGAAGCGCCGCGGATGCTTCAGGACAGCCGGCTCGATGCGTTTTTCTACACCGTCGGCCATCCCAACGGCGCCATCAACGAGGCAACCTCAGGCCGGCGAACCGTGCGGTTCGTACCGATCACCGGCCTGGATGATTTCGTGACCGAGCATCCTTATTACACCGTCGCCGAAATCCCGGTTGATTTGTATCCGATGGCGGAGAACAAGGAACCGGTGCCGTCGATCGGCGTAGTCACAACCCTCATCACATCCGAGGATGTGAACGAGGATACCGTGTATGCCGTGGCCCGGGAAGTGATCCAGAACTTCGACTCGTTCAAAACCCTGCATCCCGCCCTGGAACGGCTGAAGCGCGAGGACCTCCTCCGCGGCCTGACTGCGCCGATGCATCCGGGCGCGGAACGTGCGTTCCGCGAAGCGGGCATGATGCCCTGACCGGGCGGAGCAGCGGCCATGCAGTCGACGGGAGGCACCGATGCATTCACCGCCCTGGAGGTGGGTTCACGCCCCCTGACCGGCTGGTCGGGACGATTGATCATGGTGATCGCCGTAGCCTGGTCGGCGTTCCAGTTGCTCCTGCCCCACGTCCTCCTGCTCAATTCCGAACTGGTACGCAGCATCCATCTCGCGTTTGCGATTTCGCTGGTCTACCTGTGCTTCCCCTCGGTGCGGCGCCAGGGAACGGTCGACCGGCTTGAACGAATCGGCGGAGGACGGCTGCGCTTCCTGTACCGTCCGAACCGGGCATCCCTGTATGACCTCGTCCTCGCGGCGGCGGCCGCCGGCGCAGCCTTGTACATCGCCCTCGACTACGAAGGTATCGCGATGCGTCTGGGCCGTCCGATCCCGAGGGATATCGTATTCGGCGTGCTCCTGATCGTCCTGCTGATCGAGGCCGCCCGCCGGGCCCTCGGATTCGCCCTTCCCCTGATCGCGACCCTATTCATCCTTTACAGCTTCAACAGCGAATCGATGCCGGACATCATCGCGTCGAAGAACGCCACCCTCAGCAAGCTGGTCACCAAGCTCACCCTGACCACCGAAGGCATATACGGGGTGCCCCTCGATGTTTCGGCCTCGGTGGTATTTCTCTTCGTGCTGTTCGGGGCCATGCTGGAGAAGGCGGGCGGCGGGAAGTATTTCATGGACCTTGCTTTCAGCCTGCTCGGCGGATACCGGGGCGGCCCGGCCAAGGCCGCGGTGCTGGCCAGCGGCCTGACCGGCATGGTCAACGGCTCCAGCATCGCCAACACCGTCACCACCGGCACATTCACCATCCCCCTGATGAAACGGATGGGCTTTCCCGCGATCAAAGCGGGAGCCATTGAGGTTGCGGCCAGCACCAACGGCCAGTTGATGCCGCCGATCATGGGCGCGGCGGCGTTCATCATCGCCGAATACTGCAACATGACCTATCTCGAGGTGGTCAAAGCCGCGTTCATTCCCGCGATCATCTCCTACCTGGCCCTGATCTACATCACCCACCTCGAGGCGGGAAAACTCGGGTTGAAAGGGATACCCCGCGATCAGCTTCCGCGGTTCCGGGAGGTCTTTCCCCGCGGGCTTCACTTTCTGATCCCGCTGGGTTTTCTCCTCTATCAGCTCATCATCCTCCGCCGGTCGGCCCAACTTTCCGCCTACTATGCCATTCTTGCCCTCGCGGTATTGATGGTCGTACAGCGCGTGTGGAGGGCGTGGCGGGACGGCCGGCATCCGGGTCGAGGCCTTGCCGTGGCCGGGAGGGAGCTGCTGGAGAGCCTCATCGCCGGAGCCCGGAACATGATGGGGATCGGGGTCGCGGTGTCGGCGGCCGGCATCATTGTGGGCATTGTGACCCTCGGTCTCGGCAATGTCATTACCGAGGTGATCGATGTCATCTCCGGCGGCTACCTGGTGCCAATGCTGCTGATAACCGCCGTGGTCAGTCTCATCCTCGGCATGGGGCTTCCGACCACCGCGAATTATATCGTCATGGCCTCACTGACCGCGCCCGCCATCATGACCCTCGGGGCCGATGCCGGCCTGGCCATTCCCCTGATTGCCGCGCACCTTTTCGTCTTCTATTTCGGTATTCTGTCCGACGATACCCCGCCGGTCGGCCTCTCCGCCTATGCGGCCGCGGCCATTTCCAGGGCCGACCCCATCCGCACCGGCATCCAGGGATTCACCTATGATATCCGCACCGCGCTTCTGCCCTTCATGTTCATCTTCAATACCGATCTGCTGCTCATCGGAGTTCACAGCATCGGTCACGGAGTGCTGATCTTTGCCACCGGGGTCGTCGCGATGTTCGCGTTTGCCGCGTTAACCCAGGGCTACTTCATCCGCCGAAACCGCTGGTATGAAGGAATCATTCTCGGCGTGATCACGCTGATGCTGCTGCGGCCCGGCCTGTTCGAAGCATGGTTCCATCTCGGCCGCTTCGGATGGTATGCGGTGGGAAGCGCCCTGTTTGCCGGGCTTGCGATACGGCAAAAGAAATCCGCAACACCCTGAACGGGAATCGATTACGCATCATTTTTCCTCATGCTTGACCCTGTCCGTCGGGTCGTGGATGATTCAGTATGGATCGAGACAGGGTGTCGCCATCATCCGAACACCGGC
>JAUIHQ010000091.1 GCA_030432155.1 bacterium | reverse complement strand
CCGAACAGATAGGCGATCACCTCGCCACCCTCGTCCAGCAGCTCGAGCGAGGTGACGGTCCCGTCGCCGGTCGGCTTGCGCACGACCCAGGCGGAGGAAACCTGGTCCTGCCGGAGATGCAGGTTGAAGCCGGGGTCCAGGACGTTGAACCAGGGCCCCATTTCCTTCAGGGCCTTGACCGGGCCGGTGTGGATCTGGATGCAGCCGCGGTTCCCCACAAACACCATGATCGGCACCTGTTCGGCGGCCGCGGTGTTCAGCAGTGTCTCCAGCGCGGATGCTGGCAGCGGGCGGGCAAGGTCTTCTCCGGCCAGGGTGTTGGCGCGGTGCCGGGTCAGGCCGAGCTGGCGAATCATCGGGAAGAAATCATGGGTGTCCTTCATGGCTTTCCATCGCTCACGAAGCTGGTCGATGTCGATTTCATCCCGTGAGGCGGTCGGCGTCGGGGGAACCGCTTCCGCGTGGAATGCCGGCGATTGGTCGGCATGGCGATGTTTCTGTACGATGCGGCGGTATGCTTCGTGACGACTTTCGTCCCGCAGGTAGATCTTGTGAACCGCGTGGCCTTCCCCGTCATAGACCTGGAAGCTCGGGAGGATGCGTCCGTGGCTCGGTTGCTCCACCGCGAACAGGTGCTGCCAGTGCCGGAGGAAGATACGCAGGTCGATGTCATGATTCACGACCTGGGCCATGTGGCCGATGAAGCCGACGTGATCGAAGACGCCGTCTTTCTCATGGACGATGGCATGGTTGCGGGTCAGGGCCATGACCGGGCCGAGATCGTTGAGGTCATGAAGGAACTCGACCCAATCGGTCTTCAGCCGGACGGCTTCCCGTCCGCAGCAGGCTGCAGTGAGTGCGCCTTCCGAGACATTGAGTTCATCGGCGAGATCCCGCATGCGGCGGCGGGGGTTTTGTTTGCGAAGCTGGTCAAGGCGGTCGCGCAGGGATGGCGTTGGCGTATCGGTTACGGTGGGTTGAATCATGTCAGGACTCCTTGTGGTTTGAACGTGTGATCGCTTGTCGGCATGAAGATCCGCTTTCCGTCGGGCAGCGGTACGGGTTGAAGGTTGATATTCAGGGCGGTTGAAAGCAGGCCGGTTTGCAGAACCTGTGCGGCGTTTCCGGATGCGAGTAGGCGGCCGCGGTGAATCAGCATGGCGTCGTCGGCATGGGCGGCGGCGAGGTTGACGTCATGGAGCACCGCCACCACGGCCAGTCCGTCCCCGGCGAGTTTCCGTGCCATCAGGAGCATTTGTTGCTGATGGGCGAGATCAAGGTGCGCGGTCGGTTCATCAAGAAGGAGAATGCCGCTGCCGGCCTTCCTTGCTTCATGCAGTTGGGCGAGTGCGCGGGCCATGTGGACCCGCTGGCGCTCCCCGCCGGACAGCGTATCTATTCTGCGGTCGGCAAAGTCCAGCGCTTCGGCTTCCGCAAGTGCGGCGTCCACGATCTCAAGATCCTCGCGGGTCGGGTACCGGTTATGGGGCAGGCGGCCGAGGAGAGCGAGTTCGTGCGCGCGAAACGGGAAGGTTACGGGGATGTGCTGGGCGACCAGGGCTCGTTTCCGGGAAAGTTTCCCCCGGGGGTGATTCTTTATGGGTGTTCCTTCCCACAGAACCCGGCCGGATGTCGGTTCCCACTCTCCGCACATCAGGCGGAAGAGGCTGGTTTTCCCGGCTCCGTTGGCGCCGAGAACAACCGTTAATCGGCCCTGGGCCGGCGTGCAGGTAACGTCATGAACCAGCGTACGTCCACTGCGAACAACATGGACCTGTTCCAGTGCGATCATATCGCCTCCCGGTTGCGGCGGCCCAGCAGCAGAACGAGAAAGAAGGGGGCGCCGATCAGGGCGGTGATGAGACCGATCGGGAGTTCGACCGGAGCAACCGCGGTACGTGAGATCACATCAGCCAGGGGCAGCACAATGGAGCCCAGCAGGGCGGAAGCCGGGACAAGGGTCCGATGGTCCGGGCCGGTGATGAGCCGGATGATGTGCGGCACAACGAGACCGACGAATCCGATCAGGCCGGTAAAGGCTACGGTTCCTCCGATGGCGAGACAGGTCAGGAGGATGGCCGCCCGCTTCAGGCGTTCAACCGGGATGCCCAGCATGGCGGCTTCGCCCTCTCCGAGAAGCAGAGCATTGAGCCAGGGAGCGAAGCGGAGACCGAACAGAAACAGCGGGAGTGACAGCAGAATAACCATGATGCCGACATGCCAGTCGGCGCGACCGAGATTGCCGAAGCTCCAGAAGGCCACATCCCGCATCTGGGCATCGTTGGCGATCAGCATCAGCAATCCGATCCCGGCCCCGGCGAGGGCGTTCAGCGCGATCCCGGCCAGCAGCACCTGCTCGACCCGCATGCGGCCATATCCACCCGCGAGCTGAAGAACCAACATGACCGTGAACCATCCGCC
Organism: bacterium; assembly: GCA_030432155.1. Classification (GTDB taxonomy): domain Bacteria; phylum Verrucomicrobiota; class Kiritimatiellia; order CAIVKH01; family CAIVKH01; genus JAUIHQ01. Next base: position 9,516 of record JAUIHQ010000091.1, on the reverse strand, counting down.
GGCGAATGCGGCGATCGGAACGAGCCAGACCGGAGAGAGTGGAATGATCAGTGCGATTGCCGGGGCGAAGACTGTGCAGGCGGCAGCGGCAAGGGCGGCCCCAGCGGAAACTCCGATCAGGGTCGGGTCGGCCAGCGGGTTCCGGAACAGAGCCTGCATCAGAACGCCGCCGAGGGCGAGGGCGGCTCCGGCGATTGCGCCGAGAAAGACCCTTGGAGCCCGGATCTGCAGCAGCACAGCCGCCTCCTGGGCTTCGGCGGTCCAGGGCAGATCAATCCCAAGCGGCTGTACCAGCGCGGCGAGTATTCGTCCGGGGGGTATCGTCATGGCGCCGATGGAAAGGCCGGTGATCAGGACCATGATGAGAAGGGCGGCAAGGAGCAGCAACAGCATGAACCCGGGTGACAGCCTTGCGTGTTCGCGGACTGAAACCGGAGGGCATGTCGGGATGGAGGTAGCCGATCTCACGGATAGAGTTTCCGGTGCAGGTCGAGGACAGCTTCGTGAACGCGAGGGCCGAAGCCAAGGAGGTAGAGGTCGTCGAGAGAGACGATCCGGTTGTCCCGGCCGGCCGGGGTCATGGAAATGCCGGGGATGGAGGCAAGGCCTTCCGGCCCGCCGATACTGCCCAGACCGGAATCGGTCAGAAGGATCACGTCGGGCGCGGCGGTTACCATTGCTTCTGCGGTCAGGGGCCGATAGCCCTCATAGCCGGTCACCGCGTTTCGTCCGCCCGCGAGGCGGATGATTTCATCTGCGGCGGTGCCGGTGCCGGAGACATTCAGGGTGCCGGCGCCGCGGGCGAATACGAAAAGGACATCCACCGGATCCCCATCGACTGGCGGTATGGCCTTCATACCCTGCTCCAGCTCGGTTGCGAGATTGATTCCTTCCCGCTCTTTACCGAGATATTGTGCGATGGCGTGGATACGGGTCAGGGCATCCGGAATGGTGTGGCCGCCGGTTACAGTGATCACGGGGGTGCCTGTCCCTTTGAGCTGCTCCATGACGTGGGGCGGCCCGGCGTCTTCGGAGGCGAGGACAGCATCCGGGTTGAGGCTGAGAATTCCTTCGGCGGATGCCATGCGATAATAGCCGATGCTCGGCCGGTCGGCGGCTTCCGGGGGACGGGTGCTTGAATCGTCAACGCCGGCGACGAGCGAACCGCTTCCGAGCGCGAAAACGGTCTCTGTGACCGATCCGCCGAGGCAAACCAGGCGTTCGGGTGCGGCATGAATCGTGCATGTGCCCACGATCAGCGCCATGATAACATTCCATCTCATACATTCGTCTCCTTGTCTCGTGCCGGGTTTCGGGACGCAAAAAGGCGTAACCTGATGCAAACCAAATGGTTCGCGTCACGTTACGCCTCAACTTTTCCGCCCGCAGCGGAACCGTTAGCCGTTCCTGTCCCCGTTTTCGGCCAGCACGCGGAGCAAATGCTCGCGTAGCTGCCCCAACTGTTTTGACTTAAAGGACCTTTTTGTCTCCTCAAGCACCCGGATCGTTTCCAGGAGGGCTTTTTTCAGCTCCCGGTTCTCCCCCCTGCTCGAAGTCGGCTGTCTGTCTTGCAGGCTTTCCCGAATCATCCGTCGAAGCAGGGACAGGCGCAGCTCGAGATCGTCAATCAACGCCTCAATCGTTACCTGTCCCTTATCCGGACATGCTGTTTCGTCAGCTTGTGACATCCCAATCCCGATAAAGAACGAACTGTAGAACATTCGATTTATATGTCAAACAAAAAGATTGCAACCAAACCTTCCGAGGCAACAACTTCGCGCAACATGCTTGATGAAAGATAGATACATAAATATTCCGCTGGGAGCAGATCAACGCAAGCGGCGAAAGCGGGGACAGGTACTTTTTGGGCGGGGACAGGTGATTGAGGGATTATGATCAGGAGTACGATTATGATTGGCGCATTGTGGGGACGGTTACTTGATCGTAACTGTGGGATAAATATGGGGACACGCACTTCCTGATGTGGTAGGTAGGAAACGATAGGGATACACGATCCTGTCTATGGCCGAGAGACCTTGTTGGAAAGTATAGAGATGATATCCGGGTGAAAAGATACCAAACAACATGAACGTGCCCAAGGAAAGGGTACCTCGTTGGCTGCGGCCTGTATCGAGAGCAATCCAACAGGCTTGCTGTATTTGCCGGGCAGATAAAGTGTGGACACCAATGTTTATGATCCTGCGATCACAACGGTTTATTCGATTTCATAGTAATTTATCATGGATGAGCGACTTTCGCCCATGATGATGGTGAGAAAAAAAATTCGTTCCTCTTTAACGTGCATTAACGAATGGCTATCCCTTGCCCATTTATCGTGTCTGGGCGAGAAACCGTCGTTATTGACGTTTCTTTTCCACGGGATATTTCAAAACCAGGAGGAAATATCTTTAGGCCATGTCGATCCGCAGCAGGGCATAACAACTTCCCAGTTTCGGCAATTCATAGATCATTTTTCGAAGAACGGGTATCAGTTTGTCTCACCGGAAGATATCCTTTCCGGACTCTCTCCCCGTAGCAAGTACATCTTAATTACCTTTGATGATGGCTACTATAATAACATTCATTCTCTGCCGATTTTGCATGAATACGGAGCTCATGCGGTTTTTTTTATATCAACTCAACACGTTATTCAGAACAAGAGCTTCTGGTGGGACGTGGTTTATCGAATGAAAAGAAACAAGGATACCCATCCTGCGGCTGAGGCACTTGACATACATAGCCTCAAACATAAAAGGCATGACCAAATTGAATCACAGCTTACTAAAATGTTTGGTCGAGACGCCTTGACGCCTGTCAGTGATATAGACCGGCCATTTTCCCCTGCCGAACTTGCAGCGTTTTCAAAAGAGCGGTACGTACATCTCGGTAATCACACACAGAATCATGCAATTTTGACAAACTACAGTTCAGAGGCCGTCAAATCTGAAATCAAGGGTGCCCAAAAAGACCTTCTCACCATGGCTGGAATCGAGCCGGATGTCATTTCCTATCCGAACGGAAGCTACTCTCAGGGAATCATTGAAGACGCAAAGGCCTGTAACATGAAGCTGGGCATTGTCGTGAATGGAAAGAAGAACACGTTCCCAATCGACATGACCGGAGATGAATCAATGATGCTGAATCGATTTGTACTTTGGGGAAATCGCCCTATCGACGTTCAATGTAAACTGTTCCGAAGTGACCTTAACCTTAAGAATTCATTACATAACATAATCAGCTCAAGAGCATGTTGAAAATTGCTTGTCTAATCAGACCAAGACCGGAAACCGTGTATTTTGTAAATAGGATTCATCTTGAATTTCCTGTTGCAACAGTTGTTGTCGAAAAGCCGAAACAACAGGATTTTCTGTCCAGAGTAAGAAGAAATGGTTGCAAAGGATGCCTTCGGGCATTGCAGAGAAAGCTCGTTACATGCAGGAGGGGGCCAGATGCAGGACTCTTTCGAATGGTTTTTGGGGATCAGTGGCAAAGCCTTCAAGGCGAAATGAAGGTTTTCGATGCTGATAGTATCAATTCCGACAACGTGATCCGTCAATTGGAGGTCCTCAGGCCTGATGTCGTCCTCGTTCATGGAACCAGTCTTGTAAAGGATCAGGTTATACAGACGACAAACATGGCGCTGAACCTTCATTGGGGACTTTCCCCCTATTACAGGGGGACGCATTGCACAGAATGGGGCTTAATCAACTGGGATCCGTATAACATTGGCGTGACAATTCATAAGATAAGTCGGGATATTGATGGCGGTGATATTCTTGCTCAACAACGAGCCGAAATAGGGCCCAAGGACAATCTCCAGTCTATAAATGCTCAATTAACCTTCCGAGGCACGGAGTTGATTCTTGAAGCACTTAGAAAATTGAATCGCCGGGAAGATCTCTATTTTCAGAAACAGGACTACTCAAGAGGATATTTAACATATTTGCGCCAATGGGGCGACTTGTTGGATCGCCAGATCAGGTACATCGAGAAACATCAACTCATTGCATGCATGTTGAAGAAGCCATCGCGAGCGCAAAAGTTACCCATTGTTGAGTATCCCAATTAACGAGACTACCGAATCGTTGAAATGGAGAAATTGAGGCTTCGCCTGTTGATGTCGCATTCCCACGAAACGATTGCCGGGAAGTGGCCGGGCGTGAGGAGCCCAGAGCCAGGGGATTGTGCCCGGAGGGCTGTAAGCGTCACGCCAAGCCCCTCTTGACGATTGGTTGCTCGTAAAGGTCGTGGGCTTCGAGTTACGACGTTTACAACGTTTATGCAGCGTGGGAGAGGTTTTGTTTGCGGGCTTCGGCCCAGGCCTTGGGTGTGACCAAGTGGATCTGTTGGTTTAGTATTGGAGGGACAGGTACTTTTTGCGGGGGGGACGGGTGATCTGGGGATTATGATTAGGAGTATGAGTCACTACCATCCCATAGCGTCTGTTTGAGTGGCCGTTTTTCGCTGATTTCCTGGAGTTTTGAGGCACACTGCTTTTCCCGCGTTGCAGATTTTCATCTATCAGGTGCTCCCCTGCTGAGTTTTTCATCCACTGGCTGTCCCATAGCGAACTGCGCAGGTGCCCCAAAACCGGGAAGATAGGCCTGTTGTGGGCAGGCACGCATTCGACACAGCCCACCGGCTGTCCCATAGGTTGTGAGAAAGTCGATCACATTGAAGCGATGCCAGAGTGCTGCCCTGGTGAGGGTGAACAGTCGCGTGAAGCTATGCGACCACCGACTCAAGTGGGCAAGGTAGCGCATCAGTAGGTACGTGAGCAGGGCCAGCCAGACCTGCCATTGGACCGCATTCTGGTTGTGGCCGACGAAGTCGACCAACTGCACGGTTTGTTTGATCTCCTTGAAGAAGATCTCGATTTCCCAGCGAGCCCGATACAACTCGGCAACACTCCATGCGCTCCATATCAGGTTGTTCGTGATGAAACTCATCACCTGTTCTCGGCCATCTATTTCAACGCAGGCGACAACAAGGCGGAACCGTTTTGTGTATTTCTTCTTTGTGTACTGGTCGGTCAATTCGACGACCTGATCTTTAAGAACACGTTCGTATGGTTGGGGACAGGTGATGGTGGAAATGGATGACAGGGAGGGATGGTAGATGGATCGTGAAATGCTGGAGATGGCGGAACGGGTGCGACGGATTTGTCTGGATGTGGCTGGTCGGGCTTATGAAGAGGCCGGCGTGAGGGGATTGTGCCCGGAGGGCAGGTGGGATGTTGCGATGGATGCAGTCCGGGCATTGGATCTGCGTGTCGAGCTGGGCCGTGTTATTGGGAAGAATGACCCATGAGAAGCGCGAATTTTTTATGGAGGAAGGGGGGACGGGTAATCTGTGGGACAGGTGCACCCAATGGGGCCCTAACATGGGTTGTGGTAATGGTCCGGCATCCTAATAAAAGCCAAACACAACCTTGACAATCGGCTTGAGTTTTCTGACGTTTGGCGCAGGAGTGTATCAGGGATTTGCCTATGCGGTTTCACAAGCTGGACAAAGGCGAACGGCAGCGAGGTATTTGGTCTGCCCACCGCAGATTGACGTGGCGGATCGGTGATCCGGCGACTGCTCATCATTCTCAAACCCAATGCGATACAAGAGCGCGTCATGTCGCTTGGTTCCCCATCCATCCCCTTTCGGCCCTCGGGGCCGGAGTACCGGAAGAACGCAACCAACAAGGAGAATGCACATGATGAAAACCAAACTATGCAGATGGGGACTTTGTCTGATGGCCGGCCTGGTACCGGCATCGATTGCTCAGGCGATCGATTACAAAGACAATATTGAGGAGGTTACAGTCGAGTTGGGCGGGATCGAGGAAGTAACGATCTCCATGGGCTTGAAAACAGCCGGCCGCCTCCAGTGGTTTGATCAGTCAGATGCCTATCTTCCGGCAGCCCGGCCCTCGGATGACGACCCCGATCCGCGGCCGACCTTGGTGGAAGATCCTGAGTGGGGCTTTCAGAACGCCTGGGGCAGCATGGACTTCGTGGCGAATTTCAACGACCTGATTGAGGTCTACTGGGAATTCTTCATCAGCAGCCGGCCCCATCCAAGTGAAATGCAGGGAAGCCAGGGTTTTATTCTCTTCCATGGTTTGCCCGACAACGCTCTGCAGCCGCTTTTTGACGTCGTCGACATCAAGGCGGGTCAGTTCGAAGTCATCTACGGCGATCACATTTATCGCCGCTCCGACAATGCTCGCGTTCAGCGTAATGCCCTGATCGGCAACTACTTGGTAGACCCAAGGTCCACCGAAATCGGTATGGAAGTCATGACCAAGCCCGGCAAACCGATCAATGCGCTGGTCGGCGTGACCATGGGCACCGAGTCGGAGGACTTCAATCAGGACCGAGGTACGGCGTTCCACGGAAAACTCTGGGTGGAACCGAGTGATACGCTCCGGCTGGCCGTTTCGGGTTATACCGTGGATCATTCCGACAACGGCGCCGGGTTCCCCGATGGCGGCTCGAAGAACAACCTTCTGTCGAGCAGCCGCAGCGGCGGGCAGTATGCCGGTATTCTCGATGACGGGAATGCGCCGGGGCAGGTCTTTGTCGGTAAAGGCCAGAAAGTGACGGCGGCCCAGTTCGACATCACCTCCATCTTCGGCCCTCTTGAGCTCTATGCCAATGTAGGTCTGGCCGAGGATGCGGATATCAACGGCGTCGGCGAAGGCGAGCCGGAGGAGAGCTATCTCTATTATGCTCTCGAGGCGGTGTATGACTTCACGGAGAAGTTCTACGGCGCTGCCCGTTACTCCGCCGCCCACGCCGACAAGATCGCCGGCGAGGATTCGGACGGAATCGTCACCCGCATTCAGGCCGGTCTCGGTTACTGGCTGACCGATAACATCCTGGCCAAAATGGAATACGTCCACCAGGAGTACAATGATTACAAGCCCGGTGAAATTGTATCCGGTGTGGATGCCGGTTATGAGCCGTCCTTTGACGGTGTGCTCGCGGAAGTTTCGTTGGCCTTCTAAAGGCTGATACCCTGAGCGCCGTGCAGGCCCCGTGGGGTCTGTACGGCGCTTTCTCCCGAGAAAGCTGCTTATGAACCGTTCCAATGCGATTGTTTGCTGCCTTGCCATGCTTCTTGCGACGACCTCGGTTGTCTGTGCGCAGACCTACCAGACTTCGGATGGACACGCGCCGGTTGTCCGCGTTGAGGGCGATTCAACGCTACATGCATGGCACGCCGAATCCCGTGACGTCGCTGCCGAGCTGAAGGCAACCCTTCCGCTGTCGGCATGGGCGGAGTCGGCGCCCGGAACCGCTCTGGGTACGATCGAGGCCGCGGTCAGGGCGGAAAGCCTGAAGAGCGGAAAAGACGGCCTTGATGACAATATGTACAAGGCCCTCAAGACCGGCCGATATCCGGAGCTTAAGGCCATAATCAACGTAGTGACTACGGATGAGGGTCCGGTTGGCCGGGCGGCTCTGTTCGCTTGCGATCGGCAAGTTGATACAACGTTCCCCCTGGACGTGACGAGCGTGGAGGAGGAAGCGAACCGCTGGATCCTCTCGGGGGAGATTCCGCTGCTCATGTCGAATTTCGGGATTAAACCACCCAAGGCGATGCTCGGGATGATCAAAGCTGCGGATGCGATCACCGTAGGCTTTTCATGGTCGGTTACGCTGCAAGATGATGACGGTGAGGCTCCCTAGGTATTGGCTACTGCTGTTTTGTGCGGCGGCTTCACTCGTCGTCCGTCCGATTGGCGTCGATGCCATATCGTCGAAGCGGCATACGCACGAATCCCGCATCACGCTTCAGGGTCGGGCCTCGATTGTCAATTGGGACTGCTCAACCCGTGATATTCAAGCGGAAATCGAGCCCCCGCTTGATCCCGACGCCGTCCGGGCATTTTTTGATCGATTGAATCACGTTCCGGAGCGGGTGGATACCAACGATCTCGTTCGCTGGACCACCGTGGGCGCCGGACATCACGAACTTCACGTCTCGATCAAGGTGCGGGGGCTCGATTGCGGCAACCGGGCGATGGAGAAGGACCTCCATAAGGCGGTAAAGTCAGATCGTTTCCCGGATATCCGGTACAATTTTCGACGCATTGCCGGGCTGTCCTTCCCCGGCCCGAAACATGAAGGCAAAGGCATTATTCTTCACACCGAGGGCGATCTGTTTCTCGCCGGCGAGGAGAGGCAAGTTATCATCGATGTACACGCAACGCTGAGCGATGACTACGTCGATTTACACGGTTCCCACATCATCGAAATGTCGGACTTCGGCATTACCCCGCCCACGGCCCTGTTCGGACTGATCAAAGCCGAGCAACGGGTCGTGATCGATTATTTCATCTGCCTGCCGCTTTCCTCGCTTCCTCCCGGGAACGATCCCATTATTCTCCGACCCTGAAACCTCTGAAACCTGATTCCCTCCGGCGGAAACAAATGGGGACAGGTGATTTGCTGCGCGTTGCGGTTCAGATGTGAAGGCGCGGGGGATGAGGCTTTTCCAGGAGGCCGGTTTGTTAGTTTTTGATCATCGTTATCAATCGGATTTCCTTCCCGGAGTTCAAGGGGTATGATGGCGGGTTGAATGGAGTCCGCATTATGATGATGAAGTATCTGCCCGTCCTCGCCGCTTCGGTTTTTGCCCTTTCCGTCATGGATACCACAGCCGCCCGGTATCGCGTTCCCGCGGAGCTTCTGCCGGCCGGCGCGACAATCGTGGAGGATTACGGCGACTGGGTAATTGCGGACATTCCCGGCGATCGCATCCCGGCGCGGGCGGAACCGATGGCTGAGACCAGGTGGATCCGACTGAATGCGGGGGCCCTGGATTCTTCAAGCGACGCGGCGAAGGCTCGTTCATCGATGAAAACCGTTACCGCTACAGGTCTCCAGCTCGTTCAGTTCAACCTACCCCCCAAACCGGAATGGGTGGAGGCGCTCGAAGCGACGGGGGTTCGGATCATCAGCTATGTCCCGGATAACGCCTATCTCGTCTACGGCCCGGCGGTATCGCTCGGGCAGGTCAAAGCCCGGGCCGCGGCGGATTCGAAGATCCTATGGACCGGCCCGATGGTGGGCTCCGACAAGATTCATCCCCGCCTGCGCGGCGGCTCCGCGACAAAAGTCCGCACCTCGAAAGGCGGTGAATACACCCTGGTATCAATCCAGCTCGTACGTGATCCGGATGTCAATGACTCCACCCTCGCCCTGATTGAATCGCTCGCGACCTCGCCGATCCGCCGCCAACGGGAAATTCTGGAATATGTAAACCTGGTCGTCGGCCTTCCGGATTCAGCCATCGACGGTATCGCGGATCTGCCCGATGTCGTCTCCATTCATCCGTATGTGGACCGTCGCAAGTTCGATGAACGCCAGGGCCAGATCGTGGCCGGGAACATTATCGGGACCCAGCCCTCCGGAGCGGGCTATCTCGCCTGGCTGAATTCTGTTGGATTCTCCCAGGAGCAGTTCACCGCATCCGGCTTCGTGGTCAACGTCACCGACTCGGGCATTGATGATGGAA
>JAUIHQ010000428.1 GCA_030432155.1 bacterium | reverse complement strand
AATGTTTCCCGGGTGATGTCATTGCCCTTTTTATCCTCTTCGCCGATGCTCATCAACCCCACCTTGGGATTCTCGCATTTCAGGATTTTCCGCGAATACACACAGCCCATGACCGCAAACTGAAGAAGCATGCGCGGGGTGCAATCGGTGGTGGCGCCGGCATCGATGAGGACAAACGGCTTGGTCGGCGAAGGAAAGATCGTCGCGATCCCGGGGCGCTCCACCCCTTCGAGCGAACGAAGCTTGAGCTGGGATGCCGCAACTGCGGCCCCGGTGTTGCCCGCGGAAAAAATTGCATCGGCTTCGCGGCTCTTCACCAGCTCCACAGCCCGCGAAATGGAAGAATCCTTTTTACGCCGGACCCCGGCCGCCGGGGATTCCTCCATCCCGATGACTTCGGAGGCATGACGGATCTCGATGGTTTCGGGAAGCGGGCCGAGCGATGCGGTTTCGGCACGGATCGCCTGCTCATCGCCGACAAGGTACAGGCGTTCCACCCCCGGAAGCTCCCGTGCCGCCTTGTAGGCACCGGCAACAATTTGCTTCGGGGCGTGATCGCCGCCCATCGCATCCACAGCTATGCGCATGATCGGACGAGGTTACTCGTCGGTTGCGACCGAGATGACTTGCCGCCCGCGATACATGCCGGTTTCCGGGCATACGCGGTGAGGCACATGAAACCCGCCGCTCTGCTTGTCCTCGGACATGCCGGGCAGCGTCGTTTTGCGCGCGGCTTTTTTCCGGCGCTTCTTCATCTTCGACGTTCTTCTCTTTGGTACTGCCATGGCTTCGCTCCCGTAAAAAATCCGCCGCACTACTGCCCTGCAGAGAGCGACGGTGAATATCTGCTACCGATCCTTTAACCGGTCCAGAACATCCCAGGTGGAGTTCTGCGACGGCGGTTCGGGAATCGTCATCTCATCCAGATTCACACCCGAATGGGGACAAACCCCCGTTCCCTTCCAGGGGCAGGATGGATAGGTGGGAATTTCGAGCAGAATGTCCTCGCGGATATCCGCCGTAATATCAACCGTTTCCATGCCTTCCTGGACCGGGTAAGCGCGTAGAAAAGACGAAACGTTCAGGGTTGTCGAGAAAAAACCCGCACATCGGGAGCAGAGAAGCCGGATCGGCACCCGCAGAGAACCACGCACAACCAGTTCGCGCGAAACAAGTTGCGCATAGACGTCGACATCGATCATCCCGTCTTCGTGGGCGAATTTATCCTTCTCAAGCTCAAGGATGGATCCGGGCTCCTGGACCTCGAAACGGTTTCCGTCGGGCGAAAGCTTCTGTATATCAATAATCATCGATTGTCGTCAGTTTCAGGCAAGCGGTTGATCATGCCGGCCGCTTGCGGCTCAGGGCATCCCGGACACAGGGCGGCACGAGGTCCGAAACGTCACCGCCCAGCTCGGTCACCTCACGGATCACGCTGGAGCTGACATAGCTCGTGGATTCGGAGGTCATGAGAAATACCGTCTCAATATCCGGGGCCAGTTTACGGTTGGACAGGGCCATCTGGAATTCATATTCGAAATCGGAAAAGGCGCGCAAGCCCCGGACCAGCACCCCGATTTTCTGTGAACGTGCGTAGTCGACGAGCAGTCCGTCAAAGGTATCGATTTCAACATTGCCGAACGCGGCCGAGGACTGACGGACAAGGTCCACCCGTTCGTCGAGTGAAAACCAGGGCTGTTTTCGCCGGGAACGGGCCACCGCCACGACAAGACGGTCAAACACGGATGCAGCCCGGCGGATAAGATCCAGATGCCCGAGGGTCACCGGGTCAAAGGTTCCGGGATATATGGCGGCACGGCTCATGAATGGGTTTCCTCGATGGGGTGTTCGCGACGATACATCACAATGCGGGTTTCTCCGTACTGCCTGTCTTTTACCGTAGACCACCCCTGCTTGTCGACCCATCCCTCACGATCACCGCGTTCGATGACAAATATTCCGCCGGGCCGGAGCAATCCGCCCTCCGCCGCCCCCTCCAGCAGTCGTTCATAAATCGAACGGTCATCGCCCCGCGCATACGGCGGATCGGCCAGGACAAGATCGGCTCCCCTCACCGCACCCGAGACCATCCAACGAAATGCATCAGACCGCACACATCCCGACGCGGCGACCGCATCCCCGGCCAGGGCAGCCACGTTCTTCTGAAGGATACGAAAGGCATCGCCGCCGCTTTCCACCCACACGACCCGGCCTGCCCCCCGGCTCAGCGCC
>JAUIHQ010000090.1 GCA_030432155.1 bacterium | reverse complement strand
CGGCCATATTGTGGTTTGGGAATGCCCATCACCCGGGGGCCGCGCTTGAAGTACCCCCGCGCGCGCGTGGGGCTGCCGCCTCCGAATACCCGCCGGACAATTCGCTGGGCGTGGCGTGGGGTTTGGACAATATCCACGCCGGATGAAGCGGAGCCGATGTTGGATTTGATCACCAACGGATACTCGGCTGTTTTCAAATACGATTCGGCATCCGCCTTCCTCATGAAAACCCGCGAGATGGGTCGGGGAAAATCGTGAAGCTCCAGCCAGGCTGTGGCCATGCGCTTGTTTTCGTAGAGCAGGAGTTCATCAAAGGAGGGATAGATCGGCCGCCGCATGTAGTGGGACAGGATATAAAGCCGCTCCATGTAAATCTGGTTGTGCTCCTGATAATCATCCGGAGGCCTTGCGAGAAATCCGTCGCAATCCGATGCCTTGAGATTGGCGAGCCACTGATCGGACACAAGGTCGACCAGCTCATACGAAACACCCAGCGATTCACAGGCTTCGACGTACATTCGGTAGGTCGATTTCGTGCTGGTCAGGATGCCAAGCTTCATGGCGGCAAGTGTGTCCGCAGGGAAATACGGATTCAATGCAAATGTAGAGACCTGCGACGAGGGATACGCAGCCGGGCCGGGTACCTATCCGACCAAGCCTACCCGCCATCGCTCCAGCTTCTCATGTAACGTCATAGCTGCGTGGGCGGGACTGGTGGAAGGTAAGCTCTGCAGATGCAGGTCATCGGGTATCACCAGGCCCGGGCGGATGACGTGTCGGCGAAACAGGACCTCCGCCGCCGAACCGTTAAAGGCGATGGTATGAATGCCGGGGCTCTCCCGGAGCAACGGGGGAAAAGCATTCGGTTTGACGGATTTGAGATCGATCGCGGAATCGAGACTGCCGCGGCGGCGGCAGGATGCAATCACGTCCCAAAGAGCAACCCCCTGTTTGCGCAGCCGGTCAAGCCGCTCGGGATATGGACGATCCGGTCCGGCATTGAACAGAATCCCCATGATCGGCCAGAACTGGTTGCGGGGATGCGCATAATACTCGCCTGCCGTCAGCGAAGCCTCCCCCGGCATCGAGCCCAGGATCAGGATTCGGCTATGCCGGTCATGCACCGGTCCGAAGGTGTGATGGAGCAGGGATGACGCCATGTGATCAGGGTGACATGAATCATGGCTCGGTGAAACCGGGAAGTTCACGGGCAAGCGATTACAATTACGATTACGAGTTCGATTTGGCGCTGGAGTACGAGAATCCTGTGGAGGTACTTCGGGCTTGGGTCAACCCTGCTTCCTGAGCGACAACCACTGAAATGAGGATAACGATCTGGGAATGTCCATTTCGCACACGTTGTCATTTCCGCGGCTCGCGAGCCGCTCGCCCTCCCGCTTCGCCCGGGACTCGTTGCGTCAGCCGTGGCGGGCGAGAAATGCGAGGGTTTCTTCGGCGACCACCGCAGGTTCGGTGACCGGGAAGAAATGTCCCCGTCCTTCCAGCACCCGGATCTCGGCATGGGGCAGGGCGGCTCGCAGGCCTTCGCAGCTTCCCATGAAATGAGAATCGGCGCCGTACATGACGAGAGCAGGGTGGGTGATCGTGCGAATGAGGTTTTCTTCGAGTCCGGCGATCTCCTGAAGGTCGGTGGCAAAGGTCGTCTCGGAGACCAGTTTCAGCCATCGCTGACCGCTGCGGCTCGACGGGTTTGCCGCACCCCGGAGGATCAGGCCCGGCACGGCGTTGGGATTGATGTGTCCCTGCTCGGCCAGGGGACTCAATTCCTCCATCAGGGAATAGAATACCTTGGGGGTGTTTTTCGGGACCACGATGCCCTGCTCGGCGAATTCATCCTTGTGCTTTTCCCAGAATGCCTCGTTGTCACGGCTGCGGATCGGCTGGAAGGCATGAAGCCGACTCTCGATCAGGGTCAGGGTATGCACCCGCTCCGGGTGCAGGGCGGCAAAATGGGTGCAGACCGCACCTCCGATGCTGTGGCCGACGAGATGGGGCTTTTCAATACCGAGCTCGTCCAGCAGGGACTTCAGGTCTTCGGCAAGGTCAAGGGTTGTGTAACTGTCGGGAGGTGTCTCCGACATCCCGTGCCCGCGCTGGTCGTAGGCGGTGACCCGGTAGGACTCTTTGAAGAAGGGAACAATCTTGAGAAACCAGAAGGCAAGGTTGGCGGCCAGTCCGTGCACCATCACCACGTCCGGTCCTTCACCCGCCTGTTGGTAAAAAAGTCCGAGTCGGCTGGTGGTGATCTTAGGCATGAGGCATGAACTCCGCGTTCCGGTGCAATCCCGGCTCGATCACTCGATATAGCCGAGAGCCTTCAGCCGTTCGAGAACGATGTTCTCATCCGTTTCCTCAAGGCCGCCTTTATCATCATCGCCCGCCGCATCTTCATCCACCGGAGGCTTGGTCGCCTCGCCTTTTTGCACGGGATGATCGGCAAGGTAGGACGGTTCGAATGCTTCTTCGATGACCCGCCCTTCAAAATCCTCGGGCACGGGAAGGCCGAGGCTGTGCATCAGGGTGGGGGCAACGTCGAGGATGCTGAGTTCGTCAAGCGATACGCCTTTGCGGATGCCGGGGCCGCCGGCAAAGATCACACCTTCGGGCCGGTGTGTACCCTTCACTTCCGGCCGCTGGACGACCAGTTCATCGGAGTTGAGGATCGAAACGAATCCGCCGTCCCGCAGCGTAACCGTGATATCCGGGGCCAGCTCGTTGGCCCTGCCGGGAAACGCCTCGTCGCGGGTCACAGCCTTGATCACCACCGGCTTGCCGTCTTTCGGGTCCTTGAAGTCGAGAAGGCCGGTGCGGATCTCTTCCCGAACCTTTTCATAGTCTTCCGGTTTCACCCCGCCTTTGCGTCCCTCGCCGGCGACACGGATGTAAATCCCGTTGGCGCTGGCGGTCCGGGCATACGCCACGGTGTTCTCGAGATCAATCGAGTCAAAGTGGCTGCGCATGTTCACGTTGTGCATCATGCCCACGGCATCCTTGGCCGCTCCCTCTTTCCAGGTGAGGTACCCGTTCTGAGCGAGCCAGGCGTTGACGTACACAAGCTCGGTGGTCGAGCCAAAGCCGTGATCCGAAGCAATGATGATCCGGGTGTCCGGTCCCGCGGCTTCCACGAGCTGCTGGAGATAGCTGTCGACCAGGGTGTAATAGCTGAAGCAATAATCCCGGCCGGCGATATCGGTCTCCGTGGGATGTTCCGGGAAGAAGGCGGGATCGATCAGGTCCCACATCAAGTGCTGGAGGCGATCAACGCCCTCGAACACCATCGCAATCAATTCGCAGTCATTCTTCTCGATCAGCGCCTTGGCGATGGAGTACCAGCCGAGTTCTTTTTTCTTCAGCCGGTCGACCCAGGTTTTGAGGCTTTCGAAATCCTTCATCCGGGCCGCACCGAGCGTGGTCTCCCCGCCCTCGGAGTTCCAGGAAATGGCCTGGAGATCGAAGCCGGGGAGCTGCTTGATCTCATCGTAGAAGGGACGCGGCTGAACGCCCATCTTGAGGACCCGGGCGGTGATGAATCCGGGTACCATGTATCCTTCGAAGGGCGGGGCGAGATAGGAGACGGGGAAGTTCATGACTCCGGCCTTCATCCCGTGACGGTTGACGATGCTCCAGAGGGTCTCCGCCTGGACACCCCGGGCGGTTTCCATGTGGAACTTGATCGAGTCGCCGGTGTCATCGGCGGCGATGAAGTCGAAGATGCCGTGCTGGCCGGGATTCACCCCGGTGGTCATGGAGGTCCACGCCGGGGGGGTGACCGGGCAGGGGGTCGACATCAGAGTGGCCTGCACGCCGTCCTCGATGAATTTCTTGAGGAACGGCATCCGGCCCTGGTCCATCAGGGGCCGGAGAATGGTGAAGGTCGCGCCGTCGAGTCCGAGAAGGAGGGTCCGCGCCATTACTTCCGCTTCTGGATCTGGTCGTAAACGAACTGGGTGACTTCCTCAACCGTGCGGTCGGGCACGTAACGGCCGTCACGCATCAGAAGCTCTTCCGAAGCGAGGTTCTTGAGACCGAAGTGCTGCTCAATCGTCACCATAAGCTGCACGATTTCAATGGATTCGAACGAAAGGTCGCCCACGAGCTGGGTCGAGCCTGATGTCGCCGGAGAAATCGTCGATCTCCCAGTCACTCGTCATATCCTTGAGAATGCCGATCAGCTCTTCGCGTACCTTGTCCAATGTATAGTCTGTCATATGCAATGCTCCTGTCCGGAAAAAGGCGGTACGAATACACCAGAACGACACCCCTTGTCCATCCTGAAACGACATAAAAAGAAAGCTATAGAATCCTGAATATGAATGACATATGCGGGATGCGGGATACGGGATACGGGATACGGGATGCGAGATGCGGGATGCGGGATGCGGGATGCGGGATGCGTGGGCCCAGGTCGGGTTATGACCGGTAGTTCGGGGCTTCCTTGGTGATGGTCACGTTGTGGGGGTGGCCTTCGGCGCTTCCAGAGGCGGTAATGCGAACGAAACGGGCCTTGGACCGCATGTCGTCGATCGAGCGGCAACCGCAGAAACCCATGGAGGCCTGGAGTCCGCCGGTAAACTGGGTGAGGACCTGGCTCAAGCGGCCGGAGTAAGGGATCATGCCCTCGATACCCTGGGGAACGAGGTCGTCCTGATCGACATCGGATTGCCCGTACCGTTCGCGGCTGCCCTGGTTGGACTGCATCGCCCCGAGGCTTCCCATGCCCCGGTACACGACATACTGGCGGCCCTGGTAAATGATTTTCTCGCCCGGACTTTCATCCGTTCCGGCCAGAACCGAGCCCATCATGACTGAGTCGGCCCCTGCAGCGATGGCCTTGGCGACATCGCCGGAATACCGGATCCCGCCATCGCCGATCACCGGGATGGAATTCTCGAGGGCCTTGACGCAATCGTAGATCGCGGTGACCTGGGGGGTGCCGACACCGGTCACGACCCGGGTCGTGCAGATCGATCCCGGACCGATACCAATCTTTACCGCGTGGGCGCCGGCATCCCGCAGCGCCAAAGCCGCCTCACCGGTGGCGATATTGCCGGCCACGATATCGATGTCGTCATAATGCTTGCGAACCCACTTCACCATGTCGATGACGCCCTTGGAGTGGCCGTGGGCGGTGTCGATGACCACGACGTCCACATCCTCCTCGGCCAGAACCTCCACCCGCTGCTGATCGTTGGGTCCGACCCCCGCCGCGACCCGCAGGCGATACTTGGCGTCGCGGTTGTAGGTTGGATTCTGGTTCCGGGTAAGGGACTGCACATCGGAGAAGCTGTAGAGACCCACGAGCTTGCCGTCCCGGACGAGCGGCAGCTTTCCTATCTTGTTCTCCTGCATCAACGCGAATGCCTGGTCGAGATCGGTATCCGGCGGCGCAGTGATGACCCTGGATGTCATCACCTCGGTGATCGGGGCGTTGGGGTTGGTGGCGAACTTGATGTCGGCTGCGGTAAGAATCCCGACAATGTTGTCCTCAGCGTCGAGGATGGGAAATCCGCTGAACGAGTATCCCTTCTCCTCCCGGATACGCCGGACGTCGGCAAGGGTCTGGTTGTTGCGGAAGGTGATGGGGGTTGCGATAAGGCCGTTGAGGTGGTGCTTCACCCGGCTCACCATCATCGCCTGCCGCTCCGGCGTCAGGTTTTTGTGGATGACGCCGATACCGCCCTTCATGGCCATGGCGATGGCCATTTTCGCCTCGGTCACCGTATCCATCGCCGCGCTGACAAAGGGAATGTTGAGATGGATCCGCGACGTAAAGCGCGTCTTCGTGTCGGCTTCGGGCGGTAGGAAGTCGGCATATTGCGCCATCAGGGAAACGTCGTCGAACGTCAGTCCTTCGTGGGGGAAGGAGTCCATGAATGCCTGCATAAACGGGTTGATCGCCATAGTTGGTCCTTTTGCCCCGCAAAGGGTGGAGATCACATCCGGTATCGTCAATCCCGAATGTTGCTATCCACGAACCGAGGTCAGCGGGCCATGGACATCGTCTTGTTCTTTCCGGTCCCCGGATCCTCGATGTCGGAGAATTTCACCGACACGATCTTGGAGATGCCTCGCTTCTCCATGGTCACGCCGTACAGGGTCTGGGCGGCGGCGATGGTCTGGCGGTTGTGGGTGATGACGATGAACTGGGAGTACTCGACAAAACCCTGCACGGTTTTAACGAAACGCCCGATGTTGGCGTCGTCAAGCGCGGCATCGAGCTCGTCGAGGACGCAGAACGGACTCGGCTTGACCATGTAGAGCGAAAACAGCAGCGCGACCGCGGTCATGGTACGTTCACCACCGGACAGCAGCGATACGGTCTGCAGTTTCTTGCCCGGCGGCCGGGCGATGATCTCGATGCCGGATTCAAGAATATCCCCCTCGTCGGTCAGGACCAGCTTGGCCGTGCCCCCGCCGAAGATCTGGGTGAACATCTGTTCGAAGTTGGCGTTGACCTTGTCAAAAGTCTCGGAGAACAACTGGGTCGTGGTTTGATTGATCTCCCGGATCATCTCGATGAGCTGCTGCTTGGCGTTGATCAGGTCGCTGTTCTGCGCAGTCAGGAAGGCATACCGCTCTTCGAGCTCGGCATGTTCCTCGATCGCCACCAGGTTGACCGGGCCCATGGCCTCAAGCTTGGCCCGCAGCTCGGCGATCCGTGTCTCGATGGTCTCGTTGTCGGGCCGCTCTTCGCCTTCCCATTCCGGTTCCTTCGCTTCAAGAAGATCTTCGACGGTAATCCGGTAGTCGCCGGTCACCCGCTCAATCAGGTTCTGCCGCCGTTCCTGCTGGCGTCCGAGCTCGACATCGCTCTGGGAACGCTTCTTGAGGATCTCTTCATGGGCGGCGCGAAGCTGACGGAGCTGCTTTTCGTGCTCGGACAGCGACCCCTGGAGCGATTCCTTGTTGGCCTTGAGGTTTTCCAGGGAATCGTCACGCTCGCGTACCCTGGCTTCCAGCGGTTCGATCTGGCTGTTGGACCTTTCAATGCCGGCCTGCAGGTCGCCGATCCGGTCCCGGTAGGTGTCAACACCCCGGTTCCGCTCGGAGATCAGGGATTCCAGTTCCTGCACCCGTGACTGCAATTGCTCGATGCGTGATGAAAGATGTTCCACGGTCTGCCGGCGCTCGGAATAGCGCACCCGCAGATCGGTCACGATTCCCTGGGCTTTGCTGCGCGCATTCTCCAGGTCCTTGAGGGACTCGGTGCCCGCGCGAACCGTATCGCGGATGTCGTTCTGCCGGGCCCGACATTCGTCGATGGCGTCACCGATCGATTTCCGTCGATCGCCGCCGGTGCCCTGCCGTTCCTCCAGGGCTTTCAATTCCCAGCCCACGGTATCGACCCGGTCGCCGGCTTCTTTCTTTTGCTGCTGAAGAACCTGGAACTCGCCCTGGGTGGTATCGAGGGCCCGGTGGGCCTCTTTGAGTTTGGCCGCGGCCTCGGCGATCCACTGCTCCAGCTTCGCCTCTTCGCCCTGCAGGGTCTCGACCCGCTGTTCGCGTTCACGAATGCGCGTTTCGAACGTCTCCAGCTCCCGGGTCCATTCTTCGAGAAGCTGCTGGCGGGCGAGGGGATTTTCTCCCGCTTCATCACGGCGCCAGAATTCGGCCTTGCCGCGTGTCCGCAGTCCGCCTTCGAGCGTCACATACGTCACGCCTTCGGGAAGCTCGTTGGGAATGCTGCCCGCATCGTCGGCCACCAGCACGTGTCCGATGAGATGACCGAGAAGGTGAAGGATCGGCTCCGGTCCGCGGATGTGATCCAGCAGTCGGTCGCCATCGGCCGGGGCGGGGGCCGGGGCCCGGGCGGGTACGGTCAACATGCGCGCCGATCCGGCGGATGCAGCCTCCAGCCGCCGCAGCAGATCCGCGGCATCGTTGTCGTGACGGATCACGATTGCATCGAGCCATGGACGCAGCACGGTCTCCAGCGCGAGTTTGTAGCGGTCTTCGGCCTGGAGGGCTTCGGCCAACGGGCCGAGAATGATGGCGGGGTCCATGTCAAATCCTTCGGACCGGTCGAGAATCCTTCGCGCGCCCTCGGGAAAACCTTCCCGCTTTTCCTTGCTTTCGGTGAGGAGGTCGATCTTGGCCCGGCGGGCCGCGGCTTCGGGCTGCAGCTCGGAAAGTTCCTTCTTCAGTCCCGCGATGGCCGCGTTTTTGTCCTTGCGGGATCCGGTGGCTTCATCGTGCTGTTGCTGGGCGGTCGCCGCATCCTGCCGGAGCTGGTTGAGACGGGCGGTCATGTCCTGCTCCCGCTCCTGGAGGATCTCAAGGGCTCGGCGGGTTTCGCTGAGCTCCGCGGCGAGCCGCTCCCGGCGCAGGTCGTTCTGGCGCTCCTCGGCATCGATCTGGTTACGCTCGTTCTGGAGCTGGGCGATCCGAGCATCGAGGTCGACCTGCTCGCTGCGCAGTTTGTGAATCGTCTGGTTGGTCTGTTCGACTTCCTGTTCGCGTTCCCGCAGCTTGCGGGCTTCCGCTTCGAGCTCGCGGTCGGCGTTGTCGCGCTCTTCGGTGGCCCTGGCCAGCGAGGTGTTTTCCTGGTCCACCGCCTTGCGATGCTGTTCGAGTCGGATGCGCGCGTCTTCCATATCGCGGGTGTCGCGCTCGGAAAGTTCCTTGAGCTCGGTGATGCGCTCGCCGTTGTGACGGATCAGCTCGTGAACCCGTTCCAGCTCGGTGCGGGCCCGGACGGCTTCTTCCATGGTCTGGGCGATGTCCGCTTCATTTTTGTCCAGGCGGGTGCGGAATTCCTCGGTGCCGGCTTCCGATGTTTCGATGTCGGCACGAACCGCCTCGTCCTGTTCCTGCAGAGAGGCGAGGGTGGATTCCAGGGTCTTGATCGAATCGGTCAGGCTGTCGAGTCTCTGGCGCGACATGTATACGTCATAGGACTGAAGCTGGTCGCGCATCTCCTGGTACCGCCGGGCCTTGCCCGCCTGGCGCTGAAGGGAAATGATCTGGCGCTTGACTTCGCGGATGATGTCGTCGAGCCGAAGCAGGTTGGCCTCCGTATGCTCCAGTTTTCGCATCGCTTCTTTCTTGTCGGCCTTGAACTTGGTGATCCCGCTGGCTTCTTCAAACACCGAGCGCCGGTCTTCGGGGCGCGAACTGAGGATTCGGTCGATCTTGCCCTGCTCCATGATGGAGTAGGAGTTGGTGCCGATTCCGGTGTCCATGAACAGACGCTGAATATCCTTGAGGCGGCAGGGGGCCTTGTTGATGAAGTACTGGCCTTCGCCCGACCGGAACACGCGGCGGGTGATTGTGACCTCGTTGTATTCCATGCCGAGAGCTTCTTCACAATCGGCAAGGGTCATGCTGACCTCGGCCATGCCCAAAGCCTTCTGCTCATCGGTGCCGTTGAAGATCACGTCTTCCATCTTGCCGCCGCGAAGGGCCTTGGCGCTCTGCTCGCCCAGCACCCAACGTACCGCGTCGGATACATTGCTTTTGCCGCACCCGTTGGGGCCGACAATCGCGGTCATGCCCGGTTCGAATTCGAGACGAGTCTTGTTGGCAAAGCTCTTGAAGCCGATGATTTCGAGACGTTTGAGATACAAGGTTTTCCTCCCCCGGGCCCCGTCAGACGCAGGTGCGTTCGACCGATTTCGTTGCAGTTACGCTACTTCTGGGCATAGCGGGCAATCTATAGCATGTGGAGGTTTCCTCACGCAACTACAATATTTGGTGGTTTTAGCGGTTTTGCAGGCAACATTGGCGTTTTTCGGGGGGAGGATTGTCAAAGGATGGCGGAGTCGCTAGGCTGTCGCAGATACCGGCGGTGACGATGGATCCTGAAGTACAACTCTTGCAGACGCTTGTGGCGATTCCCAGCGTGAATCCGATGCTGGCGGACGACCCCTCGATCGGGGGCGAAGCCCGCATGGCCGCGTTTCTCGCCGATTACCTCGCCGGTGCCGGCTTTGCCGTGGAGTCGCGGGAGGAGCTCCGCGACCGTCCCAATATTATAGGACGCCGTACGCCCAAGCAGGTCCGGCGGACGGTTCTGGTCGAGGCACACCTCGATACCCAGGGGATTCACGGGATGACGGTGGACCCGTTCGCCGGGGACATCCGCGACGACCGCCTCTACGGCCGGGGCGCCTGCGATATGAAGGGGGCGATGGCGGCCGCGCTGACCGCCCTTGATGCCGATACCCTCAACCGGCTGGAGGAAGCCGGGGTGGAATTGATCTTTGTCGGCGCGATCGGGGAGGAAAAGGGAAACCTGGGCGCACGCCAGCTCGCCGGTGAAGGACTCGGTGCGAATGAAGCGCTGATCCTCGAACCCACGGAGCTGGAAGTGGTTCTGGCTCATAAGGGGGCCTGCTGGTTTGAAGTGGAGACCCTCGGCCGGGCCGCTCACGGATCGAATCCCGACGCAGGCTGCAGCGCCGTCATGGGCATGTATGAGGTTCTGGCCGCGATGCAGAAAGATGTGGATGAATCATCGATTGTGAACCCGGTGCTCGGCCGCCCGACCATGAATGTGGGTATTCTTCGCGGCGGGTCGTCGATCAACATCGTTCCCGAACGTTGCGTGGCCGAAGTGGACCGGCGGCTCGTGCCGGGTGAAGATCCCGACGAAGTCCGCGAAAGCGTCCGTGAACACATCCGCCGCGCGGTAAACGCCGGCACGCTGGTGGACGGTACGGTCCGGCCCATCGAATACGGGCCTCCCTTCGAGACCAATCCTTCATCCCGCCTCGTCCGCCGGCTCCTCGCCGGCATCGCCGAGGAGGGACTCGCCGCCAACTCGGCCGGCGCCGGATGGTACAGCGATGCCGGACCGTTTTCCCTGACCTGTGAAGAAGTGGCGGTGTTCGGTCCCGGGAGCATTCACCAGGCCCATACCGCGGATGAATACATCGAGCTGTCATCTCTCCGGACCGGCACCCGTATTCTTCAGCGCTTCTTTCGTCATCTCGCCGATCCCTCGTCGGAGGTGTTTTGATTCGTATGCGCTCGCTCATCCCCGTCGCGCTCCTCGCCCTGCTCGGCGGCGGGTTTCTAGCGGTCATGAACCTCTGGTTCGGGAATCTGAACCAGGACGAGGGATGGTATCTTTATGCCGCCCTCCAGGTCGCGGACGGCCGCTTTCCTTATGTCGATTTCGCCTACACCCAGGCTCCGCTCCTCCCGCTGGTCTATAGCGCCGCCGCCCCGGTGATCGATGCGATGGGGGTGGGAGGGGGACGACTGATCACCCTGGTTCTGGGGCTGGCCGCGGGGTGCGGTGCGGTCTGGTTCGCCGCCCGACGGGCCGGCCGTGCCGCCGGTGTTGTCGCCCTCAGTCTCGTGCTGCTGAATGTGTACCAGAGTTATTACACGACGGTGGTGAAGACGTACTCGCTTTGCGCGTTCCTTTTGATCGTGTCGTTTCTCCTGCTGGGAGAAGGTGTCCGGAGGGAGAGACGGGCCTGGGCGTGGTTTGCCGGCGCCGCAGCCTTCGGTGCGATGGCGGCCTGTACCCGCCTCTCTTCGGGGGCGGTTCTCGCGGTGTGCGGCCTGGGTCTTCTGATTCGCGCGTTTCGCGGCCGGGGATCACATGCGGACTGGCTTGCCTATGGGGCCGCCGGGTTTGCCGTCCTCGGGGTGATCCTTTGGCCGCTGTATATGAAAGCCCCGGACGCGTTCCTGTTCGGGATGTTTGATTACCATGCCGAGCGGTCGGCGGGCGGCCTGGTGTCGGCGCTGGTTTACAAGGTAGGCTTTGTTTCCCGTCTGCTCCAGGCGTATCTCGTGGCGTTTCTGCTGTTTGCCGCGGCCGTACTGTTCAAACTCACCGGATGGGCCGGGCGGCCGCTTGAAGGCAAAGCTTCGCTTGCCTCCACGGTGGAGAGTCTCGCCTGGTGGTCGCTGGGCGCCGTCACACTCGTGCATGTTCTTGCCCCCTTTCCCTATGATGATTACCAGGTGCCGCTCTTTCCGCTGTTCGCGGCCCTGCTCGCGGTGTGGCTGGTACGGCTCATACAGTCGGCGGTGGACGATGG
>JAUIHQ010000089.1 GCA_030432155.1 bacterium | reverse complement strand
CACGGAGGCTGTGGTGGCCCGAACGGTGCCCGGTCGGAGCGCCCGTTGTCCGACTGCCCGCCGGTCTGCTTCGCTCAATTCCTTCGGATAACTCTGCACGCGTGTCCCGGAAAGGTCTTCGACATTGAGGTGAAAGTAGATTTTGCGCGGTCCCCAGATGGGGTGGGTGTTCGGGCCCTTGGTTTCGATGCGGATGCTGCGGGCAAAGGTGATCGGCACGTAGCTGTAGAAACACATGTTCACATACTGGGCGAGGGGGTGGACCCACGGGTACATATCCCCGAACAGGGTTTCCATCGTGCCTTCAATGCGCGGCGTGTCTTCGCCGTCGATGAAGATCCGGACCGGGTGGCCGTAATCCGAACCGGTCATCCAGAAGCGCCGGATCACCCCGGGGCCCTTGAGATCGGCGATGACCTTCCACCCGTTGCCGGCATCCGCGACAAACGAATTGAAATCATCGTTCCCTCCGGTCCGGTCGTACGATGAGAGGAGTTCCGTGCCTTCTCCTTCCAGCATGCACAATTGCTCCGGCTGGATCAGGTCCATCATGAACTCCCGCCACGGACGTTCGGGGCCGGATGGTTCTTTCTGTACGCATCCGGTCATGAGCAACACGGCAGTCAGCAGGGATAAGAGGGTCCGGATCATGGGGTGGTTTTCTCCAACAGGGGGTTCAGTTGCCGGGCCAGCCAGCGGTTTCCTTCGGGCGTCAGGTGAGCGCTGTCGCGGTACAGGGCGGCGGGATCTCCGTCGGGTTGAAGGACGATTGGGTTGAGTCCCGCGTCGCGGCAGGCTTCAATCATCTTCTGCACGTAGGGCGTTTCGCGAACGGTTTCGCCCATCGCCTCTTCCCGGTAGGGGAGAAATACGAGCAGCAGGCGGATATCCCTTTCGTCCAGATGCCCGGCGGTAGCTTTCACCGCGGCGAGGTTGGGCTCGAATTGATCAAACGGGTTCGGGGAGGGCTCGGGCATAATGTGTCCGTACCAGATGAACCGGAAAAGATACTCGGTGCGGAACAGCATGCGTCGATTGGTGCTGATCAATCCGTCCCGGAGGGTCATGAACGGGCGGAGGACGTCGCAGGACGGGATCAGCCAGACCACGGTTTCGATGCCGTCCAGCGGCGCATGCTGAAGGTAGGCGGCCACGTTGGGGATGCCCCAGCCGTTGACCCCGGCGTTGAGGGCGCCGAGCCGGGCCGGGAACGTTTCGTCATCCGCAACCGCCGCTGTCCCGTAGGTTACGCTGTCCCCGATGCACAGGATCGGGGAGTCGTCGACCGGTCCCCGGTAGCCCCGGTCATTGATCCGGATCGGTTTGCCGAGGGTCGAGAAGGTCTGGTCGGGAGCGGGGCGGTAACCGTATTCCGGGTGTTCCTCATAGAGAACGCTGCCGCCGATGCCGAGGATCCGCAGTCCCAGCTCGAGCAGCAGGAACGGGATCAGGGCGAGGATCAGGCCCATGACCAGTTTCTTCACCACGGTACGGTCACTCCGCTGCGCCGGGAAAAAAGGGGAAAAAGAATTGATCCCCGAGCGAGGTTTCCCTGATGGTATGGCGGTATCTTCAACATGACAGTTCGCGTATGGTAGACCAATCAAACGGAAATGCAATGACGGGGGAGGGGAAACCCGGCCGGGCCTGGCGGTTCTTCGCCCTCGCGGTTCTTGTCTTCGGCCTGATCGTATACCGCGGCGTTCTCATGCCCGGCCAGGTGTTGTTCACCACCGATGACAATATCGGGGCGATCGCCCTCCGCAAAGATACATTACCCCATTCGTTTGTCGGCGGCTGGGACGACTCCATCGCCGCCGGTCAGCCGATGACGGTCAACATCACCTGGACGAACCTGGTGCTGTCGATTCTGCCGGTCCGCGTGTTCGTCAACTACATCCACTATCTGGACCTGGTCATCGGGTCCATCTTCCTCGGCCTGTTTCTCCGCCGCAAGGGGGCGGGGGTCTGGGCCGCGGGCCTCGCCGCCCTGACCGGGTGCTGGCTCGGCAGCAATTTCTTCCTCAACTACGCCGGCCACATCGGCAAGTTCGGGGTGGTGATGTTCGCCTGCATGTACCTCTACCTGGTCGAGACCGCGGTGCGCCGCCGGTCGGCGGCATGGGCCGTTCTCGCCGGCGGCGCGATGGGGGGGATGTTCCTGGAGCAGGCGGACTCGGGTCTCTTTTTCGCCATGCCCCTCGGGCTGTACGCGTTGTTCCGGGTGGTGCAGGAGCAGGGATGGAAACCTGCGGGTTTGCTGCGTGTGGTGGTACCGGTGGCGGCGGTAGCCATGATCCTCGCGGTTCGTCCGGTCTGGACCGCCTATACCCTGTTCAAGCTGGATGCCCCGGTGGCCGAAGAGAACCTGTCCGAACGCGAGCAGGAGAGGGCGGAACAGGAATTGTGGGAATACTGCACCCAGTGGAGCTGGCCGCCGTCGGAGACCATCGAGTGGATTGCTCCCGGTTTCTTCGGTTGGCGCAGCGGCGAACCGGCCGGCC
Organism: bacterium; assembly: GCA_030432155.1. Taxonomy (GTDB): domain Bacteria; phylum Verrucomicrobiota; class Kiritimatiellia; order CAIVKH01; family CAIVKH01; genus JAUIHQ01. Next base: position 9,575 of record JAUIHQ010000089.1, on the reverse strand, counting down.
CCTACTGGGGCAAGCTCGGCCAGTCCGCGCAATTCAACGTGACCGGGCAGGGATTCCGTAACTTTAAGCTCGAGACCTTTTATCTCGGCGCCATTCCGATCTATTTCGCGGCGATGGTATTCTTCCTCGGTTGGATCCGGAACCGGAAGACCATCTTCACCCGGGGGGAAACGATCTTCTGGTCCCTGGTGATCCTGCTCACGTTTCTTCTCGGGCTCGGAAAATATTTTCCGTTGTACTCGGTGTTCTTCAAACTGCCGGGCATGTCGTCGATCCGGAATCCGGTAAAATTCCTCCAGGTCACCCAGGTCGCGATCGCCATTCTCGCCGGCGTGGGACTCCAGACCCTGATCACGTTCGCCCGCGACCGGGAGAAGAACCGCGACATGATCGCCGACCTGAAACGCTGGTCGAAGGGTGGCTTGATCGTGGCCGGTCTGTTCGGCCTGTGGGCGCTCTTCATGTCCGTTTCCCAGAACACGGCCATCGTGAATTTCCGCCAGCAGGGGTGGGGGGATGCGGCTCCGGTGATGACCGCCAACAAGATTCGCGCCGCATGGCATGCATTCATCATGCTGGCCATTGCGTGGGGCGGGGTCGTGCTGCTGCTCCGAAATGCGAAGGACATCGCTTCGCCGTGGATCATCCGCATGCCCGCGATCCTGATCGCGGTGGTGGCCCTCGATCAACTCGTCGTCAGCCGTCATTATGTTCGCACCATGCCGTCGGAGGCGCTGGTCGGTTCGAACGAGGCGATAACGTTCATCAAGCAGGATCTCGGTCCCCAACGGCTGTTACTTTTGACCCAGAGCGGTATCTACAATCAATGGCTCAGCATCCTTCTGCCGTACCACGGCATACCCACCTTCAACATCGGGCAGATGCGGATGCCGGAAGATTACAAACAATATTTCGCGGCGATGAACGGTACACCCCAGACTGCATGGTCGCATTTCGGGGTGGGCCTGCTCGCCGGTCCGGCCGGGTACTGGAATCAGTTCCAGCAGAATCCATCGACCAAGGACATGTTCGAACCCGCGTTCGCCTTCAACCTTGTCCAGAAAGGCGAGGGCGTGGGGGTGATTCCCGCTACCCAGCAGCAGCCGGGCCAGCACGCGATTCTCAAACCGCGGACCCCGTGGTCCCGGTATCGGCTTGCATCGTCGTGGCGGATCGTGCCCGACGGCGATGTATTATCCTCGCTGGGCCCCAATGAGCCGGGGCAACCGGTGGTTCTTTCGGAAACCGCGGCGAACACCCTCGGCCTCGAGACGACCTCCGGCGGGGGAGACGATGGTACCCTGGAGGTGACATCGTACCGCGCGGGCCGTATCACGATGAAAATCAATGTGTCCCGCCCTGCGGTTCTGCGGGCGGCCGATAAATTTTCCCCTCACTGGACGGCCGAGGTGGACGGCAAGCCGGCCGCCGTGGTGCGGTGCGATTATCTTTTCCTCGGCGTCAAGGTCCCTCCCGGTATTCATGAGGTAACCCTGACCTTCGCGCCGCCGGCCGGTTCCCTCTGGCTCCAGTTCGGCGGTATGGCGCTGCTGGCCGCGGCCGGACTGGTTCTCGTCGCGAGCCGGCGAAAGAATGGAGACCGCGCGGGCTGATTCAGCCCGGACTCATCCATGAGCACGTTTTCCCGCCAACAGCGAAACCGGCTCATCGGAACGGCCCTCGTCCTTGTCATCATTATTTTCGGCGGTTCGCTGGTCTACTGGTTCCTGGACGACAACAACGCGTCGGTACTGGACTGTATTTATATGACGGTGATCACCATCACCACCATCGGCTACGGCGAGGTGGTCGATCTCACCCACAATCCCCCGGGCCGGATCTTTACCATGTTCCTGGCCCTGGTCGGCATTGGAACCCTCACGTACCTGGTGTCCAGCATCACGGCGCTGGTGGTTGAGGGCACGGTCAGTGAACGATTCAGGAGGCGAAGCATGGAAAAGAAGGCGGCAGGATTTTCGGATCATTACATCGTGTGCGGCGTGGGGCAGGTCGGCCGGCATATCATCGCCGAGCTGCATGCCACGGGCCGGCAGGTGATTGTCATGGATACCGACCGGAAGGCGCTGGAGAAGCTGGAAGAGTCGATGCCCGACCTGGTGTATATGGAATGCGACAGCACCGACAGTGATGCGCTTGCTTTGGCCGGGGTGGATCGGGCCAAGGGACTGTTCGCCGCAACGGATGAGGACAACCTGAACCTGATCATATGCCTGACCGCCCGCCAGCTCAACAGCGCCATGTCGATTATCGCCCGCTGCCACGATCTGAAGAACGAGGGCAAAATGAAAGCGGCGGGGGCCAACCGGGTGATTTCACCAACCTACATCGGCGGGCTGCGCATGGCGTCGGAGATGGTCCGACCCGCGGTGGTGTCGTTCCTCGATGTGATGATGCGGAACAGCGACGCCAATCTCAGGGTGGAGGAGGTTACGGTGGCCAGTGGCGGACGTACCCTGGCCGACCTCGGCCTGGATGCATTCACCCAGACCCTGCTGCTGGCGATCCGCCAGGGGGGCGCCTGGCAGTATCATCCCCCCGCCGACACCGTCCTCGACGACGGCGCCATTCTCATCGTGATGACCAATCCCGCCGAGCGCAAGCGGCTGCAGGAACATCTGGGCGCCTGATCCGTGATGTTGAGAGGGTTACGCCTCAGGGCGGTTTCAATCATGTCGTAGCCGCTCATCACGTACGCATACCTGGTACATGCAAAATCCCCGATCAGCTTGTATACGTATGTGCACGAGTACGTTCGACGTCGCCAATAAAAGATGCCGATTTTCTTCAACCGCCTCAGGTAACCCGAACGGATCTTGCTGGGATTCCCGTGAACATCGAGGAATCAGATGTTCGATGTTGAACGTTCCTCAATCCCGTTGCTATGGTCCCTGCCCATATGAGCCGTTCGGAACAATCAGCATCGGATATGGATGTGGAATACATTGCGCATCTTGCGCGCATCCGTCTGACCGATGAAGAGAAAGAACGGTTTGCCGGGCAGCTCGGCCAGATCCTCGCCTACGTGGAGGAGCTCGGTGAGCTGGATGTCGAGGGGGTCGAGCCGACGGCCCACGCGGTTCCGGTGCACAACGTGTTCCGTGAAGATGTCGCCCGTCCCGGCCTCGACCGGGACACCGTGCTCGGCAACGCACCCGCGACCCGCTCCGACCAGTTTCTCGTCCCCAGGATCATCGAATAGCGTTCGCCATGACCGATCATTCCCGCCTTACGTTTGAAGGAGCTGCCGACCTGCTGGCATCGGGAGGCGCGACATCGGCGGATCTTGTCCGCGCCCTTTTCAACCGGATCGACGCGGTCGACAAAACGGTGTGCGCCTATACCTGGCTCGACCGTGAGCAGGCGGTCCGGGATGCCGAAGCTGCGGATACGCTCCGGGCATCCGGCGGCGGCGGACGTTACACCGGTGTCCCGATTGCAGTGAAGGATGTTCTGAACGTCAAGGATCAGCCCTGCACCTGCGGATCCCGCATTCTCGAGGGTTATACCGCCCCTTACGATGCCACCGTCATCCGCCGGCTCAAGGATGCCGGGGTCGTGATCTGCGGTCGGGTGAACATGGATGAATTCGCGATGGGTTCCAGCAATGAGAACTCCGCGTTCGGGCCGGTCCGGAATCCCTGGCAGCCCGACCACGTGCCCGGCGGTTCCTCGGGCGGATCCGCAGCCGCGGTGGCGGCCGATGAAGCCATCGCCGCCCTCGGAAGCGACACCGGGGGCTCCATCCGCCAGCCCGCCTCCTTCTGCGGCTGCGTCGGCCTCAAACCGTCCTACGGGCGTGTGTCCCGTTACGGCCTTACCGCCTATGCGTCCTCTCTCGACCAGATCGGCCCGATCACCAAAACCGTACGCGATGCCGCGGCCTTGCTCGGGTTGATTGCCGGGCACGATTCCGCGGATTCCACCTCCGTGCAGGCGGAAACCGCCGGTATCGGCGATGATCTCGGGAAGGGGATCAAGGGCATGAAGCTGGGGCTTCCCCGGGAGTATTTCATCGACGGCATGGACCCGGATGTCGAGGCCCGGGTCCGCGACGCGGTTGAGGTGTGCCGAGGGCTCGGGGCCGAGATTGTAGATGTTTCCCTTCCGAGGACGAAATATGCCGTCGGGACCTACTATATCATCGCCACCGCCGAGGCCTCGGCCAACCTCGCCCGGTTTGACGGTGTCCGCTACGGTGCGCGAGTCGAAGGCGATGACCCGATCTCCATGTACGGCGCCACCCGGGCCGCGGGATTCGGTTCCGAGGTCAAACGCCGGATCATTCTCGGGACCTACGTGCTCAGCAGCGGGTACTACGATGCCTACTATCTCCGTGCGCAAAAGGTGCGGACCCTGATCCGCGAGGATTTCGACCACGCCTTCCAATCCTGCGACGCCATTCTGACCCCGGTCGCACCGACCGCGGCCTACCGGTTGGGGGAGAACACCGACGATCCGCTGAAGATGTATCTCGGCGACATCTTCACCGTGACCGCGAACCTTGCCGGGATCTGCGGCCTGTCCGTGCCCTGCGGTTTTACGTCGGCCCACCTGCCGGTCGGACTTCAGATTCTCGGCCCTGCGTTCCGTGAAAACACCATTCTCCGCGTCGGCCACACCTATGAACAGGCCACGGATTGGCATACACGGAGGGCCATGCCGTGAGCATGATCGCTTCCGTCGGTCTCGAGGTGCATGTTCAGCTCCGCACGAACTCGAAGATGTTCTGCGGATGCGAGAACCGGTTCGGTCACGATCCGAATGTTCAGGTGTGCCCGGTCTGTCTGGGGTATCCCGGGGCCCTGCCGGTGATCAACGGAAAGGCGATCGAGCTGACGGTGAAAACCGGTCTGCTGCTTGGCTGCACGATCAATCACCGCAGCAAGTTTGACCGAAAAAATTACTTTTATCCTGACCAGGCGAAGAACTACCAGGTATCACAGTACGATCAACCGCTCTGTTCGGGCGGTCATGTCGATATCGTTCTCGACGGGGAAACCAAGCGCATCGGGATCACCCGCATCCACCTCGAGGAGGATGTGGCCAAAAACATCCATTTCGGGGATGCCAGCGGCATCGACTTCAACCGCGGCGGCACCCCGCTGATGGAAATTGTGACCGAACCCGACATGAGCAATGCCGACGAGGCGTTCGCCTTCCTGTCCGCCCTCAAGCAGATCCTCCAGTACGGCGGGGTCAGCGACTGCAATCTTGAACAGGGCAACATCCGATGCGATATCAACGCCAGCGTGCGCCCCTCGGGCAGCGACACCCTCGGCGTGAAGACCGAGATCAAGAATATGAACACCTTCAAGGGTGTGCACCGGGCGTTGAAGTACGAGATTCAGCGCCAGATCCGCGACATCGAGAAAGGACGCGAGATCATTCAGGAAACCCGCCGCTGGGATGACGAGACCGGGGTGACCGCCTCGATGCGGACCAAGGAATATGCCCACGATTACCGGTACTTTCCCGAGCCCGATCTCCTGCCGGTGGAGCTGACCGACGCGCAGATTGAAGCGTGGAAGGAAGGCTTGCCCGAGATGCCGGCTGATCGCCGCGACCGGATGGTGCGGGACTATGGCATTCCTGAATACGATGCGGGCGTTCTCGCCGCCGACCGGGCCGTGGCTGATTTCTTTGAGGCGACCGCCCGGGCCTGCGGCAACGGCAAGGCTGCATCCAACTGGGTGATGACCGACATGATGCGCTGTTTGTCGGAACGTGAGACCGACATCGCGTCCATCCGCATGGCGCCGGAGCAACTCGCCGCCCTGATCGGCCTCGTCGACAAAAAGGTCATCAACATGCCGGCGGCTCGCGAAGTGTTCTCCATTCTATTTGAACAGGGAGGCGATCCGGAGACGATCGTGAAGGACAAGGGGCTTGTACAGGTCAGCGATGAAGGTGCGATCGAGGGTATGGTGGACCAGGTCATCGGTGAGCACGCAAAATCCGTAGAGGATTACAAGGCGGGCAAGCAGGCGGCGCTCCAGTTCCTGATCGGCCAGGTTATGCGTATCAGCAAAGGCAAAGCCAATCCCCAGGTGGTCCGCGAGTTGTTCATGCGAAAGCTGGGATGAGCCCGGTACCCGTCTTCATGGAGCCGCAAAACGTGGGACCGGCCGATCACGGTTCGTTGACACAGGCACAAGAGCCGAGTAGGGTTCTATCAACCCTCAAGCACGGGAGTTACGATTGACCGCGAACGACGAATACGTTGTTGAGATTCTCGAAAATGTCGGACTGATCTCGGGTCAGCAGGCGCGCGAAGCGCTGGAGCTGGCCCAGCAGCATGACAAACCGGTCGTTGATATCCTCGATGCCCAGGGAACCGTCGGTAAGGCCGACATTCTGAAAGCGCTGGCCAACCAGTTCGGCATGGAGTTCATGTCCCTGACCGGGGTGGAAATCGACCAGGAGCTGTTCGACCAGGTCCCGTCCGAAATCGCCCGGCGCTACAAAGTCATTCCGGTGTACAAGTCCGACAACACGATCACGGTTGCCCTCAGCGATCCGCTGGACGTGGAAACCCTCGACAGCCTCCGCTATGTGCTTCGGACCGGGGTGGAGGGCGTGGTGGCGCTGCCCGAGGAAATCGAGGCGGCGATCAACTCGCACTACGGCAGTGAAGCCCAGATTGAGTCGATGTGGGACTCGACGGAACGCGAGGTTCGCGAAACCCTCGACATCCCCGATCTGGAAGGGGAGGACGAGGTTACCGATGCCGATGCCCCGATCATCAAGCTGGTGAGCCTGATCATCCTCGAGGCATTCCGGAGTCGTGCATCGGACATTCACCTGGAGCCCCAGGAGAAGCAGTTCCGGGTCCGGTACCGGGTGGATGGCGTCCTGCATGAGGTGGAAAGTCCGCCCAAGCGCCTTCAGTCCGCGATCATCAGCCGGGTCAAGATCATGGCCAACATGAGTATCGCCGAGAAGCGGCTGCCCCAGGACGGTCGTATCCAGATCAACGTCATGGGCCGCGATCTCGACCTGCGCGTCTCCTCGGTTCCGTCGAATCACGGCGAATCGATCGTCATGCGTATTCTCGACAAGGAGAGTCTCCAGCTCGGGCTGCCCAAACTCGGATTCTTCTCCGACGATCAGCAGACGTTCGAGCGGCTTATCGGCCTGTCCGACGGGATCATCCTCGTGACCGGCCCGACCGGGTCCGGCAAGACCACCACCCTGTATGCCTGTCTGAACCACATCAACCAGCCCGACCGGAAGATCATCACCGTGGAAGACCCGGTGGAATACCAGCTTTCCGGCATCAACCAGGTGCATGTACGTTCGGACATCGGTCTGACCTTCGCAGCCGCCCTGCGGTCCATGCTCCGCCAGGCGCCGAACATCATCATGATCGGTGAGATCCGCGACAAGGAAACCGCGGAAATCGCGGTCAATGCGTCCCTGACCGGCCACCTCGTGTTCAGCACCCTACATACCAACGATGCCCCGAGCGCCATCACGCGTCTGATCGACATCGGCCTCAAACCGTTCCTCGTCGCCTCCTCCATCCGCGGCATCATGGCCCAGCGACTGGTTCGAAAAATCTGCGACAAGTGCAAGGAGCCCTATACGCCGACCGACCAGGAACTCCGCCTGCTCGGGCCGATGGCCAACAACATTTCCCAGGCCGAGATGTATCACGGGAAGGGCTGCAACGAGTGCAAGCATACCGGCTACCGGGGCCGGATCGGCATCTTCGAAATTTTCACCATCAGTGACGAAGTTCAGCACATGATCTTCGAGCAGGTCTCGGCGGCCGATCTACGGTCCCGGGCCCGGGAGCTGGGCATGCGGACCCTTCGGGAAGACGGACTGCGAAAAGTAATCGCCGGCAGCACGACGCTGGAGGAAGTGTTCCGGGTCACCATGGGAGATGCCAACTGATGACGACTGCCGCTGCCGATATCAACATGCAGGATCTTCTCGACCTGGTTGTGGAAGAGGGCGCTTCCGACCTTCATCTTACCATCAACAGCCCGCCGGTGATCCGGCTGCACGGAAGCATGCAGCCGATCGATACCGAATCGCTGAAGCCCGAGGACACCGAGCGGCTGATGCGTGAGATCACCAATGAGCATCACCAGGAAATGCTCAAGCGGGACGGCGGGACCGACTTCGGATATCCCTTTGAAAACAAGGCCCGATTCCGGGTGAGCGCGTTTCACCAGAAGGGAAGCACGGCGCTGGTGATGCGCCAGATTCCCCGAGCGCTGATGACGCTGGAGGAAATCGGACTTCCTCCCGCGATCAAGGAGCTTCTGTACAAGCCGAGAGGACTGATTCTTGTGACCGGTCCCACCGGGTCCGGCAAAACCACGACCCTCGCCAGCATGATCAACATCATCAACGAGACCCGGTCGTGCCACATCATCACCATCGAGGACCCGATCGAGTATTACCATCCTCACAAAAAGAGCGTGGTGACCCAGCGGGAAATCGGCGAGGACGTGCCCACGTTCAAGGAAGCCCTGCGCCGCGCGCTTCGGCAGGATCCCGATGTGATCCTGGTCGGGGAAATGCGCGATCTGGAAACCATGGAAGCCGCCATTACCGCGGCTGAAACCGGTCACCTCGTGTTCGCCACCCTGCATACCACCGGGGCGGCTCGAACCGTCGACCGGATCGTGGATGCGTTCCCCACCAACCAGCAGGAACAGATCCGGACCCAGCTCGCGTCCAGCATCGTGTCGGTGATTTCCCAGGTGCTGCTGGTGCGGCAGGACAAACCGGGCCGGGTGGCCGCGTTCGAGATCATGTTGTCGACCCCGTCCATCCAGGCGCTGATCCGAGACAACAAGACCTTCCGGATCACCTCCGACATTCAGACCGGTGCGAAATGGGGCATGAAGACCCTCGATGCAAATCTCCTGGCTCTGTACGAGAAGGGCCTGATCAGCTACGAGACCGTCATCACCTCCGCCCAGGATGTGGAAACGACAATGCAGAAACTTCAAACCATGAACGGATAACGCACGCGGGACAGGAACCACATGGCCGACGATGTCACATACAGCGATCCTCTGCTCCAGCAGCTCTATGAGGATGACCTGGTTACCAACCAGCAGGCTGAAGAGCTGATCGATGAACACGAGCGAATGGGCAAACCGATTCGTGAACTGCTGATCGACATGGATCTCATGTCCGAAGACGATCTGTTGCAGGTGATCGCCCGCAACATGGGGGCCGATATCATCGATCTCCCCCACGTGGATGTTCCGGCCAACGTGATCCGCACCGTGCCGGCCAGCGTGGCCAGGATGTACAACGTCGTACCGGTCGAAGCCGACAACCAGTCCATCCGTTTCGCGACGTTCGACCTGATCAGCCCGGAAGTGAACGATGAGCTGGCGTTCGTTCTCACCCGCGACATCTCCTTTGTTCTGGCCCGTGAAGCCGACGTTAAAACCTACATCAACCAGTTCTACGGCGACGACAGCGAATCGGTGACCGAGATGTTGTCCGCGCTGGAGACCGAGCTGGAAACGGTGGGGCAGGTCGATGCCTCGGGAAAATACAAAGACGAGGTCATGGAGCTGGAG